>SVCK01000158.1 GCA_015058375.1 Clostridium sp.
GAAGTCTGTGCATCTTCTCACTATCAGTATCTAATCCTCTAGATTTAGATTCATAATGGTATAACTCAGCATATGGTGTAACTAAATTCAAATATCCTGCTTTTCTTGCTTTCATACATAAATCCACATCATTATATGCTACTTTTAATTTTTCATTTAATCCACCAAGTTCATCAAACACATTTCTTCTCATCATTAAACATGCTCCTGTAACAGCCATAACATTTATCTTCATAAATAGTCTTCCCATATGACCGCCATCATATCTTCCAAGACCTTTTCCTAAATGTTCTGCAACTCCACCTACACCTAGAACAACTCCAAAATGTTGTATTGTATCATCAATATAGTATAATTTCGCACCTACAGCACCTATTTCTTTTTTCTGAGCATGCATAACCATTTCTTCAATCCAGTTTTCACTTATAACTTCAGTATCATTATTTAGTAGAAGAATATAGTCTCCATCACTATTCTTAACTCCAAAATTATTTATTGCAGAATAGTTAAATTCTCCATTCCACCTAACAACCTTAACTCTTGAATTTTTTTCAATTTCCTTATAGTAATCAAAAATTTCTGTTGTTGTACTATTATTTTCAACAACTACTATTTCATAATTTTGATAAGTCGTTTTAGTTAAAATTGAATCAATACATGTTTTTAATGTTTTCTTTTCGTCCTTATTAGGTATAATTATGGATACTTTTTTGTTTTCCTTTATATCATAACTTACTCTATAGCATCCGTTAAACCTACCATGTTCTACTTTTCCTTCTTCACCAATTCTCTTTAAGTGAGCTTCAAGAGCACGTCTTCCTGCTTCAATTGTATAACTCTTTTGTCCCATACCTCCTGCTGTTGAACCTCTATGAACTCTCCAATGATATAAAACTTTAGGTACATGATATACTTTCTTAGCTTGTTCTGTAAGTCTTAATATTATGTCATAGTCCTGGCTTCCATCAAAATCACTATTAAAATATCCTACTCTATCTAAAAGATCCTTTGAGAACATTGAGAAGTGACAAATATAATTACAATTTCTAAAAGTATCTGGAGCCCAATCTGGCTTAAAATGTGGATCAAAATACTCTAATTCAAACTCATCAATCTTATCTTCATCACAGTATATAAACTCAACATCTCTATCTTCATTTAATACTTTTACATATTCATACAGAACATCTTCAGTTAATATGTCATCATGATCTAATAAAGCCACATATTCTCCAGTTACAAGTTTTAACGCTTCATTAGTATTTCCTGATATCATATAATTTTCTTTTAAATATTCTACTTTAATTCTAGAATCAAGTTCTTCATATTCCTTTAACCTTTTTAATGTCTCTTCACTTGTACTAGCTCCATCAGCAATACAAAGTTCCCAATTTTCATAGCTTTGGTTTCTAACAGAATCTACTACTTTATTTAAAAAGTTAATCTTTGTATTATAAGTTGGGATAATTACACTTATTTTAGGTTCATATTCAAATTTATGATTTCTTTGTCTTTCTAGCTCATCTTCAGTTACAAACCTCTCTCTTATCCACTTATCATACTCTATATTATTTTCCATACCAGCTGTAAATTTATTTCTAGCCTTATGATATGTAGCTTTTAAACCATAACTATTAACTTCATTAATAACCTTCTTCAAGTTATTAATATTCATCATCTTTAATGCTTTTTTTAACTTAGCAGTAACATCTTTTTTGTTGAATTCCTTAGGCTTAACCTTAACTTCAACAGTTTCATCTTCACATTCAATAACAATATTTATGTTATTTTTATTTATTGTTGTAATACTAAATCCAGCATCCTCTGCCCCTGCTTCTTTATTGAACTTATTATAAATATCTATTCTTTTTTCAGTTGAAACACTTGCATTTTCATCACCTAAAACGTTAAACTTTATGGACTTTAGATTATGTTTATACGCCCATCCTTTTATTATTACCTTATCATCCTGTATATCTACTACATCTATACAGTATTCTAACTTAGACATTTTTTATCACCATACTTTTATTTATATTCTTAATGAAAAATCTTCTCTTTCCTTTGTAAGATTATCATTATAATAAGGATCTCTTTTCCATAATCCCCACATTTCTTTAAAACGCTTTACTTCATTATTAAATCGTTTCACTTTTTCTGGACTATCCTCTATTCCTCTTGATTTTGATTCATAATGATACATTTCTATAAAAGGATTAAAAATAATTAAATATCCTTTTTGTCTTACTCTCAAACAAAAATCAACATCATTAAATGCTACTGGGTACTTTTCATCTAATCCATTTATTTCTTTAAAAATACTCCTCTTAATCATAAGACAAGCTGCTGTAACTGCACTTAAATTTTGAACTACTTTTAATCTTCCTGCATATCCATCATCTACTCTATCAAAGCGACCATGAGAATGTCCTGCAACTGAATTCAATCCAATTATTACTCCAGCATGCTGAATAGAATCATCTGGATAATATAATTTTACCCCTGTTATTCCTACATCCTTTCTTTGAGTATACATAAGCATTTCTTCAATCCAGTTAGATGTAATAATTTCAATATCATTATTTAATAAAACGACAAATTCACCTTTAGTATGTTTAAATGCGAAATTATTTATTGCAGAATAGTTAAATCCTTCTTTCCAAGTAATTACCTTTACCTTTTCTAACTTTTCAATCTCTTTGTAATAATCAAATATTTCATCACTAACACTATTGTTTTCCACTACAATAATCTCATAATTACTATAAGTACTTTTTTCAATTATAGAATCTATACACTTCTTTAGTGATTCTTTTTCATCCTTATTTGGAATTATTATAGAAACCAAAGGATTACCTTTAATTTCATAATTAACCTTATAAGTCCCTTCTATCAATCCATTTTCAACTATTCCTTTTTCATGCATTCTATCTATATGTTGACTTATAATAACCTTATCTAAATCTGTATTTTTAGTTTTAAATATATTATTTACGCCTTTATCTTTACTATGATATAAGACTTTTGATATGTGTCCTATATTTGAAGTGCTTTCT
Source organism: Clostridium sp. (assembly GCA_015058375.1). Classification (GTDB taxonomy): domain Bacteria; phylum Bacillota; class Clostridia; order Clostridiales; family Clostridiaceae; genus Clostridium. The sequence continues at coordinate 3,057 of SVCK01000158.1, forward strand.
GATGCTAATAAATATAACTCATATTCATTTCTTATTTTATAATCAAAGTTAATTATCTCTTTCCTTATAAAAGCTAAATGTCCTATATAATTATAACTATTTAATAGATCAGGCGACCAATCTGGCTTGAAATGTGGATTTGAAAACTTTCTTCCCATTTCATCAACAGTATCCTCATCTGAGTAAACAAAATCTACTCTTTGATTTTCATTTATATAATTAACCACTTCATATAAAGCATTTAATTCTAATATATCACCACTTAAAACTGTTGATATATAATCTCCTTTTGCATTTCTAATAACTTTATTTATATCATTTTCAATTTCTGCAAAACATATATCATGTTTAAATTTCTCAATAATTCCTAACAGTGCATTTTTATCTATTATGTTTTCACTTACTAAAGCAACTTCTACATTTTTATACGTTTGTTTGCTAATTGATTCTATTGTAGAAGATAATGAATCAACATTACTTTCATTAACTAAAACTACAAGATATATTTTCACTTCATCATTAAATTTATGCTTCCTTTGCAGTGAAAGTTCACTGTCTTTAACTCTATTTTTTATAATCCAATCCTTATATTGAATATTTTTTATTCTATGCGGAAATAGTATATTTTTTATTTTTCTTAATGTATATATAAGTCCATAGTCTTTAATTTGTCTAATTATTTTAACTATATTTTGAGGATAAATTATAGTTAAAAATCTGCCTATTTTATCTGATAATGTATTAGCTTTATATTCCCCTTTACTAGTCACTTTACAAACTATATCTTCATCTTCTGTAAAAAACCTCAGTTTTATTTTTTTATCATAAGGCACAGTAATTACAAATCCTGAATTTAATGCATTGTTCGCTTCGTTAAAGTGATGATATATATCATATCTTTCAATAACATCCCTATTTATTATTTTTTTATTTAAAGCTTCTATTTCTACCTTCTTATTCTTTTCGTCACAAGCCCATCCTGAAATGACTACTTGAGTTTTTTCATCATTACTCTCAACACTATCTATGCAAAATCTTATACTTTTCAAACGTAAGCCACCTTCTCTTTTAATAATTAGAGTAAGTATAAAAACTTACTCTATTACTTTCCACTCGTGATTTATATAAAATTTTCCTTCAGACATATATTTATTAGATATTCTAAATTCACATGCGCACTGCTTATAGTCTAAATTAACTAAACTTTCATCCGTAAAAATCCCAACATCTACAGTATACTTTCCACCCATTAAAGGCATTTTAGGAATTCTATATACTACCTTATGTCTTCCAAAAGTACTTGGTATTTCAACTTTTTCCAAATATGTATTTGGCCCAAAAATATACTCCCTTCCTGGTGTATATATTGCTGCTCCCAAAAGGAATCCTTCAATATTTTCTTTATATATATCATAAGTAACTTGTACTTCAATATCATCAAAAGTTTGAATTTTATCCTTTGATATTTCAACTTTCGCTATTGATGCTAAAATATCTTCATCAACTGGGACTCTAAATTGTCCGTCATTTTTAACTTCTTCAACCTTCTTAAGTCTTACATCTGACTTATTATCAGTTTCTCCATATTTCATAAAGTCTTCATACAAATCACCAATTTCTCCTGATTCACCTTGAGCTCTAATAACTCCATCTTTAATCCATATAGCCTTATTACAAAATCTCTTTATTTGTTCAGTAGCATGTGATACAAATAAAATAGTTGTTCCATTTTCCTTTAAGCTTTTCATTTTATCTATACACTTCATTTGGAATCTAGTATCTCCAACTGCTAATGCTTCATCTACTATTAATATATCAGGATCTACATTAATTGCAACAGCAAATGCTAATCTTGCAAACATACCACTAGAATATACTTTTACAGGTTGATTTATAAAATCTCCAATATCAGCAAATTCAATTATTCCATTTATTCTAGTATCCATTTCTTCTTTTGTATATCCCATCATAGTTCCATTAAGATATATATTTTCTATTCCTGTATATTCCATATTGAATCCAGCACCTAATTCCAATATAGCCGCTATCTTCCCATTAATAACCAACTCTCCTGATGTTGGTGTTAAAACTCCTGTAATCAATTTAAGTAAAGTTGATTTTCCAGAACCATTCTTTCCTAAAATTCCAATAGCATCTCCCTTTTCAACCTCAAAAGTCAATCCATTTAGCGCTGTGAACTCTCTATGATAGCACTTTTTTCTTATTGACAGTGTTTCTTTTAATCTATCTACTGGTTTATCATATATGTTATATTTTTTCACTAAATTCTTTACACTTATCATTGCACTCATAATAAATACCTCTTTATATTACATCTGAAAAATGTGGTTTTAACTTATTAAACATCTTTACACCTAAACATAGTATAGTGAAACAGACTAACCAAAAATATAATGTCAAATAAGGTCTTTGCCAAAAAAATATTTTATCTACAAATGCATCTCTGTAACCTACTACTATATAATATAAAGGATTAAGTTTAAACACAATTCTTGCCCATTCTGGTACTGCTGTCAAACGCCATCCAATAGGAGTAAACCAGAATCCAACACTTAAAATCACACTTATTATTTGACCTAAATCTCTAAAAAATAATATAACTGATGATGTAAATATGCTCACTGCATAAACAAAAATTATCATTGCTCCAGAATAATATACAAACTGTATTGTATATAAATCTGGTTTTATTCCATATAAAGATGTAATCAAATATATGAATAATATGAAGAATGCATGTACGAACAACGCCGCAATGATTTTTACCGCAGGCAATACTTCTATTTTAAATACTACCTTCTTAACTAAATAACTATATTCTAAAAATACATTGCTTGTTGATGGAAAAGATTCTGAGAAAAAAAACCAAGGAATAATACCGCATATAAACCATATTATATATGGAATATTTCCTATAGATTCCTGTTTAAATGCCACTTGAAAAACGAACCAATATACAATAATAGTAACTAATGGATGAATAAATCCCCATACAATTCCCAAATATGATGATGCAAATTTGTTTTTAAAATCATTCTTTGATAATGTTTTTATTAATGTTGTATTTTTAAAAGTTATATTTAAAAATTTTACAACTTGTTTAAATTCACAAGCAGAAACTGAAAGCATCCATCCTAAAAATAATGATAATGCTATCATAAAAAACATATATAATTTAATATTCACAAAAATGCCAACCTTATTTTCCTGAACATTATAATAATGTATAAATAACATAGATAATAGAACTGTACTCACTACTGTACAAACTATATTAAATACTCTCTTTTTCAATTCGCTTTTCATCTTTTTCTCCTTTTCATTAATATGCATTGTTATTAATAAACCCTTTAAAAAATGTTAGGAATATTATTTTTATGTCTAATGTAAGGCTCCAATTTTCTATATAATAAATATCACATTCTATTCTCTTCTCTATGGATGTATCTCCTCTCCATCCATTAACTTGAGCCCATCCTGTAATTCCTGGTCTCACTTGATGTTTTACCATATACTTTGGTATTTCATCTTTAAATTTTTCAACATAATAAGGTCTTTCTGGTCTTGGTCCTATAAGACTCATGTCGCCCTTTAAAACATTAAAAAATTGAGGTAATTCATCAATGCTAGTCTTCCTTATGAAAGTTCCTATTTTAGTTTTTCTAGGATCATTTTTAACTGTCCAATCTTTCTTTTCTTCATTTGGATCTTGAACTCTCATACTTCTAAATTTATACATTGTAAAAGTCTTTCTATTAAGTCCAACTCTTTCCTGCTTAAATATTAAAGGTCCTTCTGATGTTGTCTTCACTAATATAGCCACAATCAGCATTATTGGTGAAAAAATTATAATTGCTACTAATGAACCAATAATATCAACAGTTCTCTTTATAAACTTATTAAGTATATTATCTAAAGGAATATATCTCATATTAATTAAAGGAATACCGCCAATTTCTTCTACATAAGGCTTTGCTGGAAGATATTTGTAGTAACCTGGTATTATCTGAGCTCTTATACCCAATTTTTCACAAATTGCTATTATATTTTTAAGTTTGTCATACTCCTTCATTTCCAAGGTAATAATTATTTCATCTATATCTCTGTTTTTACTTAAATATTCATCTAAATCTGATAATTTTCCTAAATAATCAAGTTCTTTAGGACTATATCCCAAATCATCAAATAATCCTAAAACATTATATCCCCAATGTTTATTTTCTTTTATTAACTTAAGAAATCTAGTAGTTCCTTCACTATAACCTACAAATACTGTATATTTAACATTTAATCCTCTTTTTCTAGCTCTTCTCATAAAAGTTCTTATTAATATTCTCTCTACGCTAGTAAATATAGTTAAAACAAAGAAAAATATAATAAGCACAGCTCTAGAATAGTCTATTTGTTTTGTTAAAAATAAAAGTCCTGTAAAAACTAATATTCCTAACAAATTGGCAGTTATTATATTTGCTATTTCATTACTTATAAAAACCATTCTTTCACTACTATACAATCTTTTAAAATTATATATCAAGATATATATAGGAATCATTATAATTACTGGAATCAAATACTCTCTAAATGATAGTAATCCTCCCTCTATATTCATAATTCCACTATGTATTCTTATATACCATGTCAATAGAAAGGAAAATACCATTACAACAGCATCTATAAACACTATGGCATTATTAATTAATTTTTGATTTTGTTTTATCATATTCTATCCTCTCTTTAAAAGGTTCAATGTGTTTTTTAATAATTTTTTTTCAATATCTATATAATTAAATAAGTTATCTTTTAATTTTATCTTATTTACTTTTTTCTTAGTTGTTAAGCCTTCAAATACACCCTTTATGTAGTCTATTCCAAATCCTTTGATTAAAAAATATATCCACTTCACAATTATTCCTATAAAAATGAACATAAAATTAAGTATAATCTGCGGTATAGGCATATTTTTAAAAATCAAATATATGTTATTTCTTGCAGCTAGCTTAACCTTAAATGAATTATGTCTGCTACCACTTGTTGCACTTCCAATATGATATACTTTAGCTTTAGATGCATAGTAATTTTTATATCCATATACTCTTGCACGATACGATATATCCATATCTTCTAAATAGGCAAAAAAATTTTCATCAAACAGTCCTATTTTTTGCAAAATACTCTTTCGATATATAGCAGCACCTGCACACGAAGAAAAAACTTCTCTATCTTCATCGTATATTTCGCTTTGCTTACCATCACCTATTTTATTTCCCCATCCAAATAAAGTATACTCATCTCCAGCATCATCGATAATATTTCTTTCTCTAAATCTAAGCATCTTACTACAACAAGAAAATATATTTTCATCTTTCTGTATACACTTATATAATTCCTCTAACCATCTTTCATCTAACTCTGTATCATTATTTAATAATGCTACAAAATCACTTTTACTGTTCCTAATTCCTTCATTTACAGCCTTACTAAATCCATAGTTTTCATTCAAACAAATTAAAGTAACTTTATCTTTAAAATTTTGTTCTATATACTCAATACTTCCATCTTTTGAATCATTATCAACAATTATTATTTCTTCTGGTTTTAAAGACTGTTTCATCAAACTATTCATACAGGTCTCTAAATATTTTTTTCCATTATAATTAGGAATCACTACTGAAACACCCATATATAATTTCTCCTATATTCTTATAAAATGTTATGGCTGTGGAAATAAAAATCCTCCACAGTCATAACACTTTAATAAATTCACATATTACTTCTTATTTGTACATCTTTTCATAGTATTTTTGATAATCACCTGATGTAACATTATTCATCCATTCTTTATGATCTAAATACCATTTTATAGTCTTTTCTATTCCTACTTCAAAAGTAGTTTCAGGATACCATCCTAAATCTGCCTTTATCTTATCTGGTGCTATACCATATCTTCTATCATGTCCTTTTCTATCTTCAACATATTTAATTAAGTTTTCAGTAACTTCCTTATCTACGTTTTCATTTATATATGATATAACTTTCTTAACTATTTGAATATTAGTTCTTTCATTGTGTCCACCTACATTATAAACTTCACCAAGAACTCCTTGTCTAACAACCATGTCTATAGCTTTACAATGATCTTCAACAAATAACCAATCTCTAACGTTTAATCCATCACCATAAACAGGTAAATCTCTATGAGCTAAGCAATTGTTTATTAATAATGGTATTAATTTTTCAGGGAATTGATAAGGTCCATAATTATTTGAACATCTTGTTATGTTAATTGGCATTTTAAAAGTATCTCCATATGCCTTAACCATAAAATCAGCTGATGCCTTACTTGCTGAATATGGACTATGTGGATCTAATGGAGTAGTTTCCATGAAATATCCTGTATCTCCTAATGAACCATAAACTTCATCAGTTGAAACTTGAAGATATTTAACTCCTTCTTTCCATCCATTTTCTTCTGTATACCATGCATCTTTAGCACAATTTAAAAGATTAACAGTTCCCATTACATTTGTCTTTGCAAATATTTCTGGTTCTCTTATACTTCTATCAACATGTGATTCTGCCGCAAAGTTTACTACATAATCAAAGTTATATTCATTAAATAATTTTGTAACTAAATCATGATCACAAATATTCCCTTGAACAAATACATGATTAGGATTATTTTCTACTTCCTTTAAGTTTTCTAAGTTACCTGCATAAGTTAATGCATCAAGATTAATTATTTTTACATCATCATATTTATTTAACATGTATAAAACAAAGTTTGAGCCTATAAAGCCAGCTCCGCCTGTTACTAAGTATGTTTTCATAAAATTAAAACTCTCCTTTATTTATATTCAAATGGAACATCTAAGTCCTTTAATCCCTTATGTTTTTTATCTTTTTCAGATAATATTATTTCGTCAATTCCTTCTAGAGGCCATTCAATTCCTATATCAGGATCATTCCACATAACTCCTCCATCATGTTCTGGGTCATAGAAATCTGTACATTTATAATTAAATACAGCTTTTTCTGATAACACTAGGAATCCATGAGCAAATCCTTCTGGTATATAGAATTGTTTCTTATTTTCATCACTAAGAACAACACCTTCCCATTGACCATATGTTGGAGAACCTTTTCTTAGATCTACTGCAACATCGAAAACTTTACCTTCAGTTACTCTTACTAACTTACCTTGAGTATGCTTAGTTTGAAAATGAAGTCCTCTTAAAACACCTTTGCTAGATTTTGATTCATTATCTTGAACAAATGTCATTGTAAGTCCTGCTTCTTCAAATTGTTCCTTATTATAAGTTTCCATAAAGTATCCTCTATTATCTCCAAATACTTTAGATTCTATAATATACACATCTTTAATCTTTGTTTTTATAAAATTAAAGTTTCCCATTACTTCGCTCTCCTTACTTATAATACATAATTTAATTACATATTTATATATTTTTTTCATTCTTAATTAATATTATTATTAATATTAATTATTGTCAAATCTATCAAGCATTTATCAATCCTTTATTATTTTTCTACAATAACCTAATTTATATATTGACTCTATATATTATATATTATCTGTAATATAATACAATTTTATATTATTAATTTTTTCTGACTTTTTTCATACTTTTTCTTATGTAATATATCAAATAATATAAGATCACTCCTATTATTCCACCTATAAAATCTATTAATACATCTTTTACACTTGAACTTCTTTCAACTATATAAATTTGATGAAATTCATCTAAAACAGCATAAAATAGTACTATAAATAGTATATATATTATGCAACTTTTGCCTTTAAAACCATAAACAAAAAAAGCATTACATAATAAAATTGCTAATATAAAAAACTCAGCTACATGAGCACCTTTTCGCAAGAAAATATTAAGTGAAAATCTATCTTTATTAGCTATGCTATCAGCAAGATTATTCTTTAATGACTTTGGTGAAGTATAAACTTTTATATCACTAGATTGTTTTTCTTGAATATGATCTACTATTGTAATGAATTTATCTACAACTTTATAAGTTACTTGATCAGATAAAGTTCCACTTTGACTTGAATTATAATATATAAATCCCATCCATAAAATGCATAATAAAACACTTAAAAACTTTTTCATAACATTCCTCACATATCTCAATAATAAAACACGCCTTTTAAAAGCTACAATTAATTATAACACTAAAAAAGTTTTTTAAAAAAAGGTGTCTTGAAAATAAATTTTCTGACACCTTTTACATTCTATTAATCTCCATAGATAAAATCATGAAGTCCTTTTATATTTATTTCTTCATTCCAATCCAAATGATAAACACCCTTTGTATTATCAGTTGCTGTTCCATCCATAGGAACTCTAAATTCTTTCAATCCTCCATTACTTGCTTTTACTAAATACTTAGCTAAATCTAAACATTCCATAGTAGTCAAGTTTGTTTCAACATTAGATGATAATTTTGATATAAGAGACGGATACTCTGTTATAGATTGTTCTTTTATCTTTTTTAAAATATAAAACATTATAGTTCTCTGTCTTTCTGTTCTCTTATAATCATTATCTATACGTCTAATTCTAGCATAAGCTGCTGTTTGTTCTCCATTAAGAACCACATTTCCTGATTTAGTCAAACTATTATATCCAAGTTTATAATTAATTTCTTTTCTTTCAGCTTCTGTTATGTCAACAGAATATCCTCCCAATGCATCTACAATATTCATAAAGCCTGTAAAATCTACTTTTGCGTACTTTTGAATATCAAGATTAAAAATTTCATTTATTTTAGCTATAGATAATCTAACTCCTCCATAATTGTATGCATAATTTATTTTATTTGCTTTACCTTTACCAAAATAAACATATGTATCTCTCATAATTGATGACAATTTAGCCGAACTATTATTCTCATCAATAGATAATATCATAATTGCATCAGATGCATTTTCATCTTTATCGACTCCTAATAAAAGAATATTTTTTATTTTCTTTTCTTTACTCTCCTTAGCAGTTTCTTCTGACACATTCAATTCTTCTTCTGTTGCATCTAACGGAACTGTTTTAGCTTTATTTAATTTAGTTAACACTGCAAAACATGCTGTTGATATAAAAATTATAATTACAATCATTGCAATTAATAATCGAATTATCTTTTTTTTCATTTTAAACTCACCACCTATGTTATTATTTTACTATAACAATTATTTTTTTGATACATAAATATTTATTATTATACAAAAAATGAGCTTATTTCCAGCCAAACATTTTACTAGAAATAAGCTCCATATAGCTTTTATTGTTCTAAATCTTCTGTTAATTTAAGTTTTAATTTTTTTCTTCTCTTTAATCCAAAACTAGTAATAGTTATAAATAATACAGAAACAACTGTTGCTAAAGAAGAATATAATAATTTTTTATTAGTCGTAATTTTTGATAATAAAGTTTTTTCTGCAACAGTAAACTTAATTGTTTGAACTGTTGAATTTCCTGCTTCATCAGTTCCTTTTAACATTACTTCATAATCATCTATATTATTAAAATCAAGCTTAATCATTTGTTGTCCAAATTCCTCACTTGTCTCACCATCAGCAGCTTCTCCATTAACTGTAATTGTATTTATAGTATCTAATGGATTATCAAGCATGACAGTAGCTGACATAGTATCATAATAAGTTTCTCCATCTGCCACCCCATCTATAATAAATTTGGGTGCAGTCTTATCTAAAATGAATTCAACGCTTAATTCCGATATATTTCCTGCCTTATCCATTACTTCTATGTATAAAACATGTTTTCCTTCTTCTTCAATATAATCACCGATATGATATTCTTCACCATCTAAAGTAAGTGTAATAATAGTATAATCACTTAAATCTTTAATCAAAAATTCTGGAATAAAGTCTTCTGTAAAATATTTACCTGATATAGGATTTTTAAATGATATTACTGGTCCTTCCTTATCAATTGTAAAACTTATGCTTTGACTATTTGAATTAGTTGCCAAATCAGTTCCTATTAACTTTAAGTTAAAATCATTTTGTTCTTCTATTTTAGTTCCAGATGTAAATGGTTGTTCATTTAATGTTGATGATGTATTAGCATAATCCAAATTAATATCAGTTATCTCAAATTTTGGAGTAAGATCTTGATTAAAGAATCCACTCATTATATCTGATATTGATATTTCAGGATTAGTAGTATCTACTGTAAATAATAAATCCATATTAGCAATATTACCAGCCTTATCTTGTGCTGTTACTGTATAATTATACTCCATTTCTTGAGATGCTATAGAAATATTCCCTGTAACATCTGTTCCATTTAAAGTAACTTGTGTTATAAAATCTTCTGAATTATCTAATATAAATTGTGGTGTAAATATTCTATTTATATATTCCCCAGACTTAAGTTCACTTCCATCATCACCTTTTATAGCTTTGATATCAGGTGCAGTTTTATCTATTGTAAACTTAATTCTTGAAACTACTGTATTTCCTGCCTTATCAGTAGTAGTAAATACAATTTCATATGTGCCTTCTGCTGAAAAAGTATTGTTTAATATTGCTTTAATTCCTTCAATAGCAAATTCCCCAACATGATATTCTTCACCATCTCTAGTTACTGATATAGTATTAATATCTTGATTGTTATCTATACTTAAAAATTCCACATCTTTATCTATATTGTAATATGCATCATTTTCCACTCCAGTAATTGACTGCACTGGCACTGTTTTATCAACTACAAACGTAATTGAAGGCGATACAGATACATTGCCAGCTTTATCTTGAGCAGTTACTGTAACAGTATATTCTGCATCTTCAGTAAATTTATCATATATATTCGAATAATCAGGACATTCTCCATTTAATTCAAATACATAATTATTATTTTCTACAGTTCCATCAGGATATTTTTTCACTACATTTACATAACTACATTCAATATCTTGTTCTAAATACTTTTCTTCAACACTTACTTTTAATGATTTATCATAATTTATATAAGTTCCATTTAATGAATCATAGTCTTCGATATTTATTACTGGAACAGTTTTATCAATTATAAATTCTTTTTCTAAAACGTCATCTGCTCCATTACCTGATTTATCAATCGATTCAAGGCATATCTTATATTCTCCTTCAGAGCAAAATACATATGATGCATAAGCCTTTCTTTCTTCTATCGTAAATGCTTGAATAGTTTCTTCTGGAGTTGGCTCATATTCTTCTCCATCCTTATAAATAGTAACTTTAACAGTATCTAAATCTATATCTTCTGTATTTATGGTTATATTTCTATCCGAATTGTAATATAGTTTTTCATCATCAATACCATCTATTACTTTTGTAGGAGCATCCGTATCAAATGTAAAATTAATATCTTTTTTCTCACTTTCATTGCCAGCTTTATCTACTACTTTTAATGATGAAATTTTATAATCCGCTTGTTCATTAAATTCATCTAAATCTGATAAATTAATTTTCACATCATTGCTATCAAGTTCTATACACTTAACATTATCTGCAAATACTTCATCTTCTTTATCCAAATGTTTTACTATTTTGGTATAAGTAATAGAAATACTTCCTCCTTCTTGAAATGGATCCTTACTTTCAATTTGAATGTCCACATTACTATTATAATAATTCTTAACACCTGTAACTATTAATTCTGGTGCCATCCTATCTAAGACAAAGTATAAAGTTTTTTCATTCTCATTTTCACAATCATCCACAGTATATATAGTTACTTCATACTTACCATCGTCATTTATATTAATCGACTTACTATCAGTAAAATATTGAACAGATTCTTGAGTTTCACTTATCTCACCATTTTTATCGATTGGTGCTCTTACTATTTTCATATATGTAGCTTTTTTATCAACTGCTCCATCATCATCTAATTTAGGATAATCTTCATTAATTGTTGCGTCTATCTTTATACCATTTGCATTCTTTATGTAAGGTATATTATCCTTATCAAATTCACCATCTTCTAATTCTCTATCATCAACTTTAATATTTAATTCTGGAGAATCTATATCTCTTTCAAATTTAACAGTATCAATTACTGTGCTTCTACCAGATTTATCTGTCGCAAATGCAGTTACAGTATACTTTCCATTCTTATTAACTTCATATTTATATTCTTCACCATTATTTAAAGGTTCTTCTATTTTTTCTAATTGTTCATTCTTACTGTTTCTAGTAATTATAACTTTACCATTCTTAAAATTGTCATCAAAAGCCTTCACAGTAACTACTGGTGTTTGCTCATCACTTCCAGATTTAATCTTCAAGCCATCATAAACCCCATTAATATCTACAGTAGGAGCTTGTTTATCTATATAAATAAAATATGTTCCTTCTGTCTTGTTGCCTGCATAATCCTCTGCGTATACTTTTACAACATAAAGACCTTCATCGTCCGCTTTAAATTCTAAAGAATCATCTGTTGTAGATTTTAATGAATCTGCTTCTTTATATACCTCTATTTTCCTCTTTGTTTTATCTATGTTAATATCCATTAATGATATTTTAATATCTTTTTCATTTTGGAAACAGACTTGTCCACATTCATTAAAACCAATTTCATCTCCATTAGCTTTAATTGATAATGTTGGATTTTGAGAATCGAAAGTCATTTTATATTTCTTTTCTTCATAACTGTTTTCTCCAAATCTTCTCCATCTGTGTATTCCTAATTTCAAATCATAAGCACCATCTTGAGGTACAGTTATACTTCCATTTGAAGCATTAATAATATTTACTCCAACATTATTATCAGTATTTTCTTTTAATATTTGGTATTCAATTGATTCCTTCACAAAGAAATTCCACTCAGCTGAAATATTTAAAGTTTTGCCTGATACATAATATTTTTGTTCATTTTGTATTGCATTAATCAATTTAACATCTGCATTTGAAGGAACTTTATCAAATTTCACTCCAGATACTTCATGTTTATTTCCTGCTTTATCATACAAAGCAATATTTATATCATATCCACCCAAAGTATTAAAGTCTAATTCGAATTTTTTGCCTTTTTTATCTAAGATTATTGAAGAAAATTCTCCACTAGTCACATTATTATTCCCCAATAACTCATCCTTAATGATTTTAGGTTCTGCATTACAACTTTCTTGTATTGTTCCAGTAACTATAACTTTATCTATATTTTCTTCATCAAAATCACAGTTTAATTTTACAGTATCAGCCGTAACTTTTTGATATTCACCCAACTTAAATGTTGGAGCAATATCATCTATGTTTAAATTAAATGATTCACATCTTGATTTTATATTCCATTTGTTTTCTTCATTGAAATTAACATCTAATTTTATAAAATCGCCATATGTATAATTATCTATAACTTCAAATGTCACATCAAATATTCCTGGCTTTTCAGAAACTTTTGACACCTGAACTTTACTTTCATCAGTAATATCTTCAATAGAATTACTATTCTTTTGTCCATTACTTACTTTTATAGTAAAAGGAGCATCTAAATTAGCTTTTGCATCATTATCAGATATTAAATATCCACTCAAATCCACTTTAAAACTAATTTTTTTATTTAGTTTTGTATTAATATACCAATCGCAATTAAATTTATTCTTACATTGCCATACATTATTGTCATCAAATTTTATAACAGTTTTATCCTCAATTGAAGAATATACTGATATAGATATTCCTCCAATTAAAGCACTAATTATTAAAACAATAAATAGCAATATGCTAAATTTATTTTTTTTGTTCAAAATCTATTCCCCCTAAATTTTATTTAAATAGTTTTATCTGAATGTGTAATAATTATTTCTATTTCTTTTGTTAATTCTTGCGAAAAACCATCCTCAAATTCTAAATCTTCGTCTAAAAGACTAGTTTCATCTTCATCGTCTTCATCAATATCCAATAAACTTGTTTCATCTTCATCTATAATATCAGTATCTTCCTCTTCCATTATTCCTGTTTCTTCAATGATATCAGTATCTTCTACATCCATTATTTCTGTATCTTCAATAATGTCAGTATCTTCAACATTCATTATTCCTGTATCTTCAATAATATTAGTATCTTCAACTTGTTCCATTATTCCAGTATCATCTACCAAATTATTTTGTTGAATTATTTTAGTACTTTTATTTTCTTCAATATTTTTTTTACTTCTAATCTTAATTTCTTTCTTTTTCTTAACATTTATTGTAGTACTAACAGTCTTAGCCTTCTTACCATTCTTTTGTCTCTTAATTTTAACTTTTTTCTGAAGCTTTATTCCTAGAAGGTCACATACAATTTCAATTACGTTGCACTTAAAAAAAGTAACTATGGTTGAAATTAATGTTCCAACTGTCAAAACACATCCTATATAAAATAATATTTTATAACTCATAGCTATCCTCCCTAAGTACTATATGATTTGAAGATTATTCATTCTTCTTTTCACTTTCTTTAAATCATCACTATCAACTGATTCATTTATATTTAATGCCTGATTATAATAAGAAAGAATTTCAGAATAATTCCTTAAAGAAGTATCCTTTTTCTGTTCAACATCAAGAAGAACACCTATAAGCTTTGAATATCCTTTAATATTATTAGGATACTCCTTAACAACCTTAGTATAATATTCTATAGCTGATGAATATTCTTCTGTTGCAGTACAAATATCTCCTATTTTAATAAGAATTTCATCCTGACCAATCGCATCTAAATCTAAAGCTTCATTATATAAATTAATAGCACTTTCATAATAAGATGATGCTGTTTGCTTATCAACACTCTTACTAGCTTTACTATTATAGGCATCTGCCGCTTTTTGTTTGTAATCTAGTCCATATCTCAAATTCAATGTATTATCATCCATATTTTGCAATGTTTGTTCTGCCTTCTCAATAATTTCAATAATCTTATCATTAGCATCATTTATCTGCCCTTTATATGAACTATATATACTTGTTAATGTTTTATAATTAGCAAGTTTCTTTTCATCATTTGGCGAATCATCTACATATCTTTCAAAACTGATAATTTTATGTTCAAACTCACTATAATCAATGTTCATAATACTCATACTTTCTGCTATAGGTATATAGTACTTAGCATCTTCAATTTTCTTTTCATTCACCATCTTAAAATATTTAAGTGCTAATGGATAATTCTTGTTTTGTAAATATATCATAGCAGTCTTAAATAAAACAGCATCATTTTTTTGTATATTGCCATTCTTCTTTTTTATGTATCCATCTACTTTTGCTAATCCTGTTGATGCATCACCCATATCACTATATACATCAAGAAGATTAATATACCCCTCGCCCTCAGAAGGATCCACCTCTGTTATAGCTTTTTCTAAAAGTTCAACACTCTTTGGATAATCCTTATTTAAATAATAAACATTTGCTTGATTAATAAGATCTTTATAATTAAAACTTTGAACATTCTTCATACCACTATGCATCACTATTGTGAAAATTAAAGATAATATTAAAGCTCCTAAACTCCCTAAAAATAATCCCATCTTTTTAATTTGCTCCTTCTTGTATGAACTAGAAAGCTTATTTATATTTTCCAAATCATACAACAACTCTGAAGCACTTTGATATCTTTCATTAGGATTTTCTTTCATACACTTACTAATTATTTGTTCTAATCCTTCTGGATAAGAAGGATCTATTTCTCTAATAGGTTTTAAATTTAAATTGCTTTTAAAAGATTCCCCAGTTAACAACTGATACATGGTAACACCCAAGCTATATATATCTGCCCTTGTATCAACATTCTTTCGTAAATTTTGCTCTGGTGCTGCATAAGCGCTTGTCCCAAAATTATGTGTGGATTTTCCATTTTGTCTTATAGAAATCCCAAAATCTATAAGTTTTATTTTTCCCTCTGGAGTTAACATTATATTATGAGGTTTCATATCTCTATATATTATACGAGGTTTCCTAGTATGAAGATAATCAAGAACATCACTAAGTTGTTTAGCCCAATCAATTACTTGCTCTGGTGAGAACTTACCTTCTCTATCAAGTTTCTTCTTTAAAGATTCTCCTTCAATATAATCCATAACAACATAAATATGATTGTTTCCTTCAATAATGTCATATATTTTAGGAAGATTAGTATGATCTAATGCTGTCATAAGATCAGCTTCCGCTTTTAAGCATTCTAATAATACATCATTATTTATCTTGTTATCCTTCCTTATATCCTTTACAGCAACAGATTTATTTAATCTATCATCAGCTGCAAGATACACGATACTCATACCACCTCTACCAATTTCTTTAAGTATTTCATATCTTTCATCAATAACAGTTCCTATATTAATCAAATTTAATCACCTACTTACGCAATAACTTTGAAAATTATAGCTGAAATATTATCCTTTTCGCTTCGCTCTTTAACTCTTTCTATAATTTCCTTAGCCTTATTTGTAATTTGTTCTTCACTATTTATTTTTAAAGCATTAAAATCGTTTAATAATTCTTCTTTTGTTAGCTTTTTATAAAATCCATCTGAGCAGATAACATAAACTTCTCCATCTTCAAAATTCCCTGTAGACATGACAGGTTCTAATTCTTCCCTTGCACCAATACATTGAAGAAGCACATTTCTTCTTGGATGTTTTTCTGCCTCTTCTTTAGTTAGATTACCTCTATCAACTTCTCTTTGAACATAAGTCTGATCCTTAGTAAGCTGTTCTACTATATTTCTAACTTTGTAAATTCTACTATCTCCAACCTGCATTATATAATATCTCTCATCTATAGATAAAAGTAATGTTAATGTAGTTCCTAAAATTTTATTTTCTCTTCTTCCAAAACTTAATATCTTCTTATTAATAGAAAAAATCAAACAAGAAAGTTCATTATATATATATTCACTATCTGCTAAATCAAAATCTATCTTAGGAAGCTGTTCATCAAACCAACTATTTATATCTTTAACAGCTGTAGAACTAGCTACTTCACCTGAAGATAATCCTCCCATTCCATCACATACAACAAATAAACCTATTCTACCATAAGGACTTTTTGCTATTTTTATAAGCATGGCATCTTGATTAACACTTTTTCTTATTCCAACATCCGTATGATATCCAACAATAAAATTCATCAATAAATCTCCTTACTGAAAATTATATTTATATATCAAAGAAAACTCGAAGGCATTTCTTCTATGTTTATTCCTTCGAGTTATTTCAATCTAATAAAATCACTTTTTATACATGTCATATTATATATTATGTAGAATTTTATGTTAATAGGACCAAAGTCCTAATTTCTACATTTTTTTTAATAAATATATAAAAAGTTCATCAGAGCAATCATCTATTTATGCAATTTCTTTAATAATCCCTAATTCTATTTGATTTATTAAGTACTAAAAATAAAGTATAAATAAGTTGTAGGGGAACAACGTTTAAAATTCTCACTTTAATCTTATTTCTAAATTCTTTTTAAATAAAAACGTATGCCCCCTAATTTTATTGTTCTAACATATGAGTAATATTCCATAAATACTTTTATAATCTAGATGATGTCTTTGTAATATCATATATATCTATTATCCCATCATTATTAAAATCCCAAGCATCTACATATCCTGCTTGTCCTACCATTTTATTATACGATGATTGTAGATTATTCATGTCTGTACTATTTACAATACCATCCCTATTTGTATCTCCTTCAATTTTTATAGATATGCTTGTTGTACTTATAGTTGTTGTATCAGCAGATTTAGTATATTGAATAGCTATAGTTACATTCTTCTTATAAATCTTCTTTATTTGTCCTAATGTTCTAAAGCATATTTCAGTATTCTTCAAAGCTAAATTGTATTTTTCAATAACACTATAAGTTTTCTTTTCTGTAGCATCATATAACGATCTAACATAATATAAATTGTTAGTATATCCTATAAGCCCTAAACTTGAATCCCAAGGAAACGCTGATTTCACAAGAGTTTTATTCTTTCCATCTAAAGTCATAGCATATAAGTTGTTGTTATCAATATAATATAGTTTGTCATTTGATCTTGTTAGTGAATTATAACTTCTTAAAAAACTAAAAACTGAACTTGTTGATACTGGATAATCAGAAGTTATCCAAGTATGATTTCCACTTATCATTTCGTCAGTATTTCTATTGAAATAGCTATATTTACTTATATAAGTTTCAGGAACTGGATCATCCCAAGTTATATCAATAAAATAGTAATAACCATTCATTTTTATATAATTCCAAGCATGATTCATAGAATCACTAACAACTATCCCTGCATCTATTCCGCATTCATTAAATAAAAGTTTTGCTGCCTTTGAATATCCATCACATACTGCCTTGCCACTCAAAAGCACTGCATAAGATGTATGTGAAGATGTTGGAATATTTCGTGAAGTATCATAGGTGCAATTTTCCAATAAATAGTCATGAATAATATATTCTTTTTCAAGTTGAGTTAAATTACTATTTAAATAATTATCCTTAATTTCTTTTACCTTTGAACTAAGATATCTTTTCATAACATCAATCACTACCGAATCATATATATAAGTAACTTTCAAAGAAAATTTTATAATACTTCCACTGCTATCAGTGTAATAAACACAACTTACAGTTAAATCTGGATAAAAAAGTTCTGGATATTCATATAAAGTTTCAAAATACAAATTCATCCCAATTTTAGAAGTACCTATATTTGAAACATATTTGTCTAAATTTATTTCAGTATTCAGACTCTCAAGTTCAGCTTTAATAGTATCTAATATAATTCTTTTATTATTACTTACCAAAGAATTTATTTCAAATATTGCATCTGAAATATCTATTTGCTTTTTGTAATCCTCTACATTCATTGACCCTTTTGTTGAATCTGATGCTTCATTTTCATAAGCCTTAAATAATGTTTCTTTTTTTACTGTTTCCATTAAGCATCCCCCAATATATTTACTATGGTCTTCACTTCATTGTATGACACTTATGTAGGCTTTGAACTACTAAAAAATATTAAATTAATGGAAACTTATTTAAACCAAAAATTAACATTCTATTCTGTTGCTATTCGAAACTTTTAACTTAAAAATCAATACTATGTAATAGAATTAACAATTAACAAATACTTCTATAAAGGAGAATTCATATGAAATCTATTGATGAAAAATCAGCTTATGCTGAAACTTCTACTAATATATATTCTAGTACCATTCCAAACATAAGTTACAAAATATTAGGTAATTTAACAGTAGGTTGTACAATAGACATTTGTGTAAATATCAGTAATGGTAGTAATATATATGGTGCTTCTTTAGATTTACTCTTTGATGATACTTTACTTGAAATAATTAGTTGTAAAATAGGTACTTTATTTGAAAAAGATTTAAACACACCATTAATTAATAGTACTACTAATGGCAGAACAAGCTTTGTTTTAACATTAAGCGGAGCTAATAAAAGCCTTTCAAACTCAACTGGTTCACTTGTTATTATTACTGCTAATATAAAAAAGGAAGGAACTCTGAATTTAAAAACAACTGATACACTGTCTAACCTATCCTTAAACGGATATACTAGTTGCATAAAACTTAGTAAAAAAAATAGTGATAAAATTACTTTTAACTATAGCGATGCAAGTTTTACATTTGCACTTCCTCCAATACTATCCCCTGGTACTTATAATAATATGAATTCAAATTTAATATATTCAGCATATTGGATAACAGCTGCTGATTCTTCTCATCATTATTCTAATTCAAAAAATAGCTATCTAATTTTTGGTTTTAAGGGTACTGGTTTTGCTATTAATTCTATAAAAGCTAATAACCGTGGTATTGCTAAAGTTTATATTGATAATTTAGAATCTGGTTCTTTCGATAGTTATTCCTCTACTATTGTTTCAGAAAAAGTTTTTGCAAAAATTGGCTTAGAAGACAAAGAACATACATGTAAAATTATTGTTACTAGCAATAAAAACTCTGCCTCTTCTAACTATTATATTTCTATTAAATCTATAGATATTTTCCCTAGCCCTCTTAATATCGGTAGTTATGATAATAATAACCAAAACTTAATGTACTCTGGTTCTTGGATAACAGCTGCTGATTCTTCTCATCGTTACTCTAATTCTAAAGATAGTTATCTTGAATTTTCATTTAATGGTACTGGTTTTGCTATTAATTCTATAAAAGCTAATAACCGTGGTATTGCTAAAGTTTATATTGATAATTTAGAATCTGGTTCTATTGACGGTTACTCTTCTAATGTAACTTCTGCTATTACATTCATAAAAAATGATTTAACACCTGGAAAACATTTATGTAAAATTATCGTAACTAATTCTAAAAATTCCGCCTCTTCAGGCTATTATATTTCTATTAAATCTATAGATATTTTATCTCCTTCATTAAATACTGGAAACTATAGCAACACTAATTCCAATTTAATATACTATGGTTCATGGATAAGAGCTTCTAATTCTTATCATATTTATTCAAATTCTAAAAATAACAGTCTTAATTTTTGTTTCAATGGCACTGGTTTTTCTATTAATTCTATGAAGGCTAATAATCGTGGTATTGCTAAAGTTTATATTGATAATATAGATTGTGGATCATTTGATAATTATTCTTCTACTATTGTTTCCGAAAAAGTTTTCACAAAAATTGGCTTAGAAGACAAAGAACATACATGTAAAATTATTGTTACTAATTCTAAAAACCCTGCTTCTTCAAATTACTACATTTCCATTATATCTATAGATATTTTCTGTGCTTACTTTAATGTTGGAACCTATGATTGCACCAACCCAGATTTAATATATTGGGGTTCTTGGAGAACAGCTGCTGATTCTTCTCATCGTTACTCTAATTCTAAAGATAGTTATCTTGAATTTTCATTTAATGGTACTGGTTTTACTATTAATTCTATAAAAGCTAATAACCGTGGTATTGCTAAAGTTTATATTGATAATATAGAATCTGGCTATATTGATGGCTATTCTTCTAATGTAACTTCTGATATTACTTTTACCAAAAATAATTTAACATCAGGAAAACATGTATGTAAAATTGTTGTAACTAATTCTAAAAATCCAGCCTCTTCTAACTACTATTTTTCACTTAAATCTATAACAATCTTAAGTTCTTAATATAGATAATTACAAAGTGCTACTAATATTTAACAAAAAAAAGATAAACAGCTATTTATATCCCTCTTGTTTTAAGATTAACAAAAACGTCATAAATCTGTTTACCAAGTATTCATTTTTATGTAATTTTTTAGTATAATTATTATGAGTGTACTCAAAACACATCTTATAAAGGGGGATATCAAAATGATATTTAAATTTAACAAAAAAACGAAAGCACTAATATGCGTTTTTTCTTCATTATTTTTCTTGTCAAGCAATAGTTTTGCTAATGCTGCAAGCTTAAATATGAATTCAGATGCATCTATTAGTAGTAATTCTACTGAACAAACTACCACTGATAACAACATCAACGTAGAAACTAATACTAATGTTGAAAGTGTTACACAAGAAATCACTACAAACAAAGATACTATTAATACTAATAACGAAAATGCTATCACTAATAATAATGAAAATGCTATCACTAATAACACAGAAAATAATATTACTGATAATATTACTGATAATATTGATATTCAAAATCCTTCAGTTGAAAATTCAACTCAAACTCTTAATGCAGCAAATGTAAATTCTTATGAAGAAAATAATTCACTTATTAAGTATTATGGTCAATGGACAAACGATACAAATTCTCGTAATTCTTCAAATTCAGCTGTTTATTCAGATCGTCCTGATGCATATATGACTTTTGCATTCACTGGAACAGGTTTCTCTTTATCTGGATATAGAAATAATAGTAAAGGCTTTGCTACTATTAATATTGACGGGGAAGATCATACAGTTGATACATTCTCAGCATGTCCAATATATCAAGCTGAATTTTTCCAAATAGATAATCTTACTAATGCAAAGCATGTTGTTAAAATTAAAATTTCACATGAAAAAAATGCTTCTTCTTATGGTTACTTTGTAAATATTGACAAAATAGACATTTGTGATGGTGAATTAGTTCCATTATATGAATCTAATGTTTATGAAGAAGATCATCCATATATAGATTACTTCGGAAATTGGGCAACTGATACTAATGCTTCTAATTCTAATAACACTGCAAAGTTCTCTGGTTGCACCAATTCATGCATAACATTCCAATTCATTGGTACAGGTTTTGCTTGGTATGGATATGCTAATAATTCTAAAGGAATTGCTAATATTTATATAGATGATGTAAAAATTCAATATGATACATTTCTTAATAACCCAGAATATCAACGTTTAATATTCGAAAAAGAAAATCTTCCAAATACTAATCATATTGTAAGAATAGAAGTATCTGGTGAAAGATGTGCTCAATCATATGGTCCATATTTGAATTTAGATAAACTTGTAATTTATGAAGGTAGTTTAGTTCCTATATGTCCAGAAGTTAGCACTTATCAAGATGATAATTTACACTTAATTTACAATGGTAACTGGACTAAAGAATTTAACTCATTAAATTCTAATCAGTCAGCAAAACATTCAAGTAACGCTGGTGATAATGTAACTTTTGCTTTTAATGGAACAGGATTTAAATGGTATGAATATGCTAACAATTCTAAAGGAATTGCTAAAGTTTATATTGACGATCAACAACCAATTTTAGTAGATACTTATACACCAAATGAAAACTACCAATTCCCTATTTATGAAATAAATAATCTAGAAAACAAAACACATATAGTAAAAATAGAAGTATCTGGTGAACAAAATGCTAATTCACATGGTAAGTATATAAATATTGATAAAATAGATATTTTCAATGGTATAATGAAATCTTTATTCCCTAACAATTATTATGAACAAGATAACTCACTTATTCAATATAATAATACTTGGAACAGTGATACTAACTGCTCTCATTCAAATTCAACTTCTACATTCTCAAATGCTCAAGGTAGCTCTGCTACATTCAAATTTATTGGGAATGGATTCAGATGGTATGGATACGCTAATAATAGTAAAGGTATAGCTAAAATTTATATTGATGGTAAAGAATATACTAAAGATACTTATCAACCTTATATTCAATACCAATTCCCATTCTTTGAAATACTTTTCAATGAAAGAGGAAAACATACAGTTACTATAGAAGTTACAGGTACTCAAAACGAACTTTCTTATGGTCATTATATTAACTTAGATAGTATAGAAATATTTAATGGTAATTTAATTTCTGCTGATTCTATTTCAACTTACGAAGAAACAAATCCACTTATAAGTTTTAATGGAAATTGGATAAGCGATTCTATTTCAAAATATTCTAATACAACTGGAGATTCTATAAGCTTCAATTTTAGAGGTACAGGTTTTGTTTGGTATGGATATGCTAATAACAGTAAGGGTATTGCAGAAGTTTACGTTGATGGAATAAAAGTATCAAACTTAGATTGCTATTCTCAAAAACAAGAATTACAAAAACCATTCTTTAAATTAGAAGATTTAGAAAATACTAATCATACTGTTGAAATAAAAGTTGCTGGTCAAAAAAATCCACTTTCATATGGATATTATATTAACATTGACAAGTTAGATATCTACGATGGTGAACTTATCGATTTAAACTAAAAAACATTAGCAAAAAGGGTTACTCTAAGTCAACCCTTTTTGTATTTTAATTAGCATTGAGGTGTTATATGAAGTATAATAAAAATATAAATTATTTAAGAGGAGTTGGAATCTTATTAGTTTTAATAGGACATTCTTTCCCAAGCCAAGATTTTAATAATAACTATTTCTATGAATATTTACATAAATTCATTTACAGTTTCCATATGCCACTATTCTTTTTTTTATCAGGTTTTTGTGCTATAAAAATATATTCTTTAACTGAAAATATTGATATATTAAATTTTTATAAAGGCAAATTTTTCAGGTTAATAATTCCTTATTTTTCAATAACCACATTAACTATTCCAGTCAAAATTATTCTTAATAATTTTTCTGAAAGACCTTTAATAATAAATGATTTAATAAAAAATATATTTTTTGTGCCTATTGATGCTCCAATAATATTTTTTTGGTTTATATATGCTTTATTTATAATTTTTTTAATAGTACCTATAATTATAAAAATTCCTGTTAAAATAGCACTACCTTTATTATTACTTATATCTGTAGCTGTTCCTTCTACAATAAATATCGTAGCTTTTTCTAAAGTCACTGCAAACCTGATATTTTTTTACTTAGGTTTATTATGTAATAAATATTCAAAAAAGATACATTTAGAAAACATATTTTTAAATATGTTGCTATTAGCTTTACTTATTATTTTAAATCTATTTGATAACAATAATATATTGACTATAATAGAAGCATGCATTGGAATTAGCTTATCTATAAATCTAGTTTACTTAATAAAAAATGAAAAAATACTAAATACATTAGATAAATTAGGAACCTATAGCTATTCCATTTATTTATTTAGTTGGTTCTTTCAAACCGCTTCTAGAATAGTTAGTTATCAAATTCTACACTTAAATTATTTTTTATGTATATTAATTATATTTTTTAGTGGATTTCTATCAATTACAGTTCACAACTTATTAAACTTTAGAAATAATAAAATTTTACCATTCTTATTTCTAGGTAATTATAAACCACTAGAAACGAATAAAATAATTTTTCTATTTTAAGTTAAGGAGTACGATTTAGTATATGAAAAAACGTATTGAATATATAGATATTGCTCGAGGATTGGGTATTATGTTAGTCGTTATTGGACATAGCGGATCACCTTTTAGAAATATTATATATCTATTCCATATGGCATTATTTTATTTTATCTCAGGTTATTTCTATAAAGATGAATATTCTTACAATCCACTTTCTTTTTTTAAGAAAAGAATTAAAAATTTATATATTCCTTTTATTAAATATGGGTTGATTTTTTTATGTTTACATAACCTATTCAAAGGAATGTATATATACGGAAGTACAATTAAATATTACGATTTAATAAAATTTATTAAATGTTTAATTAACATTCTAACTTTTCAGAATACAGAAGAACTATTAGGAACTTTTTGGTTTCTTTCAAGTTTATTTATAATAGAAATTTTCTTTTCACTAATAAGTTTCTTTATTCAAAAATTTATTAAAAAAAGAAAAGAATTGATACGATTTTTAATAATGTTATTATGTAACTTTTTAGGATACATGTTATCATTATATAATATTTGTTTAACACGTAATTCTCATACAGCTCTATCAGTATTATGGATATTTTATTTAGGATATATGTTTAAAATTTATGAAGATAAAATAAAAAATAATATCTATTTATTAATTTTATCTTTTTGCACATTAATTTTATTTAATTGCTACGGGAGAATTGAACTATATCAAAATCATTACGAAAATCCTTTTTACTTATTCATTTGTTCTATATCGGGAATATACATGATTTTATATATATCTAAATTGTTATGTATTAAAAAGATTAATGTTAACTTTATTAAATACTTAGGCAGACACACTCTCCCTATAATGGCACTTCACCTATTGACTTTTAGATTTATAAACTTAGTTCAAATAATTATATATAAATATCCATTAAGTTATTTATCTAAAGTTACAATTAATACTTCTTATGGATGGTGGATTGTTTATAGTATTTTGGGAATATCAATTTCTTGCATATTCGACTATATTATCTCAAAATGCTATTTGCTAATTAAAAAAATTTTATAAACTAAAAAATTAACCCCAACAATAAGTTTTATCTTACCGTTGGGGTTAAATTTATAATTTCATACTAACCTATAATAATCTAATTATTATTTTTAAAAATTTTTCTTTTTATTTTTCTTACAAACAAATATAACTTTTGATTTCCACGTAATGATTGAGCAACAAACTCAACTATATCATCACTTAAGAAACTTCTCTTAACCGCAGTTCTTATTCCTTTATTTATATATAATTTTCTAAATAAATCATAATTTTTATGCTTTAACGAAGGACTTCTCAATTGACTATTTCCTTGTACAGCCTCATTTAAAGATCTTTCTTCATAATAAAAATCTTTATTACATTTATTAAAAAACTCTTCTCCCTCTTCAGTATTTATTAAAATCAAAGAAACTCCATCTTCTACTGATTTCTCAAATTTCTCTTCTTTTCCTAATCCCCAAAAATCACCTATTGTAATATCTGAACATCTTTTAGCTCCTGCATAATGGCATGAATAACAATTTTCTCTATAAAAAAGTGCATTCATAAATCCTTTATAATATTCACATTTTTCCATAGGTTCATTTAATATTTCTTTACCCTTTAATTTAAGCTTCAAATTAAATCCTTGTTTATCTCTAAAAGATATAGAATCATATTGTTCTATTCCCTTTTCACTTAAATAATCTTTTAATAATTGACTTGATGGTGTTCCGTGACATACCAAATCAATAGTGATAAGATTTTTATAATTATTTTTTCCCAAAAAACATTTCAATCCTGAAACTTGACATGGTGTACCAATAAATATAACTTCTTTATTTTCCATTAAGCGTGCTTTAACTCTCTTATAAATATATCCAATTTCGCTTTGAACATATTTAGAACCTCTTAATCTTTCAACATCTTTAATATCAGAAACTTCTATATGCCTAACTATCATTTCATCATCTAACGCTGAGCCAAATACAACTCCATCATTTTCAATTGCAACCTTTGAAAATACTGTTGCCGCTCCCCCAGAAGTACTACTTTTTCTATCAGATGCATCTGCTGCCCATGCCGCATATACATGTTTTGGTTCTCTTAAATCTAATTCATTATTAATAGGACAAACTTTTTTACAAAGACCACAATTAACACATAACTCTTCATTTACTTTAGTATATAAATTACCAAATTTATCTTTATCCATATAAATTGCTTGTTTAGGACACTTATTTACACAAGCATAACATGCTGCACACTTTTCTCTCTCACATATAACCATTTTATTTCCCCTACCTAACAATAGAATTTCTTAAATACTCTATAGACTTCTCTCTCTCTAAATTTATATATTTTTCATTTTCAGAATAATCAACATCACATGATATAGATTTTTCATTTAAATTATTTATATTTATCTCTCTATCCTTC
This sequence comes from Clostridium sp., assembly GCA_015058375.1. GTDB lineage: Bacteria > Bacillota > Clostridia > Clostridiales > Clostridiaceae > Clostridium. Next base: position 30,331 of record SVCK01000158.1, read on the forward strand.
AGCTTAAATTTTCCTAATAAAGTACTTATTCTATCATCAGTATTTATCTTACCATCATAAGTTCCCCTCAAAACATAAAATGCTTTTCTATATATAATTGAAAAAACAGTTCCATGAAAAGAATTAGACAAAACAAGTTTTGCATTTTTAACAAGACTAATAAAATCTTCTGGTGATTCACTTTTTGCAAACTTAAAACTCATCAATGATTTTTTATATGCTGAAGGTGTATTAAATAAGATATAAACCGGAAGGTTTAACCTTTTTGATATGTTTTTAGCCATTCTCACTACATCGTCATTATAATCAATAGAATATAAGAAAATATAATCTTCTTTTATAATTCTATCACTACAGATCTCGTCCCATTTTTCTTTTGGCACCAATAACGTCGGATCTAAAACAATACTTATATCTTTATCTGTAATCTTTTTTAACATATTTTGAGCTACATTTTCTCTTACAGATAAACTATCAAAGTCATTAATATATTCTTTAACTTGCTCATCACTTAGTATCCTATTAAAAATCTCATCTCCCCCACAACTTGGAGCATATGATACCTTTTTAAAATCACCTTTAAATGGTGCAAAATATGAATAGTCAAAATCCTTTATAGTTAAATTCCATACCTGATCACTGCCACATATTATTGTATTATACTTATTTATATCTGATTCTAGCTCTTCTTTAGTTCTATATACTTTTTCACTTAATTTTAAGTTACCATATATAAATTTATTAAAATCTTCAAATCTATCTTTTCTAATTTTATATTTATATAACCTTACACGAACATTTCTTAATATATCTTTTAATGAATTTATATTATAAAATATAGAATACATATCCTTTTGTCTATCTGTAACAAAATTTATTATTTCACAATCACATTTGCAACATGTATTTACAGTATTCTGTAAAGCATATGCTTGTAGTACAGAACCATAATTATGTGATGCATGAAATGTTAAAATCCCAACCTTATTCATCTTCTACTTTCCCCTTACCTTTGAAATTATCATTTTTAACATGTCTAAATTAGTAATACAACTATATACTACTGCTAAAATAAATCCTAAAATATAAAATATATTTGATTTAGAATAGTAGCACCAGAATATTATAAAGAAAATAACAATTGAAACTATTGTATAAATATTATCGCTTTCAAATTCAACATATTTTTTCAACTTATACTTTCTATAAACACAAATTAGAAAACTAGAAATAAATGTTGATAAAACAGCTGCATATATTCCTATAAACTTTACCAAAGCTAAATTTACTACTATATTTACGATTGCTGATACTATAGTTGTTGTTCCCATTATCTTAGTATCTTTTTTTGCCGAAAATATTCCACCATAAAATCCTGATATATTAGAAAAAAATATACTAAGTACTAAAATTGGTATATATATATAAGCATCTTTAAATTTTTCATTTATAAAAATATCAAACATAAAAGGCAAAACAGCTATTAATCCTACTGATATAGCAAACAGAAATCTTTTTAACTGCTTATATATGCTACAATAATATTCATTACAATTAGTATCTTTAATAGCTCGTGCTGCTTCTTCCTTCCATGCAGTATAAAAAAAGCCATATATCGTATTAATTAAATTAGGAAATTTATTAGAAACAGCGTATATACCATTTGCAGCAGTTCCTAAAAATGTTGTTATTACTAATCTATCAGACAAATTGATAATAACCCATGAAATACTATTAGGAACTAATGGATACGAATATTTAATCATAGATTTCATAATATCAATATTTAAATATTCAAAAGATATGTATTGCTTTATATTTGTTCTAATAAATATAATTATTGCCGATATCAAATTAGATACAATATAAGCTATTAACAAGCCTTTAACTCCTGCCCTTAACCCCAATACTAATACTATGTTTAAAACTAAATTAAGAAAACTTGTTAAAAATCCAAATATAGAATATTCCTTAATTCTAGATAAACCTCTTAATAATGTTTCTGCTAAACTATTTAAAATTGATGCTATTACATACATAATAAGATAATTAGTTAAATAATATCCAACTAAATTCAATGAAATAAATGATACTGCTGAAAATAATGCTGTTGTTATCATTATATATATTATTGATTGAGTAATTATTAATCTTTTCTTATCATCTGTATCTGCATCAATTAAAAATCTAAACATAGCTTCTTCCATTAATAAGGTAATAAATGGAATCAAAAATAAAGCTACTGTACTTATAAAGTCAAATGTTCCATATTCTGACTCTGATAAGATTTTAGTATACATTGGAAGTAATATAAACGAAACTACTTGAGTACTACACTTACCTATAGCAATAATAGCTGTATTCTTTATTAACTTACTTTTATCTCTCATATATAAATCCTACCTAACTTCTATATTTTAATTATTGCTATTCATGATATTTATAATCTTTTCAGCTACATTGTCCCAAGAATACTTATTAAGATAATATTCTTGATTTTCTAAAACATTAGATTTTATTTCATTATTAGTCAACAACTTATACATTTTTAAAGCTAACTCTTCTATATTATCATCATTAATTAAATATCCATTTTCAGAGTCTTGTATAAATTCTTTCATAGCAAATTCATTCCTTGCTATACATGGTAATCCATAAGCTAATGCTTCCCCAAATACAAGTCCATAAGCTTCAAAACGTGAAGGAAGGCAAAAAATATCACACATATTAAAGTAATCACTTAATTTATCATAAGATATATTTCCTAAAAATTTTACGCCATCACAAGTTTCTTTTAAAGGCCATTCTTCTGGTCCTGCAACATATAATTCAGCTTCTTTTATATATTTCTCTTTTAATATTTTAAAAGCTTCAAAAGTTATATCTCCACCTTTTCTAAAGAAATCTCGTCCTACAAATAATATTTTAGTATTTGTTTTATTTTTTCTTACTATTTTTTTCTTGTCTATATTTATACCTGCACCAACCGAATAAACTTTTCTTTCATCAATTCCTGTATATTGTATCAAATTTTCTCTTAACCATTCACTCATAGTAAATAGATACTCTGCCTTATCATATAGCTTTTTCTGTCTAATATTCATTCTTTGCAACATTTTTACTGGTACATTTTGAAATCCACTATATTTAAATAACTCTGGCTTATTTTCCTTAAAATATATCAGTGAATCTATGCTTAAATCTTGATAAGTACAAAAAGGACTATCACATACACCAAATGATCCTATTTGAAGTACTTTATTATCACCATTTTTTATCTTGTCCATCTTTTTTTGATATATATAATTTTCAAACCTATTAAAAAGTTTAATAAATACAATTCTTCCGTTTATCAAACGAATACTGGATAACTTATTTATTACCTTTTGTACTAAGTTTAACTTTACATCATAATCTTCAACTTCAATTTTATTTTTCAATGCCTTAAATAAAAAATAAGTTGTTCCTGAAAATGTAGTTTCTTTAATTTTATCCCATGTACATACATATATAAGTTTCATTTCTTCACCTCATAAATTTCCTTATTAACACTCATCATATTAAATAAATTATGCTAAACAACGACTTCAGAATCCTGGTCAATAAAAGCCATAATTATAGCCATATATATAATTAAATCTGGACTTACCATATTTAAAGTAGGAGTTGTTGCAATAAAATATGAAAACAATCCAATCGAATCCACATTATTGACCAATACTCCGTTATTAACCTTTCTCCTAAGAATTCTGATAAATTTTAATATAATAAGTATGTACCATCCTAAACCAAATAGTCCAAAAGTATTATACAATGCTACTATACCTACATCACTTTTAAAATATTTTGTTTCAGGCCCATGTAAAATATAACTTAATATATCATGATTATCCTTTTCATAAATAAGTCCTACTCCCAAAAGTTTATTTTCTGAAACCTGATCAATATAATAATTCATTGCTTCAATTCTTACTTCAGTTGAATATGTATCAGTTTCTCCTAAATCTATATATTTCTTAACTATACTAGAATTTAAAAATAAGGGTATAGCTATCGAACTAACAAGAATTATTAACAATTTCTTTTTAACATCATTTCCTGAACAAAGCATCATAATAACAATTACTAAACATATAACTACTAAAATACTTCTTGTTTTAGATACAAATACTATGTAAAATAAATCAAATGACAAAAACACAACATACTCAATAAACTTTCTAGCACTAAACTCCCTTTTATATGTTAATATCTTAGCTAAAGTACATATTATACCTATAGAAATAAAATACATTCCATCAGTTATTCTTACTCCATCCATTCTAAAAGCTCTAGATAAGTCTACTCCTATAAATGTTATTCGCATTCTATCATATATATAATATTGTAAAATTAATATGATACTTAATATAAATGACATATATATAAAACATTTTTTCATAAATTCTAATGTTTTTCTCTCTTGTTCCTTATAGGTTATTACATAATAAAACAGTATTGAAAAGTAATAAATTCCTGCCTTTATACTACAACTAAGACTCTGTCCATATCTAAACTTACTCATAAAAATTTCTGCTATTATTAAAAATATAAATATTAATACATCAAATCTAAAAGTACTTGTATTCTTTCTAATATACTTTGACTTAAATATAAGAAAAACACCACAAATTATACCTATTATAATATTACTCTTCTGATAATCAATCGTAGTTAATAAAAATCCTCTAGATAATAAAAACATAATAATTATAATAAATTTATTAAACATCTACTTCTCACCTCTAAAAATAGAAATGATATCTAAAAAGCTATTTTTTATTTTTCTTACAACTATTAATTTACCTAAGTATATTCGAAATAGTATTTCACTTAAAAATATTGTTGCCTTACTTTTTTGTCTATAATTTTTATAATAATACATCTCTGATTCAAACTTATTCTTAAGAGTTCTATAGCTACTAAATTTTTTATTAACACTTCCACCTTGCTCATGTATTATTTCTTCACTACAAACATACAAAGTCTTATAATTTCTTTCAATTAATTTTTCAGCAATTATTAATTCTTCTGCATATAAAAATGTTCCTTCATCAAACATCCCTATCTCCATGAATTTATTAAAATCAAATATCATGAAAGCTCCAATAATCCTATATACATACTCATCTTTGCCCAATATTAACAAATCATCATATGTATTAAGTAATTTTGTTCGTATTATACTATTAATAGGCCATATTAATGAATTAAAATTCCATCTATCCCACAAACTTAATTGTTTACATGGGCTCTGATTGTTTCCATCTAACCCAATAACTTTAGGCCCTACTAATGCAATTTCATGATTTTTTGCAAATACTCCTATTAATTTATTTAAATCAAATTTTTTACTAAAAGATATATCACTATTACTAAAAATTATATGATCAAATCTATAATTATCTTTTGCAATATTGGCACCAATGTTATTTGCTATTGCAAATCCATAATTTTCTCTAGATTTTATGTGTATAATTTCTACAAGCTTGTCCGATATTGATACAAAATATTTCATTGCTTCTAAGACTCTATCATTATCATCCACACTAATTTTTTCACTTCTATTAATCTTTAATCTTTTATCTATTTCATCTCTAAAATTATAATAATTGTTATTTTCTTCTGTAGTATCTACTATAATGAAACTTAAATCATTAAAAATTAAAACATAATTTACGAAATCTTCAATATACTTTATTGTTCTTTCATAACTATTAAAATCAATTATTACAACTGGATTTATATTTTTCATAAATTCTCCTCATTATAATTATCAGATATTCATAAACTTAACATATTGATCAGCACTACTATAACTATACTTTTCTTTGAAACTACCCAAAACTTTAAGTCGTAATTTCTTCATTTCATCATCAGTATACACTTTAAACTTTTCAATAGCTGCAATAAAATCTTCTTCATTATTAACCACATCATGAATATGTGTAACTTCTTCATATCCTATAAAGGAATGTTCAGAACCTACAATAGGTAATCCATATGACATTGCTTCTGCATTCTTTACCTTCATTCCTGCACCCGAAAATATAGGTGATATATATACATCTGCCAAATTAAAAATTGGTTCCATATCTTCTGGATTTTCAATTAAATTTATTCTTGAATCATTACCTACTATTTCCTTTAATTTATCAGTTGGTCTTGAACCTGCTATATATAAATTACAGTAATTTCTAACTTTACTCCATACATTGTTAATAAACCAAATAACGCCTTCATAATTTGGACCATACCATAATGATCCTGTGATTAATAAATTTATATTACTATTATCAAAATTCTTTAATGTTATCTGCTTTTCACTCAAGCAAACAGGCATTACTGTTATATTTTCTTCATTAATATTATTAAAATTTTTCAATATATACTCTTTATCTTTTCTAGTCAATACTATTATAGAATCACTCATATTTATAATCTTTTTTTCAATATAAGAATAATATAAATATGATAAATATCCTTTCAATGTCTTATTTAATCTATACATATTATAGCTATAATCACGTTCTATATTATGAACCCTTACTATTGTTTTCACACCATTTTTCTTTGCATATTTAAATATAAATAGCCACTTAGTAAATTCAACATAAATATAATCATAAGACTTTATATCTATATTCTTTCTCATGCTTCTAAAAGATGAATAGAAAGAACTAAAATTTAACGTAAGAATTCCAAATAAATTTTTAAGCTTGCTACTTTCCTTAATAAAAAAAGTCTTATTTATTTTTTTTAACACATCTAAATTCTCTATTTCAGGTCCTAGATAGTCTACTTCTGCAACATTAGAAAGTGCTTCTACAGACTCTCTTACAACTAATTGCCCCCCTGATTTATATCCTGGTTGTTCAGATGAAACATGTAATACTTTCATTTAAGCTTCTCCTTAATAATAACTTACTATTTATTTAATAATATCTTCAATAAACTTGCTATATCTCTGTCCAATTTTATTCCAAGAATAAATTTCTTTTAATGTATTATATCCGTTTTCTCCTATTTGCTTATATTTATCACCATCAGATAATACTTCAATACACTTTTCTGCAAATTTATCACTATCATTTTCAACAAACAAATCTTGCTTATTTTTAAATACAGTACCTTCGTAACCTTTATCAGTTGATACTACAACCTTTTTGTAAGATAAAGCTTCAAATAATTTGATTTTAACACCACCACCACTTAATAATGGTATAACTACCAATCCACAATCTTGCATATATTTTTCTATAGAATCCACATAACCAGTTACTGTAACCCCTTCAATTTTTTCCAGTTCCTTAACTGGTTCAGTAGGATTTTTACCTACTATATAAAACTCTGCATCTGGAATCTTTTTTCTAATTGTTCCAAAAATATTTTCTGCGAAATGTATAACTGCTTGTGCATTAGGTTCATAATTCATTTGACCTGTATAAATAATTTTTTTACTATTGGTATTTGAAATGACATCTTTACTTCCATCATCACTCCATCCCATTGGTATTAATATACAATTAGCATCTGGATACTTTTCTTGAAAAAAACTCATATCCTTATCAGAAATAAATGTATATCCTTTTATATACTTATTTTTATACAACCTTTTTTCATACATCTTACATAGTAAATACTCTCTATAATATGCAATCTTCTTTTTTAAATTTTTAGCATTTATACTCATTGATTTAAAAGCCATATATTCAATATTATGTTGCGTAATTATAATTGGAATTGAAACACTTTTTACATTTGATGCTATTATAGCCGAATCAGCTATAACCAACTTTATTTGATTTTCCTCAATATATTTATTAATATCTTTTATCATCTTATTACTTCTACGAGTTGCTACTGTAAAAGGATAGTATCCATACCTTAAAGCTCGAAGCATTTTATGCTTTTTTTCATATGTATATACTTCTTTGCAAACCTTTTTTAATGTGTATAAATCAACATTCTCATCCTTTTCACATGAAGAAAATAATGTTATATTATATCCCATTTTCTTTAATATCTTCATCCTGCCCCAAGTATAAATCTTCCCCCCTGAGTTATCTGGAAATGGCAGCTCAGACGTAACAATAACTATATCTTTACACAAAATAAAACTACCTACTCTCTAATTACTTATATCTATACTTCGTTTTTAATAATATTTTTATACTCATTTAAATTATTCATATATTTCTTGTTAACTATAAATATAGTATCATTTGATTCAATAACAGCAATGTCCTTCACTCCAATCATCACCATTTCCTTTTCATTATTTAAAGCAATGTTAGATTCCGATTTTATTACTTTTACATTGTTTGAAACTATATTATTTTTTTCATCTTTCTCTTTATATCTCTCAACAGCATTCCATGTTCCTATGTCATCCCATTCTATTTCACTTGGAATCACATATATTTGCTTATCCTTTTCTAATACTCCATAATCTATTGATATACTATCTACCTTACAATAATTATTGTTTATAAAATTTTGAACTTCATTATCACTTAAGCTTTCAATGCCTTTTAAAGCCTCAAATGTATTCGGTAAATTTATCTTAATTTTTTCTAAGATACTATCAGTTCTCCATATAAACATTCCACTATTCCATAAGTACTTACCACTACTTAAATATTTTTCTGCAATATCCTTAGTTGGTTTTTCAACAAACTTTTCTACTTTTAATGGTAAGTTCTCTTGACTATTATCTCCTTCATCAAACTTAATATATCCATATCCTGTTTCTGCTCTTGATGGTTTTATTCCTAATGTAATTATGCATTGTTGATTTTCATCAATAAATCTATCAGCTTTTTTAATTATTTCTCTAAATTCATCTTCTTTTTTAATTAAATGATCTGATGGTAATACAAGCATATTTGAAGATTTATAATATCTATTTATTATAAATGAAGATAATGCTATACAAGGTGCTGTATTCCTTCCTTCAGGTTCTATTATAATATTTCTTTCTGGCAAGTCAGGCAACTGTTCCTTTACCAAATTTACATAATTTGAACCTGTACACACAAATATTCTTTCTAATGGAACTATAGGTTTTATTCTATCCACCGTCATTTGTATCATTGTTTTATTCCCAATAAGTTTTAAGAATTGTTTTGGTTTTGATTCTGTAGACAAAGGCCAAAATCTAGTTCCTTTTCCCCCTGCCATTATTAACGTACATAACATTCTTATTCTCCCCCTTTATCTTGCATGTTCATCCCCAAAAAACACTAATAAAGTTTTTAATATTAATTTTATATCTAAAAATAAATTTCTCTCTTTAACATATTTGATATCAAGTTTCATCCATTCATCAAAACTTATATCATTTCTACCTGAAACTTGCCAAAAGCAAGTCAAACCTGGTTTTACAGAAAGTCTATCTAACATCCAATCATCAAACTTTTCAACTTCATTAGGTAATGAAGGTCTTGGACCTACCAAACTCATTTCTCCTTTTATTACATTAAAAATTTGAGGAAGTTCATCAATACTTGTTTTTCTTATAAACTTGCCCACTTTAGTAACTCTTGGATCATCTTTCATTTTAAACATAGGTCCACCCATTTCATTTTTATCTAAAAGTTTAATTTTAAGTTCTTCAGCATTGCTTACCATAGACCTAAACTTATACATTTTAAATTTTTTTCCTCTGTATCCAATCCTCTCTTGAACAAATATAACCTTTCCTTTACTTTCACTCTTTATAGCTATAGCTATAATAAGAAATATAGGCATAAGCATTATTGCTGCAATTAAAGATAACACAACATCCATAAGTCTCTTAAAAAAATCATACACACTTCTGCTTTCTTTACACGTTATCTCCTCATCTATAGATTCATAACTTTCCATAACTAACCGCTCCCCATCACCAAAAAAATCCAAACTTCTTCTTTCTCTTTATCTTTTCCCCGTAAAACTCTATCTCTTCATTTTTAAGAAGTTTATTTGCACTTTCTTCAAATTGTTTAACGTATATTTTATTTCTTTCTACAGCCAAGTTATATCCCTCTTTAATGCCTATTGTTCTATCCGTAACATTATGTACATCTGATCCGATAAAATTATAGATAGCTTTATCTAAAAATAACTCAGCTACCTTCTTAGCCTGTCTACCAAATGCACCTTCAATGCTACCTGCATTCATTTGAAACAAAATTCCTTCATCAATTAGTTCATTAATTAAATAGGGTTCTTCTTTTAAAAATTTGTACCTTTCTGGATGTGCCAATATAGGCTTTACTCCCAAGATTTGAAGTTCATAAATATCTTCTAATACTTCTTTTTCAAATTCAGAATGTAAAGGAAGTTCAAATAATAAATATCTACTATTTGCTAATGTACCAATTATACCTTGCTTGTAATCTGATATAATACTTTGTGAATAGTACACTTCTTGTCCACAGTATATTTCTATTTCTATCTTTTCATCTTTTGCTAATCTACTAATCTTTTCAGTTAACTTCTTAACTTCATCATATTCAGCCTCTCCATATCCTCTGCAAAAATGTGGTGTAGCTATTATTTTAGACGTTCCTTGTTCTGTAGCATTTGTAAGCATTTCTAACGTCATACTTATGCTTTTAGATCCATCATCTATTCCAGGCAAAATATGTGAATGAATATCTATCATTTTATTTTTCCTTCTCCTCTACTTAATAATAGTAATAATATTCTTTTCTAATATTTCCCACTCCATTTAAGACTATTCCCAAAATATTTGCATCTACTTTTTTCAATAATTCTTCTGCTTGTATTACTGATTCTCTCTTCGTTTTCTCCGCCCTAACTACTATTATTGTTCCATCTGCTTTTCTTGAAAGTATTTGAGCATCTGTTACAGCTTGTAAAGGAGCACTATCTATAATAATTACATCATATTCATCCTTTAATCTTTCTATAAGATTCTCCATAGAACGTGATTCCAACATTTCTGAAGGATTAGGAGGTATTTTCCCTGATGTTAATATGTCTAAATAATCATTATATTGATGAACAGCTTCCCTTAAACTTTCCTTTCCTTTTAATAAATTAGAAAGTCCTATCATATTAGAAAGTCTAAATTTCTTATGCAATGAAGGTTTTCTCAAATCACAATCAATTATTATTGTTCTCTTTTGAGCTTGCGAAAATGACATTGCTAAATTTCCTGCTGTTGTAGATTTTCCTTCGCCAGCTTCTGAGCTTGTAACTACTATTACTTTTACTTCTTTATCAAAGGACGAATACTGTATATTAGTTCTTAATGTTCTGTAGGCTTCTGCTGCTATTGACTTTGGTTTTTTTTCAACTATAAACATATTATTCTCCTTATTTATCCATTTCCGAATTAGGTATTACACCTAGCACCGGTAAATCTAATATTTTTTCTACCTGTTCTTTATCTTTAAAAGTATTATCTAAAAGTGCTAATACAACTGCCAAACCACTTCCTATACCTAACCCTATTATTATTGCTATTACTATATTTAATTTTTTGTTAGGACTAACTGGTGATTTAGGCAAAGTAACTTTTTCTATTACTTTTACATCTGAATTTTTAATTACTTCTGTAGATTTACTTATAAACCTATTTGTTATAGCTTCTACTATTTCTTTACTTTTTTGTTTATCTTCACTTATGTAACTTATAACCAATATTTGTGTATCCATTTTAGGTGTTACAGTCAGGCTCCTTAATACTGACTCAGCATTTCCATCAATTCCGTTATCCTTAAGTGCTTCATCAACTAAATCTCTAGTTGATATTATATCTGCATATGTTTTTAATAACTTCTGATACATCTGTACATCATTGTTATTATAATTAGACCTCTCTCCGTCTGATTCTTTACCTATAAACAACTTAGTACTCGCTTGATACTTAGGACTAATAACAAAGAAACTTAGAAATGTCGAAAATATCATTGCCATAAGAGTTATACATGCAATCAACTGCCATCTTTCTTTTAATGCATTTATTAAATCATCAATACTAAAGCTATCTACTTCCAAAAATACTCCTCCTTTGTACTTTTGTAAATTTTATACTTATTATATCTATTATAACATTTAAAGATATTTTTATTAACCTTTTTAATCATTCATCTACATATTTGTATATTTATTGATTTATTCTTTACAAATACAATATTTGTCTACAACATTAGAAAAGTAATTTAGTATAAATATAATAATACATTATTTATGAAAAGAGCTAATTCCATCTATTGTTGACAATATCTTGAATTTGTAGGGTCTTAAATATGCTTGCAATATTGCCGAAACTCTTAACGCAACTTTTTGAGGCAATATGTCAAAAAGTTTTAAATAGCATCTTAATAACTTTGAACTTTTATCTGCATAATTTGCTGACTCTCTCCAAGGACTAATTTGCTTATATCTATACCATAAGTGCTTATATCTATGCTCACATCCATCTATCCAAGGCCTCTTTGATAAGAAACTAGTAGTAAAATGTATAATAACTGGATTATTTACAGCTTCCATTACTTCGTCCTTATTATAAAAATCTGGTGGTTTTCTATAAATAAGCATATCTTCATAAGTAAAATCAAAAAAGATAGATACCGAATTAAATTTAGGCTCAAAGCAATAAACTTCATGGCATAAGACAGCATTTAATGCTCCTTGATCTCCTTGTTGAATCTTTCCCTTATTCTTAATAATAAAATTAAGAACTCTTTCTTCAACATTCCTTTGTCTCCATAATTCTAAATTTACAAGCATTACACCTGAATTAAACATTATGTCATTAGGTTTTAAACCTATATTACTTCTATATTGCTTACTAAATGCATCTTTTAACGCTCCAATAGTATTAGACTGTAAATCTAAATTCCAAAGTTCTTCTAATGAAGAATTTATTATTACATCACAATCTAAATACAATACTCTTTTTACTTCTCTAGGTAGGACCCTTGACATAAATATTCTTGCATATTGACTTATAGACTTTCTATCTACCTGCACTGACATTTCTAGTATTTCTTCTATATTAATTGCTTCTATCCATATCAACTTAGAATTATCATATCTTTCGGAAATACTATTTAATTTACTTTTATTTTTTTCTGATATTCCATCATCTAATATATATACTGTTATGCACTTAGAATCTGTATTATTCTCAAATAATGAAATCATCGATATTCCTAAAATCTCTGCAAAAGCATCATCAGATGCATAAATAATATGGTAATCTTTATTTTGATTCAATACCTTGCCCCCCTTACCATTCAACATATACATTGTTATCCAAAAAAAAAGAAATGAATAACAAAATCAAATACAATTATATTTAATAACATTTTTATACTATTATTCATTATTTTGCATTTTTATAACTTTATTATAACATATGGAAGTATTTTTATTAACAACTTTTTATTTCAAACAAGATTCCAAACAATAATAGCAAATATGATAATCCACACACTCACATGTTAAAATATTACACAATAAAAAAAAGCGACCTTAAACTAAGATCGCATCATCTAAAAAATTTATTTATTTCATTTACTCTTAACAAAAATTTCTTCATTGTTACCTTCATTATTTATCGTTTAATGCCCTTTTACAAAAGCTTATCATACTTTCTTTAACTATAGTTCTATATATTAATTCAACTCCAACCAAATAAAATATTGAACCAGTTAAAACCTGAACTATATTAGTAATTATTCCTGATCCCATTAAATTTCCTATAGTTCTCACTATAAAATACATACCTATTCCTGGTGGAATAAATATTATTATAGGTCTAAGTAATCTTTTTAGCGGTATTATCTTACGAACATACCAAAATTGCAATACAGTTACTGTTACTTCTGCTACAACAGTAGTATAACATGCTCCTAAGGCTTTATATTGCCTCAAAAATATTAAATTTAATACAAAATTTACTATTGCACCACCTGTTACAGAAATTGTGAATTCTTTTGTTTTACTCATAGGTACTAATAATTGAATTCCAAGAACATTGCTCCAACTAACTATTAATATTACAACTGAATATACCTTAACTAACCCCTCAATTCCTTGAAATTCTGAAGTAAAAAACCATGGACACAATTCATTACTTATTGCCATTAAACCTAAAGCAAGAGGAATTGATGTAGCTGATACGAAGAAAAATGACTTTCTAATATAAGACCTTACCTTCTTCATATTACCTTGAGCAACTATATTTGCTATCCTTGGCATCATAACAGTACCAATAGAAGTTGCTATAGTAATTGCAACTTTATATAATTTTTGAGCATTTTCATAGTAACCAACTTCTACAGTATTAGTCATCATTCCTAATAAAGTCTTATCTAGTAAAATATATACTTGTATGGATATTTGCGGAACAAACAAAGCCATTGAAGCTTTAATATGATTTATTGTATTTTTAGCTTTCATATATCTTTTTCCAACTTTTTCAGGAACATAAAACCACAAACTCAAGTTACCTAATAAATTTGCCACCGCTAATATAGCAGTATACATAATTAAATCATCGCTACTTTTTACAAATATAAATATAGCTACTAAAGAAATAAGTTTTACTAATGTATTTCTTATTACTGTTTTCTTGAACTCTTCAAGTCCCATAAACAGCCATGATACATCTACCATAGCAGCTAATATGTTAATACTTTGTATTAAATATAATGTTCTATAGTCTCCATTATTAAACAAATATGTATAAGCTAAAAATA
>SVCK01000159.1 GCA_015058375.1 Clostridium sp.
AAATTTCAGATTATAAACCTGATGGAGCACCATGCTTTTTAAATGTTTCAAATATAAAGCCAGCTAAGTAATATAGATAAATAAAGGGGAAATAGGAATGGAGAAAGAACTAATAATTTTTGTATCAGGTTCATTTCATAATTCTTGGTGTTGGGAAAATTTTATTAATTATTTTAATAAAGTAGATGAGAAATATAAAATTGTAGCCTTTGATTATGAAAGAAATGAGAAAACTAAAATTAGTGATTATGTAAATCAATTGGCCAAAGTAATAGCACAAAATCGAAAAAAAGTGACTAAGATAAATATAATTTCGCATTCTTTAGGAACTGCTATTGTACAGCATTATATTAAAATTAATTCTCATGATATAGAAAAATGTGTTTTTCTTTCTCCTATACCACCTAGGCATACAGCAGTACAGATGTTAAAGGCTCAAAAGAAAATGGGGAATAAGTCACGTGAAGAAGTACTTTTTTCTAATAGAATAGAACAAAGTGAACTTAATAAGTATAAATCTCTATTAGTTGAAGAATCTTTGAATGTAAAGCTTGGAGTGATGGAAACTGTTATGCCAAAAGATTTTAAATGTAATACTAAATTTTTAGTTGTAGGATCACATAATGATTATTGTATGCCTTTAAGTGCAAGTATAAAAACAGCAGAATTTTTTAGATGTAATATGGTTATATTAGAAAATTTATGCCATGATATGATGTTAGATCCTCAATGGGAGGAAGTTGCTGAATATTGTTATAAATTTATAAATGGTAATTGTTTTAAGTAATATTGTAATTAAAGTTTTCATATATTTATATGAGAACAATTTAAAGGTAGAGTTTATTTGAAAAAGTATCATTGTTATTCAGCGGATTTTGATAAAAAAACTGAGGAGCTATTTAAAAGTGCTGAATTTTTAGGACAGGGTAATAATGGAGTAGTATATGAGCTTCCAGAGCATAAAGTAATAAAGATATTTGTAGAGGAAAAAGTATGTTTAGATGAGTCTTATGTATTGATAAAAGCTAAAGGATCCAAATATTTTCCTAAAGTTTATTCCGTTGGAAAACTTTATATTGTAAGGGAAATGGTTGATGGAATTCCTCTTGATAAATACATAAAAAAGAATGGTTTAAATAAGGAAATAGCACTTAATATTTATAAACTTATAAAAGAATTTAAGAAAATTAACTTTACAAAGATAGATACAAGATGTAAAGATATTATGGTTGGTAGTAACAATAAAATAATGATTATAGATCCTAAAAAGTGCTTTAAAAGAAAAATTGATTATCCTAGGCATTTAATGAAGGGATTCCTTAAACTTGGAGTATTAGATGAATTCTTAATGTATATAGAAGATATAAATAAGAAAAAGAGTAAAGAGTGGAAATGTAAATTTGATAAGTATTGGGCTAAAGAAAAGCTCAAAGAAAAGTATAATAGAGATAATAATGAAGATGACTATTTATAAAATTGTATAATAAGGCTTCCTTTTGAGAAAACTAATCTTGTTGTTTGAAGAAAAGTAGGAAAAAACAAGAAGATTATTCTTAAAAGGAGGCTTATTTTTATGAAAAGTTATGTGGAGATTGTAGATATTGTCGGAAGACAAATATTAGATTCAAGATGTTTTCCAACAGTAGAAGTTGAAGTTTATCTTGAAGATGGAACAATGGGAAGAGCAGCAGTTCCATCAGGAGCATCTACTGGTATTTATGAAGCTGTAGAATTAAGAGATGGAAATAAAGATGACTATATGGGTAAAAGCGTAAGAAAAGCAGTTCAAAATGTTAATGATACTATTGCAGAAGAACTTATAGGCTGTAATGTTTTTGATCAAACATTTATAGACAAAACACTTATAGAATTAGATGGAACAGATAATAAAGGAAAATTAGGAGCTAACGCAATTTTAGGCGTATCTTTAGCTTGTGCTCAGGCAGCAGCAAATTCATTACAAGTTCCATTATACCAATATATAGGTGGAGTTAATGCCAAAGTTTTACCAGTACCAATGATGAATATTATTAATGGTGGTTCTCATGCAGATAATTCAGTAGATTTACAAGAATTTATGATTATGCCTGTTGGTGCTAAGACTTTTTCAAGTGCATTGAAAATGTGTGCAGAAGTTTATCATACATTAAAGAAAATATTAAATGAAAAAGGATATTCTACAGGAATTGGTGATGAAGGTGGATTTGCACCTAATTTAAAATCTAATGAAGAGGCAATTGAAGTTATAATAGAAGCTATTAAAAAGGCAGGATATAAGCCAGGAGAAGATATATTTATAGCAATAGATGCTGCTTCTTCTGAATATTATGAAGATGGAAAGTATGTTTTAGAACATGAAGGAAAAACTTTATCAGCTTCTGAAATGGTTGATTTTTTAGAAGCGTGGGTTGACAAATATCCAATTATCTCAATAGAAGATGGTATGGCAGAAGAAGACTGGGAAGGATGGAAACTGTTAACTGAAAGATTAGGAAAGAAGGTTCAATTGGTTGGGGATGATTTATTCGTTACTAATACTAAAAGATTAGAAACTGGAATTGAAAAAGGTGTTGCTAACTCAATTCTTATTAAGTTGAATCAAATAGGAACTTTGACAGAAACATTAAATGCAATTGAAATGGCTAATAGAGCAGGTTATACAGCTGTTGTTTCACATAGAAGTGGTGAAACAGAAGACACTACTATAGCTGATCTTGTTGTAGCAGTTAATGCAGGACAAATAAAAACAGGTGCACCAGCTAGAAGTGAGAGAGTTGCAAAATATAATCAACTTATTAGAATTGAAGAAGAACTTGAAGATGTTGCAGAATATAGGGGTAAAAAAGCATTCTTTAACATTAAGTAAAAGTTTTCTTGGAAATTTAAGGAATAAAACCGTTAATTCTCTTGTTTATAATTATATAAAGTATCATAATTATCGTGATTTAACTTGAAAAAAAATACAGAATATGTTACGATATTGTCATGAAATTATGTAACGTTAATATAAGGCAGGAGGTCCTGATATGGAAACAGCTTTAATGGTTTTAGAAGCGATTTTAGGTATAGTAATTGTAATTGCTATATTAATGCAACCAAGTAAGTCAGACGCTTTAAGTGGATTAGTACAAGGAAGTAGTAATGAAACGTTTTATTCTAAGAATAAATCAAGAACTAAAGAAGTAAGACTAGAGAGAATAACAATGTTAGGTATGACAGTGTTTGCTGTTATTGCATTAATATTGAATATAATCTAGTAGAAAAACAGCTATTTAATTAAGATAGCTGTTTTTTTTATTTCTGTTTCTAAATTTTTTATAGCCCAATAATAATTTTTATAAATTTTAATGCATAGTATTTAATTAGGTTTATTTTACCTAAGATTAAAAGGGAGATGGAGGCAAAAGGATGGAATTATTATTTATACCAGCAATTTGTGGAATACTAGCATTGATAACAACAGCTTTCATAGCGATGGGAGTTGTAAAGAAGAACAGTGGGGATAAAAAGATGCAGGAAATTGCATCATATATTGAAGAAGGAGCTATGGCATTCTTAAATAAGGAATATAGGTACTTGGCAGTATTTGTAGTTGTAGTTTTTGTTGCAATAGCTATATTCTTAAATATAAGAACAGCAATAGCTTTCTTAATAGGTGCAATTTTTTCAATAATAGCAGGAAACATAGGTATGCGAATTGCAGTAAAGGCTAATGTAAGAACTGCTGAAGCTGCTAAAACAGGAATGAAAGAAGCCTTATCTATTGCTTTTTCTGGTGGTACAGTAATGGGGCTTTGTGTTGCAGGCCTTGGATTATTTGGAGTTGGAGTAATTTCTTATTTTCTAGAGCTTAATACAGAGTATATTACAGGGTTTGGTCTTGGTGCATCATCAATAGCTCTTTTTGCAAGAGTTGGTGGTGGTATATATACTAAGGCGGCAGATGTAGGTGCAGATTTAGTAGGAAAAGTTGAAGCAGGAATTCCAGAAGATGATCCAAGAAATCCAGCAGTAATTGCTGATAATGTTGGAGATAATGTTGGAGATGTTGCAGGTATGGGAGCTGACCTTTTTGAAAGTTATGTTGGTTCAATAATATCAGCAATTACTTTAGGAAGTCTTGTAACAGTAGTTGACACAAGAGATGCAGCAATATTTCCTATGTTACTTTCAGCGGTAGGTATTATTGCTTCGTTAATTGGAATTTTTATTGTTAAGTTAAGTAAAGGTGATAATCCACAAAAAGCATTAAATACAGGAAGTTTAGTATCAGGAGTATTAACAATTATATTTGGTGCTATAGTTTGTAATTGCATTTTTGGAAGTTTAAGATTATTTATACCTGTAGTTGCAGGTCTTATAGTAGGTATGATTATTGGTAAAGTTACAGAATTTTATACTTCTGCTGAATTTAAATTTGTAAAACAGATTGCTAAGGAATCAGAAACAGGAGCTGCTACAAATATTATTGCAGGACTTTCAGTTGGTATGAAATCAACAGTAATACCTATAGCGTTTATAGTTATTGGGATTATTGCTGCATATTTTGGTGTTGGTGGAGCAAATGATCCCGTTATAGGACTTTATGGTATTTCTTTATCAGCAGTAGGTATGCTTGCAACTACAGCAATAACTGTAGGAGTTGATGCTTATGGACCAATTTCTGATAATGCAGGTGGTATTGCAGAAATGGGAGGTCTTGAACCAGGAGTAAGAGAAATTACTGATAAGTTAGATTCAGTTGGAAATACAACAGCAGCGATTGGTAAGGGATTTGCTATAGGGTCAGCTGCATTAACAGCTTTAGCACTATTCGCATCTTATGCTCAAACAATTGGGTTAAAGACAATTGATTTACTTGATCCATTAACTTTAATAGGTGTATTTATTGGTGGTATGCTTCCATTTTTATTTGGAGCATTAACAATGGCATCAGTAGGTAAGGCAGCAGGACAAATGGTTGAAGAAGTTAGAAGACAATTTAGAGAGAAAAAAGGAATCTTGGAAGGAAAAGAAAAACCTGATTATTCAACATGTGTTGCTATTTCAACACAAGCAGCATTGAAAGAAATGATATTACCTGGTGTATTAGCTATTATAGTACCTTTAGGTGTAGGATTACTATTTGGCGCTCAAGCCTTAGCAGGCCTTATAGGTGGAGGCGTTGTTACAGGTGTATTGATGGCTATAATGATGTCAAACTCAGGAGGAGCTTGGGACAATGCTAAGAAATATATTGAAGGGGGAGCTTTTGGCGGAAAAGGAAGTCAAGCTCATAAAGCAGGTGTAGTTGGAGATACTGTTGGAGATCCGTTTAAGGATACATCAGGACCTGCAATGAATATTTTAATAAAACTTATGACTATAGTATCATTGGTTTTTGCACCAGTGATAGCACAATATGGTGGAATTATAGTGAATTTATTCAAATAAATATTGGGAAGAGTTAGAGGGTGTCTGATAAATCAGTCACCCTCTTATTAAAAATAGTGTTTTTTATTGTTAATAACAAGAATGAAGATTAATCTAATTAAAAAATGAAAATGATTATCATTAAGAAAACTCGAAAAACTTTGAATAAATGAGAATAAATAAAATAATTAATGTTAATCGTTCGTCATTAAATGATAATGATTTTCAATATAAAAGATATTATGTTATATTATCTACAGAAGTTAATTTAATAAGGAGGAGAAATATGGCTAGAGATAGAGGCCCTCGTTTTAAACAATGTAGAAGGCTTGGATTAAATGTGATAGGACATCCAAAAGCTATGAAACGTGCTGGAAATGGTGGAAGCAGGGCAGATAGAAAATTATCAGAATATGGTGTGAGATTATTAGAAAAACAACGCTTAAGAGCTTACTATGGAGTTTTGGAGAAACAGTTTGAAAGATATGTTGATGAGGCATTCAAAGTTAAGGAAGGAACTACAGGAGAAGCATTATTAATTCTTCTCGAATCTAGACTTGATAATCTTGTATATAGAATGGGATTTGCAAATTCCATAAGAGCTGCAAGACAAATGGTGAATCATGGACACATCCTTGTTGATGGAAAGAAAATAGATATACCTTCATATAAAGTTACGCCAGGTAGTGAAATAAGTTTAAGAGAAAAATCAAGAAAGTCTCCAAATTACACCGAATACATCAAGAATCATATAAATGTGTTACCCTATATTGATGCAGATTTAGATAATTTTAGAGCAACCTATGTTAGATTGCCATTAAGAAGTGAGATCCCTATAGAAATAAACGAGAATCTAATAGTCGAATTCTATTCTAGATAATAAGTAATTCAAAATCTAGTTATAACAACCTTCTCAAAATTAATAGTATATCATGCCAGAAAAAGAATAAGAAGCTATACAGTGCTGTGTATAGTTTCTTATTTTTTTTGTTGTATAATTTAAAGTGATAAAAATATTATTAAATAAAGGAGAATGTTTTATGAAAGAAATTAACTATCAAGATTTTAATGAAAATATATTTAAGATGATAGGAGAAGACTGGCTTTTAGTAACTGCTGAAAAGGATGGTAAAGTTAATACTATGACAGCTTCTTGGGGCGGAACAGGTATATTGTGGAATAAAAGAGTGGCTTATATTTTTATAAGACCTCAAAGATATACAAAAGAATTTATAGATAGTAATGATAAGTTATCTATATGTGTATTGCCAAATACATATAGAAAAGAACTTAGATATTTTGGAACAGTTTCAGGAAGAGATGAAGATAAGATTGCAAAGACTGGCTTTAATATAAAAGAATATGAAGGAGTTCCATATTTTGAAGAAGCTAGATTAACTTTTATATGTAAAAAGTTATATGCACAAGACATGAAAGAAGAATGTTTTATAGAAAAGGATTTAATTGATAAATGCTATAAAGATGGAGATTATCATACAATGTACGTGGTTGAAATAGAAAACATGTTAGAAAAATAGATAATATGATTTTAAAGCATAAAAATATTATTTGTATCAAATAATATCAAATGAGGATGAAATATATTTTAGTATTTCAAATTGATAAAAATATTACTGGAAATTTAAGTTTCCAGTAATATTTTATGAATTAAATTAATTTTACACAAAATTATTTAGCGTTATTACAGATATTAATATAGTTATTTAACCATTTAATAATGCCTTCTTCCCTTAATATAGCACTATCTAAAACAATATAATCACCAAAGTCATCACTATCCAAAGAAGGTATTTCAGTGTATCGGTTCATTTGTGTATGTAAGAAGTTAAGTCTTTCAGTATGTTGAATTAATTGACTTTGTAATAATTTTAATCTTTGTTCTATATCTAAATTATTAGAGAAGAACATTCTAAGTCTAAAAATACTCTTAGGAGTTTTCTCCATAGGATCATCTAGACTTAACCATAATAAAAATTCATTTTGTCCTTTTGAAGTAATTGTATATAGCTTTTTTTGAAGAGAGTCTCCTGTTATTTTTATATCATATTGTATAAGACCTTCTTCAGATAATTTTTTGAGTTCAGGATAAATTTGGCTGTGTTTTGCATCCCAAAACTCAGCTAGCGGATAATTAAATTCTTTACCTATATCATATCCGGTCATTGGTTTACGGTTTAATAATCCTAAAATTGCATATTTAAGAGTTCTCATACTTACACCTCTTTCTTTTGTATTATACAATTATACACTAATATTATTGTATATAAAATATTATATGGATAATAAATATATAAATAGATATATATAAAAGTTTATATATAAAAAATTACATGTTTGTGTTTACATATATAAAAAAGTTTGATAATATATTAACATAAAATTGTTGTTAATTTAACACTATTAATCATAAGATAAAATATTTTAGGAGGAACATAACAAGATGAACCTAACAAAAAAGAGATGGATTATTTTAATTGCAAGTTGTTTTATTAACTTGTGTATTGGATCAATATATGCATGGAGCGTATTTTCAGGCCCTATGGCAGAATATTTAAATGGAGTTAATGGAACAGCATTAACAGCAGGGGCATTAGCTATTGTTTTTACAGTAACTAATTTAGTAGGCCCAATAACAATGATAACTGGAGGAAAAATAAACGATAAGTTTGGTCCTAAGAAGGTTATTTTTGTTGGAGGGTTAATGTTTGGTATAGGAATGATATTAGCTGGATATTCTAATGGATTAGGTATGTTAATTGTTACATACGGAATTATTACTGGTCTTGGAGTAGGAATGGTATATGGATGTACTATAAGTAACTCTATAAAGTTTTTTCCAGATAAAAGTGGATTAGTAGGTGGAGTGACTACTGCAGCTTATGGATTAAGTTCTGTAATAATACCACCAATAGCAAATGCAATAATAAGTAAGTTTGGAGTTACAGCTGCATTTAAAAGTATAGGTTTAGTATTTCTTATAATAGTATGTGTTTCATCATTCTTTATTGAAAAGTGTCCAAAAGGATTTATTCCAGAAGGATGGGTGCCACCAGTAAAAGAAAACAGCGGAAAAGACATAAATAAAAATTGGAAGCAAATGCTTTCAACACCTATATTTTATGTGATGATTGTAATATTAACATGTGGAGCCTTTTATGGTTTAATGTGTGTATCATTAGCATCATCATTAGCAAAAAATATGATAGGTATGGCATCTGCAGCAGCAGCTATGATGGTTTCAGTATTAGCATTATTTAATACAGCAGGTCGTATTGTGGCTGGATATATTTCAGATAAAATTGGAAGAATTAATACTTTAGCATCAGCTTTAGTAATATCAATTTTAGGTTTATTATTGTTATTGCTATCAGGTCAAGGCGATGTAGTTAAGTTCTGTATTGGAATTTCTATTGTAGGTATATGTTTTGGAGCATTTATGGGCGTTTTCCCAGGTTTTACAGTAGATAAATTTGGACCAGCAAATAATAGTGTAAATTATGGAATAATGTTTATAGGATTTGCTTTAGCAGGATATGTTGGACCAGCTGTAATGAAGAACGTTTATTCAACATATGGTGATTATAGAAATGCATTTTTAATAGCTATAATTGTTGCTGTAGTAGGTTTTGGATTGACATTTATATATAAAATTTTAGATAGAAAGACAAACTAAAGAAGAAGAGGGAAGAGTAATGAAAAGAAAGTATCCTAATTTATGTAGTCCAATAAAAATTGGAAATGTAGTATTTAGAAACAGAATGTTTTCAGCACCTATGGGAGGAACTGATATAACAGCAGATTGTACTATAGGACCTAAATCAACAGCTTTTTATGAATTAAGAGCAAAAGGTGGAGCAGGAGCAGTAACAGTAAGTGAATGCATGGTACATCCTAAAACAGATGGTTCTCATGCTTATCATTTAGATTTAAAAGTTGTTGATTCATTAGCAAGTTTTACATATACAGCAGATGCAATACGTCGTCATGGTGCAATACCAAGCGTAGAGTTATCGCATTCAGGACAATATGCAGGTACATATTTAGTTGATAAAAATAAAAAACAAGGTTTAGCTCAATGGGGTGTAAGTCCAAGTGTTAGACCAGATGGATTAGAAGTAAAAGAATTAGATCAAGAAATGATAGATGATATTGTTAGAGCTTATGGAGAAGTGGCAGGATTAGCTAAGAGAGCAGGATTTGAAATGGTTATGGTTCATGGAGGTCATGGATGGTTAATTAATCAATTCTTATCACCTTACTTTAATAAAAGAACAGATAAATATGGTGGTTCTTTAGAAAATAGAGTTCGTTTTGCACAAGAAGTATTAGATAGTATTCGTAAAGCTGTTGGACCAGGATTTCCAATAGAATTTAGATTAAGTGGTTCAGAATTATTCGAAGGTGGATATGATTTACAAGAAGGAGTTGAAATTGCGAAGTTAATTGAATCAAGAATTGATTTACTTCATGTATCAGCAGGTACATATCAAAGAGGATTTGGAATAACTCACCCTTCAATGTTTAGAGAACATGGATGCAATGTTTATTTAGCAGCAGAAATAAAGAAACATGTAAGTGTTCCAGTTGCAACTATAGGTGCATTAAATGATCCTAAAATGATGGAAGAAATAATAGCAAGTGGTAAAGCAGATGTTGTTGAAATGGCACGTGCATTACTAGCAGATCATGAATTACCAAGAAAAGTTATGAGTAATCAAGAGGAAGATATAGTAAAATGTTTAAGATGCTTTACATGCATGGCTGAAAGAGCTGCAACTTCAACAAGACGTTGTACAGTAAATCCGTTGATTGGACGTGAAATAGAAGGTACAGAAGTAACTCCAGTTTTAAATCCTAAAAAAGTATTAGTAGCAGGTGGAGGACCTGGAGGATTACAAGCTGCAATTACAGCTGCTAAGCGTGGACATAAAGTAATATTATGTGAAATGACTAATGAGTTAGGTGGAATCTTAAAAGGAGAACAAGCAATTCCATTTAAACATGAAATGTATGAGTTAGGAAATACTTTTGGAAAGTTAGCTAAGGATTTAGGAGTAGAAATACGTCTAAATACAAAAGTTACTAAAGAATATGTTGAAAAAGAAAATGTAGATGCATTAATTATTGCGGTAGGTTCAGAACCTATAGTACCACCAATTCCAGGATTAAAAGGTGATAATGTAGTTGTTGTTAACAATTATTATTTAGAATCAGAAAAGATAACTGATGAAGTTGTTGTAATAGGTGGTGGATTAGCAGGAAGTGAAGCTGCAATACATTTAGCACAAGAAGGTAAGAAAGTACATTTAGTAGAAATGAGAAAAGAAATTTCACCAGATGCAAATATAAGACATCGTCCTATATTATTAGAAGAAATAAAGAAGCAAAAGGTAAATGTTTATACAGAACATAAAGCATTAAGTGTTACTGAAGAAGGAGTTCTTTGTGAAAATAGTAATGGAGAAAAAGTTTTAATACCAGGTACTTCTGTAATTTGTGCTTTAGGACAAAGACCAAGAAGAAATGTTGTAGAAGAATTAATAGATACAGCTCCATATGTAGCTCAAATTGGAGACTGTGTAAAAGCATCTACTATAACAACAGCAGTATATCAAGGACATCATGCAGCACTTGATATATAAATATATGATAATAGTTATATAATTTTAATTATAGCTTTGATAAAAAGGCAGTTTACTGCCTTTTTTCAGTTTATATACAAAAGGGTCAAATGCATTTGCATTTGGCCCTTTTGTTACTGTAAATAAATCTAAGAATTATTAAGACTTTTATTATAAGTTAATGGAAAGTTTTATACTTTAGTTTAAAATTAACAAAGATCATTCTTTAAAGTTATTATTGAAATTTCAGGATTGTTAAATAGTCTTAACTTTATTTTAGTGTTTCCAAGACCTCGATTAACAATAAGTTCGGAATTATTAAGTTTATAATTGCCAGCATAATATTTAGGAAAAAATTTTCTTTCGGGAGACAGTAAACCACCTATAAATGGAAGGCGTATTATACCACCATGAATATGTCCAGATAATATTAAATCGGCTCCCCATTCCGAATATACATTAAAATATAATGGATTATGAGCAAGTAATATATTATAAGAAGCTTTATTTAATGAACCTAGAAGCTGTGTGTTTTCAGCAATGTTGAAATCTCCATGAATTTTAAGATGTTTTTTATAATATTTCATACTTAAACATAAACCATATAAGTTAATTGTTTCATTATTATGTGTAATTGAGGCTTTATCGTTATAAAGTACATTTACATGAGACGAATTTAATCTGTTTTTTAATGAAATTTTTAACTCTTTATTTAAATCTTCTTCATGATTTCCTAAAATATAATATACATCATATTGTTTGACAAGTTTAGAACAGAGGTTAAAGAATTTTTTAAAGTTCTTATCACCATGACTAATCATGTCACCTGTCATAACTATTAAGTCTGGTTTTTCATCATTAATTTTTTCTATAAGATGCTTATTGTTAATTCCAAAGTTTTTGCTATGTAGGTCAGATAATTGAAGTATTTTGAAGTCATTAAATGATGGAGGAATTTTTTTTGATTTTACTTCATAATGAGATACTTCAATAATATTGTTGTTAAAATATAATAATATTATTATTGCAAAAATAAATAAATACATAAGAATCACCTCCAATAATAATAGTATTATAAAGGTAATTATTATGTAAAGAAAAAATGAGTACTGATATTAAATTGTTCAGTACTCATTTTAATTTTAAAGCATAGTATTAATTCCATTTACATTAGCTTGTTCATTATCTGCCATAGGAATTACAATACATTTTTGACCATCTATTATTTGTGATTTTATTTGAGATACCTTTTGAGGTTTTACATGAAGTACAACATCATAATTGGTATTTTCAGAAGTATTATTTATTTCTGAATTTGATTCATTAGTTTCGTTTTGTATTGTAGTTTCTTGTTCCAAGTTGATGTTATTATCAGAGTCAGATGCTGTTTCGCTTTGAGTTTTATCAAGTTTTGCTTTTAAAATTTTAACTTGTTTTTCTAAATGTTGTTCTTTTCTTCTTTGTTCATTAGCAGCAAGAATTTTATTATCTAAAAGATGTTCCACTATAGGAGGTTCATCTCCAAATTCAGCTGAATAACATTTTTCTATTTTAGATGTAACTTCTTCAGAAATTCCACTATCAGTAAGAACATCTAAAATTGTATCTTTAGTTAGTGTTACAGGATCATCATCCTTAGTACTAATTGATTCATGTTCATCTACGATATTATTAAGATTTTCTCGTATTTCCATTATAACTTCGTTAGACTTTTTTTCATCTCCACCAACAGCATTAATAATAATATTGTTAAAGGTTTCTTTTTGTTCAGTTGCTGTTTGTTTTGATATGCATCCTAAAGTTTCTTCCATTATTTCATGATGTGGATCTTTTGGATTTTTAGTATAATACATAACAGAATTAACATCTGCACTTCTTTCAATAAATGCAGGGAAAACAAATCCAACACTAGGCATTTCAACTATCCAATCTCTTACACGAGCTCCAATTCTATTATCATATTCAAAATAACTTAATCCAGGTTTAGCAAGTGATACAGGACATATTGCACATAAAATATATTCATATACTTCTTCGGATTCATCTAATTTTGAATTATCCTTTGTTTTAGTGATTATATCATATGCATCATGAAATAAAAGTATTAAAAAGTTACCAGTATAATCATAAGAATCAATAATAGATTGATAGAAGTTTTTTAGCATATTTTCGTCTTTTAGTGCACTTTTCTTTAATTGCATTAAAGAATATTGTTTTCCGCCTTCATTTTGTTCGGAGTTTGGAAAGTTAAGTTCTAAAAGATTGTTTCCTATAGTTCCTGATAAAACTTTTTTAGCTATTTCTAAGTATTTAAAAAATTCTTCATCTTCAAGATTTAAAAAAGTTCTGCTGAAATTAAGAATAACTCTTTTGTCAGCATCAACATAACAACCTGACATTCTTGTAAAGGTGCAACTGTCCTTTTTAAGACGTTTCTTTAATTCTAGGATATCTTTTTTTCTCATATATTTTAACCTCTCGTTCATGAGTTTTTAATCTATAAAAGTGTGGTATAAATTTTACCACACTATATAAGTATAATGATAAGGAAAATCCTCTGCAAGTAAAATTAAAATGATTAGGAAAGAAATAAATAGAATAAGAAGAGACAATATTTTCTATATCGAAAGATATAGAAAATATTGTCTTATTTAAATTTATATTTCATTTGAAAATTCGTCTAAAAGAGTAGCTGTAGAACTTAATTCTTCAATTGTTGCTGTTACTTCTTGCAGTGCACTTGTTTCCATACATAATAATTCGTTTGATTTTTGGAACTTTTCATAAATTTTATTGATAGAGTTTCTGATGTTATTTAAAATTTGATTTATTTGTTCAGTAGATTCTTTTGTTGAATTAGAAAGATTTCGTATCTCACTCGATACAACTCCAAATCCTTTTCCATATTCACCAGCTCTAGCAGATTCAATTGCTGCATTTAAGCCAAGCAAATTAGTTTGTTTTGCTATATTTTGAATAAAAGATAAGACTTCATCTGTTTTATTAGAATTTTCTTTTGTCTCTTCAATGAATTTTTCAATACCAGAATTTGTTTCATTAATTTCTTGGAAAGTGTTAGACATTTCAACAACATTATCAGTCATTTGATTTAGAGCTTGAGATAGTGCAGCTGCTAAATTTAAAACTTTTTCCCTAGTTACTGTTTTATCTACACTCATGCTTACAATCATAGTTCCTTCAATTTTATTATCTACAAAAACTGGTATACCTATAGTTTCAACAGGAAAGCCAAAAACAGATTGAGGAATCATAATATGTATGATTTCTTTTTTCTTTAAACATTCATCTGCAGCAGAATTTTTGGGGATTAAATCTCCTGCCTTGTAGTTTATTTTTAGATTTTCACTATTTTCTACTAAAAGGAATCTTTCAGTATTAGAGATTGTAAAACCTAACTCTTCTCCTAAAAAATATTTAAAATAGGGCATAAATGTATGAAAAGAATCCATTAATTTATTATCAGATATATTATTTATCATTTCTCCAAAATCTCCTTTCATTATATAAATTAACAGAACGTTATATTGTATATTTTAACATATTTTATATAAAATGACGAATACATATTACATTTTATGGATTGATGCTGGATTAAGGGGATAATTAGATACTGATTTTTAAGTAAAATATAAAAACATTCGATTGAAAAAAATGACAAATATGTTATATTATAAATGAAACTTTTTATAGATAGGAGGGAATAGCTATTATTTATGTCTGTACATAAATATAGCTGAAAAACGTTTATGAGAAATTTAAAGATTAAGGGTATTGAGGTGTTCCATGGACAAAATATTGTAGAAAATGAAGTCTATATAGAACATTTTAAGAAACAAGGCAAAGATGTTAGAGGGTTGTATGAAAATGCCTTGGGAAGAAAAAGAAGATATGAAATAAACAGAGAAGAAGAAAATGCCTTAACAATGGCTATAAAATCTTCATGCAAAGTTTTAGAAAGTTGTAAATTAACAGGTCAAGATATAGATATGATAGTTTATTCTGGAATGTTAAGTGAATATGCTTCACCTATATCTGCATTGTTTATTCATAATGCTATTAAAGGAAAGAAAGAATGTTTTTGTCATGATATGAATGTTAATTGCATTGGTATGACATATGCTTTGGATTTTATTAGTAGATATATGATGTCAAATGATAATGTTAATAGGGTATTGCTTGTTGGAAGTGAAAATCTTACACCACAAGTAAGTTCAGAAAATGAGGTATTGTATGGAACATTTGGAGATGCTTCTTGTGCACTTATATTAGAGAAAACAGATGAAGATTCAAAACTTTTAGATACAAAGATAGGGGTTAATACAGAGTCTTATTTGGATTGTGTAAGATTTCCTAGTTGTGGATTTTCTAATATTTATAGTAAACCTAAAAAGGAATTATATACAACTTGGAAATCATTTGGAAAATGGTGGATTGATGAAGCAGTAGAAAATATATTTGAAATATTAGAAAAAAATCATTTATCTAAAGACGATGTTGCAATGTATTGTTTTTCACAGATTAGTTCAAAAAATCTAGAAGTATTACGTGAAAAATTAGATATACCAGAAGAAAGAAGCTTATATGTTGGAGATATTTATGGATATACAGGTACTACAAGTCCGTTTTTAGTTTTTTATGAGGGAATAAAAAAAGGTATGATAAGAAGAGGGGATTATGTAATATTCTCTACAGTTGCTGCTGGATCTGTTCATATAGAAGTTTTGATAAAGTATTAGAAATTATTTAGTATACAATTATGAGAGGAGAATGTTGATGAAAATAATTAACGAAACAGTTGGAGAATATTCAGATAAGATATTTAATAGATATAAAGACAATGAAGCATTATACTATGTTGAAGATGGAAGAAGATTTACGTTTGGAAATTTAAATCATGAAGTAGATATGATAGCAAAAAGTTTAATATCTGTTGGTATAAAAAAGGGAGATCATATAGCTTTAATATCATGTAATTCTCCAGAATGGTTAATTGTATTTTTAGCTATATTAAAAATAGGTGCAGTATGTGTTTGCATAAATTATCAGTCAACAGAGCAAGAAATTGATTATATGCTTAAAAAGTCTAAGTCGACAATTTTGGTAGTTAGTGAAAAAGACATGATTGAAAAAGTTGATGTGGAAAAATTTTCATCTTTAAAAATAATTTTAAAGATGAAAACATTATTTACATTAGCATTTGTCATGTCTCAATTAAAAAGGGTATTGGATGATGAATTACAAGAAAAAAGAAAAGCTGTATCACCTGATGATGTAGCTACTATTTTATATACATCAGGAACTACAGGAAATCCAAAAGGAAGTGTTTATAATCATAGGGCAATATTGAATGGACCTTTATCATTTATAGAACATTTTAGATATACAGAGGATGATACTATTTTAGCAGCTTTACCTTTAAATCATATATTAGGTGGGCTATATACTGCTTTTCTTGGACTTTTAAATGGAAGTAAAATAGTTCTTATGAGGAAGTTTAAGACAGAACAAGCTTTAAAAGCTATTGAAGAAGAAAAGTGTACAGGCTTTCATGGAGTTCCTACAATGTATCAATATTTATTAAATAGATATAGTAATTATGATATATCAAGTCTTAGAGTAGGAATGATTGCAGGTGCAGTATCTTCACCAACTTTAATGAAAGAAATTATGCAGAAACTTAAAATTCATGAATTAAATAATACTTTTGGCCAGACAGAGACTCTTGGAGTTACTCAGACACCTATATTTGATGTGAATAACCCTAAAATTAATACAGCAGGAAAAGCTGTAGATTATGTTCAAATGAAAATATGCGATATAGATACAGGAGAAGAACTTTCTAGTAATACAAAGGGTGAATTGTATGTAAAAAGTCCGTATACTATGATCGAATATTATGAAGATTCTAAAAGTACTAATGAAACAATTTTTGATGGTTGGATACGTACAGGAGATGTAGCAGTTATAGATGAAGATGGATATTTGTGTATAAAAGGAAGAATAAAAGATGTAATAATAAGAGGTGGAGAGAATATTTCTCCTACAGATATAGAAGAAAAATTAGTAAAGTATCCAGCAATAGATACAGCAATAGTTGTTGGTGTGCCAGATGAAAGGTTAGGAGAAGAGATATTTGCATATGTAAGAACTGTTGAAGGTGAGAATATAACTGAAAAAGATATACTTGATTTCTTATCAGGAAAGATAGCTAAGTATAAATTTCCTAAATATATACAATTTGTAAATGAATTTCCGTTGACATCAACAGGTAAAATAAAAAGAAATATTTTAAAGGAAAAAGCAGTAGAAGAGATAAAAGGACAATCTGGATTGGAAGCAGCTGTTAATTAAAATTAATATAAATTTATCAAATGTTTTTTGATTTATATGATTATTAAAATAAGAAGCATAGGATTACAAATTTCCTATGCTTTTTTAAAAGCTCATATTAAAGGATAAATATGTTTAAAAGTGTATACTTAAAAGTACAAATTCTAAATATGGGTACTTGTTAAGATTTTAAAATAGCATTTTGAGAAAATTTAATAAAAAATAATTGATAAAAAAGTATAATTAAACAGAAAGTTATTGAAAAGTTTATTCAATAATTTTTAATTTAAGGGGGGATTTTTTATGA
>SVCK01000160.1 GCA_015058375.1 Clostridium sp.
ATTTCAACAAAAGTATCTACACCTCTTGCCATCATGTCTCTTAAAATATCTTCAAAATATACTGGTGACATAATATGTTTTTTCAAAATCATTTTCACGTCATCTTTATCATCATAAAGACTTCCCTTATAATTTGAATAAATATTTATTGAAGGTTTGCAAATTTCAACATTTTCTAATACTTTATAAAAATCTTCACTAGCATTTTTTAATAAAGATGAATGGAAAGGACCACTTACCTTTAATTCTACAGCTTTTGCACCCATTTCCTTAGCTTCTTGTATTGCCATATCAATAGCTTCATTTTCACCTGCTATAGCAACTTGTCCAGGACAATTATAATTGACTGCTTCAATTACGCCTTTTACGCTACATTTTTCTACAAGTTCTTTAACTTTATCATTATCAAGCTTTACAATAGCTGCCATTTTGCCAAGACCTTTAGGAAGAGAAGACCCCATAATTTTTCCTCTTTCTTTTACTATTTTTAAAGCATCCTCTTCACTTAATACTCCAGAATATACTAAAGAAGAATATTCACCTAAAGATAATCCAGCAGTAAAATCAGCTTCTATATTTTGTTCTTTTAAAGCCTTCATAATTGCAATACATTCAAGTACTATTGCTGGCTGTGCTATTTCAGTTTTCTCAATTTCTTCTTCAGAACCTGAAAACATAATTTCTTTTATAGGCATTTGTAAAATTTCTTCACCTTTATCAATAACTTCCTTGCAAATTTCTATATTATCATATAAATCTTTTGCCATTCCAGGTTTTTGTGAACCTTGTCCAGCAAATAGAAATGCTATTCTTTTTCTATCCAATTATTTCACCTGCTTTTTTCAAAAGATTATTACATTCTAGCATCATGTTATTTATGATATCCTCTGCTGACTCTTCATTTTTTAACATTCCACATATCTGACCTGCCATTACATTTCCATAATCCACGTCACCATCAACAACTGCTTTTCTTAATGCACCAGATCCCATCTTTTCAAGTTCATTTACATCACAATCAGCCATCTTCTCTAATTTAGCATACTCTCTACTAAGTTTATTTTTAATTAATCTAACTGGATGTCCAAGACTTCCCCCTGTAACTACAGTATCAATGTCTTTAGCTTTCTTTACTTTTTCCTTATAATTTTTATGTACAGTACATTCATTAGCTAATAAAAACTTTGTACCCATTTGAACACCTTTAGCTCCAAGCATAAAAGATGCAGCTAGTCCTCTTCCATCTCCTATTCCTCCCGCTGCAATTACAGGTATATTAACTGCATCACAAATTTGAGGTACTAAAGCCATAGTAGTTAAATTCCCAATATGTCCTCCAGATTCCATACCTTCAGCAACAACAGCATCTGCACCAAGCTTTTCCATTCTCTTAGCAAGAGCAACTGATGCAACAACAGGAATAACTTTTATATTATTTTCTTTCCACATATCAATAAACTTTCCTGGACTTCCAGCACCAGTTGTAACTACTGGCACCTTTTCTTCGCAAACAAGTTTAGCAACTTCTTCAGCATGTGGTGTCATAAGCATTATATTTACACCAAAAGGTTTATCAGTAAGTTCTCTTACCTTTCTTATTTCATTTCTTATCCATTCAATAGGAGCAGTACCTGTAATTATTCCAAGACCTCCAGCATTACTAACTGCTGCTGCTAAAGAAGCATCAGCAATCCACGCCATACCTCCTTGAAGAATTGGATACTTTATATTTAATAGCTTACAAACATCATTTGAATTCATAAACACCCCTCCAAAACTAATTTTATTTTACTTGTTCTTCAACATAAGTCATTACATCTTTAATGCTTTTGATTTTTTCTGGTTCCTCTATTTGAATACCATACTTTTCTTCGATTTCAACTACAACTTGAAATAAATCTAATGAATCAGCTCCTAAATCTTCAAAAGTTGTCTCCATTGTAATAGCTTCTTCTTCTACTTGTAATTCCGAACAAATAATTTCCTTAATTTCATTAAAAATCATTTTAAATTCCTCCATTTTTTAAACTTTTTAAAGTTTAAAATTTCACTCTTCATATTTTTATAATTCAATTAATAAACTTCCAACAGTAAGTCCTCCACCAAAACCTACCAAAACTAACTTCATACCATCCTTTAAAAGACCTTTATCATTCATTTCACTTAATGCTATAGCAATTGAAGCGGAAGATGTATTTCCATAATATTTTAAGTTAGTATATATTTTATTCTTGTCAATTTTAAGCTTTTCAGCAGTAAACTCAATAATTCTTTCATTAGCTTGATGTGGAACAATATAATCAATATCATCTATTTTAAGTTCATTTCTTTCAAGTAAAGTATTTATTGAATCACTGATAGCTTTTACCGCAAATCTAAATATCTCACGGCCATTCATAGTTACATGTTTATTTTTCACTTTTTCTTCTATAATAAAAGGATTAAAAACATCAAAGCCACCACATTGTAAAACATCACCTTTTTTACCTACAGAATAAGAATAAAAATCTGTCAATCTTTCTTTTTCAGACTTTTCCAAAAGGACAGCTCCAGCACCATCTCCAAAAAGCACACATGTACTTCTATCTTCCCAGTCAACTATCTTAGATAGAACTTCACTTCCAATTACAATAGCTTTCTTAAAACTATCATTCATATTCATCATAGAATAAGCTGTCTGCATCCCAAATACAAATCCAGAGCATGCTGCACTAATATCAAATGCCATTGCATTATCTGCACCTATCTCTTTCTGAACAATACAAGAAACTGATGGAACAAGATTATCTGGTGTTATTGTTGCTGTAATTATCAAATCAATTTCTAATGGATTTAAATTTTCTTTTTCTAGTATGCTTTTTACAGCTTTAACTGCTAATAATGATGTATCTTCACCTTCTGAAATCCTTCTTTCACTAATACCTGTTCTTTTAGAAATCCATTCATCACTCGTATCTACAATTTCAGATAACATATCATTAGTTATAACTTTTTGAGGCGCATAAGCCCCATAATTCTTAATAAAAATATTACTCATTATCTCTCCTTATTTTGTAGTTCCTTTTTTTTCTTAAAAAACTTATTTATTCTTTCAAGCGAAGATATTAATACTTTTTTCTTTTGTTCTGTAAGCTGAAATACAGTTTCATTTATCATTTCATTATGAAATTTTTCATGAAGACTACAAGCAAGCTTTCCTTTTTTAGTTAAGCTAACTAATACAACCCTTCTGTCTTCAGCTGTTCTTTTCCTAACTACATACTCTTTTTTTATAAGTTTATTTATTGCAGTAGTTAAAGTTCCAACAGTTATTTCAAGAGTTTGAGCCACATCAGACATCGTTCTTTCACCATGCATTCCGATAGCTTCAATAGTATGTAATTCTGTGATTGAAAGATCTGATAATGGACCGTTTCTAAGTGTTGCTTCCTCAATTTCTAAAATATTATTAAAAATTTTCACTAAAAGCTCATTAACAACTCTATTATCATTATCCATCTTATTCCTCCTATTTATATTTTCACTCAAAGAAATTATTTTCCAAAAATACTTTGATAGTCAAAATATACTATAATCAAAGTATCTTGTCAACACTTTATATGTTAAAATAATATATAAATAACAAAGATTAAAATAAAATTATTTTTAGGAGGCTAGCAATTTGAAAAAGATATTAAAGTATTTCTTTATTGTACTATTGCTTATTACAATTAGTATTTCGCTTGTATTTAGGCATCGAATAGCTTTGTGCTACAATGTTTATAAAGAATATACAACATACAAAGATAAAATTTCTGATATGAATTTAGGAGATATTTTATTAGAAGATACAAGTTTAAAAACAAAAAAAGTCATCTATAAAACAACTCACAACACTAATCTTCCTCTAGAAATTTACAGTCCAGAAACCATTCCCAAAACAGGCTCACCTGTAATACTTTATGTTCATGGTGGAAGCTGGGCATATGGAAGTAGTGAAATACCTGATTTACTTTCACCACTTTTAAAAAGCTTTATTGATGAAGGTTATACTATAATAAGCGTAACATATGAACTTTTAAATTCTAAAATAGATTTTACTAAACAAGTATGTGATGTAAAAGATTCTATTAGATGGGTTTATAAAAATAAAAACGAATATAATTTTAATACTGATGAAATTGGAATGATAGGAATTTCTGCTGGTGCTCATCTCTCACTTTTAGCAGCTTACTCTGACGAAAATGCTTTTACTGATGATGAAAGCTTAGAGGCATACAGTTCTAAAATTAAATACTTAGTAGATTTCTTTGGTCCAACAGATTTAAATACTTTAGATAAATCTATTGCAACTAAAGATATTACAAATGCTTTAAGTAAAATGCAAGATAATAATGAATACATTGATAAATTCAGTCCTATTAATTATGTAAAAAAAGATGTACCTAAAACTTTAATAATTCATAGTAAATCAGATAGTCTGGTCCCTTATGAAAATTCTCTAAATCTTTATAATAAAAGTAAAGAACTAAACAACAATGTTAAATTAGTTACTGTAAATGATATGAATCACGATTTATCCAATATCTCAGAAGATGATGCAAAAACTATAATTCTAAACTTTCTAATATTTGTAATAAACAATAGCCCAAGATAATAATAAAAAAATTAAATAGAAGTAATATTCTTATGTTTAAAAAATCTTAACTCTAATCACACATAAAAATATTACTTCTCTCTTCCCAAAATACTAACGATTTTTTTTCTTTTTCTTATTATTTACCTTTTTATGTACATCTGCTTTCTTTCTTTTTGCCTCAATTTGAGCTTGTACTTCTTTTTCTTTTCTCTCATTAATATTATCTGACACCTTAACCATTCCATACGAACAAGCATACCATATTAATCCAAGAAATGCTGAAGATATAGCACAAAATGAAATTTGATAATTTAAATCCAAACCATCTTTATTTTCAAAATTAACTATAAAACAAATAATTGCAAAGATCAAACTAAATAAAGCTGTTTTTAGTTTACTTGAACGAACTATAGCTATGTATTTATCAATTATTTTTACCATATTTATCACCACCTTGTAAACTTATACATTCATTTTACCATTACAAAATGAATAAAGCCACTATATTTTAGTGGCCTTTTAAAAATGTATCTATTTTTTTGCAATTTCAACTTTTAGTTTTTTACCTTTAACAGTCTTCTCTTTCATTACTTTCATGACCATTTTCCCTTTTCCATTAAGAATATCAACATAAGAACAGTTATCTTGAATATCAATTATTCCAATATCATCACTTTTTATTCCATCAATGCTTGAAATAGTTCCAACTAAATCTAACACTCTAATTTTCTTTTTCTTACCTCCATTAAAATATAGCTTAACTATATCTTTTCCAACATTTGTTCCTTTTGTTTTAACCTTTTTATTGCTCTTCTTTAAAAAAGCTTCTGCCTTTTCCTTTTCAGAAGATTTTACAATATAACTATTCTTATCTCCTTCTTGTATCTCACTTTCAATATACTCTTCTATTTCTTTTAAAAACTTATCTTCATATGGAGTAACAAAAGTTATAGCCTTGCCTTTATTAGATGCCCTTCCACATCTTCCTATTCTATGTACATAACTTTCCTTTTCCATAGGAATATCAAAATTAATTACAATTGATATATTATCTACATCAATACCTCTAGCTGCCACATCTGTTGCTACTAATATTCTAAATTCCTTTGTTTTAAATCTTTGCATAACTAATGTCCTATCCTTCTGCATCATGCCTCCATGAATCTTCTGAGCTGAATAGGATTTCTTATTTAAAAATTCAAAAACCTTATCAACATTTTCTTTAGTTCTACAAAAGACAACTGATGATTCTGGCATTTGATTTAAAAGAATATTATTTAAAAGATTATACTTTTCCATTTCAGGAACTATAATTTTACTTTGCTCTATATTACTGTTTACAATACCTTTTCTTGCGATTTCAATATTCACTTCATTCTTCATATACTTTGTACATAAATTTTTTATTTTTTCAGGAATAGTTGCTGAAAATAACATTGTCTGTCTATTTCTAGGAAGTTTTGTTATGACATTTTCTACTTGTTCAATAAATCCCATATTTAACATTTCATCAGCTTCATCTAATACTAAATATTTAATATTTTCAGTATTTAAAGTTCCTCTTTCAATATGGTCTAAAACTCTTCCTGGAGTTCCTGCTACTATATGAGTCTTTTGCTTTAAAGCTCTTTCTTGCTCTTTAAAAGATGCTTTTCCAAATACAGAAATTGGTTTCAACCTTTTATATCTGCCTATATTTTTAAAATCTTCACTTATCTGAATAGCAAGTTCTCTCGTTGGAACTAGTATAAGAACCTGAGGTTTATTATCTTCCCAATTTAGATTTTCACATATTGGAACTGCAAAAGCTGCTGTTTTACCTGAACCTGTTTGAGATTTTACAATAACATCTCTACCATCTAATATATATTGAAAAGTCTTTTTTTGAACTTCTGTCATAGCATCATATCCAAGATCTCTTATAGATTTTAAAATTTCACTACTTAATTTATAATCATCAAATTTTTCAGTCATTACTTTTCTCCTTATGTTATAATTTTTGTTCATAAATATGACAAATACTCAAAGAGAGCCACTTTAATATTCTATATATGTGATAATCATTTCGTCAATACTTTTATTTACGTTTCCAAAATATGATGCTAGATACTAATTTAATCTGTTATTTTATTTTCTAAGTAAGTTTTTTAGCTACTCCTTATCAATTTCAAGAGAAACTGTATAACCTTCATGTAAAAAATCATCTTTATCATCTATTGATATTTCTACATTTATAGTTGTATCTCCATTAGTTTGTTTAACAGCACAATTTCCTATAGATGTTACTTTTCCTCTATAAGTCCTATTCTTATCTGCATTTGGAATTATCTTAACATTAGCCCCAGTTTTAATGTCTTTTATATAATTTTCAAGAACATCTGCTTTTATAATTGTTGTTTCTACATTACTTAAAGATATTAATTTTTTACCATTTTCAGCAGCTTCTCCACTAACAGCACATACCTCCGTAATAACTGCTCTGTTATATGGACATTTTAAAACAGCTCCATCATCATAAGTTACTAAAACTTGGTCTTTTGATACTTCTTGTCCAACTTTATTGTCAATAGTAACTTTCCCATTTCTATCACTTGTTATAACATGTTTATCATTTGAAATAATAGTACCTTCTGCTTCTACATAATTTTTCTCACTAACTTGACTTACAACAGCGCTAGAACTTTCTTCATCATTAGAACATCCTGCAAGAAAAATACATCCAACAGAAATAGATAAAATAATAGAACATACAACTAATCTTTTCATAACCTTTCAACCTCACCATCTTTTAAATATATTTTCATATTTGAATATTCTGTTGACTCTAATGAATGTGTAACCATTACTATAGTCTTATTTTTTTCTTCATTAATTTTCTTTAGTAACTCAAGAATTTCTATACCTGTTTTAGAATCCAAATTTCCTATAGGCTCATCTGCTAAAATTATTTCTGGATCATTTATTAAAGATCTTGCTATTGCCACCCTTTGTTGCTGTCCTCCTGAAAGTTCTCTTGGAGTATAATTCATTTTATCTTTAAGACCTACTATTTCTAATAACTCTTCTGCTTTATCCTTATAATCTTTTATCTTCTTCTTATCTAAAATTATAGGCATTAATACATTTTGATAAATACTTAAATCAGGAAGAAGATTATAAAATTGAAATATAAATCCCAACTCTCTTCTTCTAAGAATACTCATATCTCTATCTTTCATGTTTACAATATTTTTACCAAAAATCTCTATATCGCCTGAAGAAACATTGTCTAATCCACCTAAAAGATATAAAAGAGTACTTTTCCCAGAACCAGAAGGTCCCATAATAGATGCAAACTTTCCTTTTTGTATTTCAAGATTAACATTTTTTAATATTTTAACTTCATTTTCACCATAAGAATAATTCTTACATACATTAATTGCTTTTATTGCACTTTTCTCTAGCTTGTCTATTATATTCACACCATTTCCCCCTATTCATATCTTATAGACTCAATAATACTTAATTTAGAGCTCTTAACTATAACCATAATTGAACAAATAATTGTTATTACAACTCCTATAATTACAGCATTTAACGATGCCAAAAGCGAATAAGACACATTTAAAACTTGTCCATTAGATTTTAAAAAGTTCGGAATTATATAAACAAGCAAGTTTCCTCCTGCCAAAGCAATAATACCTCCAATAATACCTCCACATACAGATTCAAATAAAAGCATAATTGAAAGTTGCTTTTTACTCATTCCAATCGATCTTTCAATACTGAAATATTTTTTCCTTTGAACAAAATTTATGAACTGGTTATTGATTATACCAATTATACTTACCAAGAATACAACAGCTGATAAAACTTTTAGCATTGTATATATTCCTCTATAGCTCTCATAATTCTTAACTTCCATTTCATCAATAGTTTCTATATATAAATTTTCATCATTTAAATTTTTACAAATCTTTTCTTTTGCCTCATTAACATCATCTACTGTATTAATGCAAATTTCCTTATTATAGTTTCCTTCAACATCTCTTAAAAAGTTATCTTCTGATATAATTGCATTATTTCCATTTGTATTTACTGAATTCATGAAAGCTATTACTTTATAATTAATTATCTTATTTTCAAAAAGTAATGGAATTTCATCACCAATACTTACACCAAGTCTTTCCCCCATTACAGAAGTTATAATTATACTTCTTCCTTCATTAAGTTTATCTTTAACTTCATCAACATTTAATCCATCAGCAAAATCAACTTTCCAGTAATTAAAATATTGATTTGTGTCTCCGCCAATTAATTTTTCTATTTTATAGTCTGTATTATTTATTGCATGATTATAACTAATCAAAGTAGTATATAAGTCTTTAATATTAGAGTCTGAATAACACAATCTTTCAGTTTCATCCTTCTTACTTGTAGAATTATTACTCTCATACCATACGAACATATCAAACTTTGCATTATCCCTATATAAATCATCTCTATTATTAACAACACTACTTGTTATAGAATTTACCAATATAAACGTCGATAAACTTACAGTCAATAAAGTTATATTAGATAAGATATTTTTATTATTTCTAAAATTATTTAACGATAAGTAGACTATATTGCTTCCTACATCTTTAAATATTCTACTACCTATACTTACAGTTAACTCAACAATATACGGAATAATTAAAATTATTGCTATAATAAGCATTGCTAAAGATAATACTTCAAATACAATCTTAAAATCACTTATTAAACTTCTTGGTGTAAATATAGCAATCATTCCAAAAAGAACTGCTATTAAAAATTTAATAACCCTATTATTATTTATTTTCTTATTTTCCTCTAATCCAAATATTATATTTTTTATTGAAAGTTTTGATATTTTTAAAGTTGGCATTACTGCTCCTATAGCTGCAACTAAGACTGTTACTAAAACTGAAATTACAAATTGCAAAATAGAATAACTTACACCTAAACCTACATTCTTTAAATTATTAGGAATTGTTTTTTCTAATATTATTTTCATTATAAATGTTCCAGAAATGCATCCCAAAACACTTGCTACTATACTTAAGTAAAGAGCTTCTGATAATAGTATAATTATTGAAATATTTTTATTAGCTCCTAAGCTTCTTAGTGTTCCTATAATAGGTATTCTTTCTAATGATATTATCTTAAATATATAACTTATAATAACTATTGCAAGAAGAATTACAATTATAGTAATTACTTTATAAGAACTTGTTTGATTATTTACTGCTATATCAATATCACTTTGAACTATAGCTTCACGTACTTCATAATCAGAAAATTTTTGTTTTAATCTACTTATACTTTTTTCTATATCTGATGAATCTTTAAGTTTCAACAAAGCTTTATTGACCCTATCTTTAATTCCAAGTCTATTTTGCATATATTTTAAAGGTACTATCACAAAAGGTGATTTACCATCTTGAAGAAATATACCTTTATCTTTCACAATAGCATAAACTTTTAAAGCTTCATTGTAATTTTCTTTTTTTACTACAAACTCATCACCAGTTTTCAAATTCATTTCTTTAGCAAAACTCTCTCCAATAATTGCTTGTCCACCACAAAAATCCTCTTTATCTAATTCATCAACATTTATATTATAGTTAATTTTAAGATAATCAATATCAATTCCCCTAAGATTTATTGTTTCACTTTTATTATCATCTTTAGTCATTGTACATTTCATATCTGCTATTTCTACAACATACTCAAATTCATTGTTTACCTTCTCATCTGCCATATTAAAATATGGATTTTTACTAATATCTTTAGGTTGAATTAATATATCTGCATCACCCACATATTTTTTACTCATAGTAGTTACAATATTTACTGTACAGTTCTTCGTTCCGATAGATATAAACGTTAATATTGTAATTAATGTTAAAGTAAATACAATTAATGAGCTTCTTAATTTATTTTTATTAATATTTTTCTTAATAATTTCTAATATAACCCCCATTTATTCCTCCTTAACATTTAATATATTTCCTATTAAATTAAACATTTTTAACTTTAATGTATGTTTTTCCCTTAATTATAACATATATATGATTATAAAAAAAAAGCATGGCGTTTACAATTAAACGCCACACTTTTAAAAAACAAAAGCTTTCAATTTATTATTTATAATTTTTAATGGTTTAGGTATAGTCTTAAAGATTAACGGTAAAATAATAGATACTACAAATACACCTAAACAAGCTGCAAAAATTTCATATTTTATAAGACTTATTCCGCTATAAATTTGATATCCATGAATTGCAGCTACTGCAACTGATCCAATTATAAGTAACTTAGTAACTATCCACAATGCCATATTTAGTACATCCATTATCATTATAATTATAGATAAAATCACAATTACAGG
Organism: Clostridium sp.; assembly: GCA_015058375.1. Taxonomy (GTDB): domain Bacteria; phylum Bacillota; class Clostridia; order Clostridiales; family Clostridiaceae; genus Clostridium. Next base: position 11,016 of record SVCK01000160.1, read on the forward strand.
AAAAGCAACCACCTTTAAAGGTAAAGCTATATACCAAGGCATATCAATGTCATGCTCCCTATCGTAATGATTATATTTTTCTTCATCTTCACTAGGCATCTTATCTTTTCTTCTTTTCCTTTTGTTCTTATTTCTAGAACTTGAAGAACTTCTTTTTCTCTTATTTTTTTCCTCATAATATCTATCGCTATAATCATCTTCATCATCATATTCATAATCATCTTCGTATTCATCATTATCATAATAATAATCATCATCTTCTGATAATTTATAAAATTCCTCTTTTGACATTACAATCGTACTTTCATCAACATTTTTACTAATAGCTAACTCATTATAAGCATCAGTTAAAACCTTTTTAAAAGCTTTCGATTTTTTCTCGTCTACTACTTCTTCATCAATTTTTTTAACCTTGCCTTCATAAGCTTTCTTTATTTCTTCTAAGGATGAATCCTTATTTACTCCTAATATTTCATAACTATTCATTTGTAGTGCTCCTTAATATATAACATTTGTTTACTATTTTCATTACAAAGAAAAAAATATCACTGATTATACTATTAGTCAAGCTTGTACCTTCCCCCATTTCAATAGTATATATAAACACTAAGTGTGCAATATATTAATTTTGGTTTAATTTTTATAATATATGATAATAATTATAATAATAAATAAAAAGAGGTGTTAACGTGAACAAAATTATAAAAAGAAATTTAGATATTAATATATTAAAAAATAAAATTCAAATGTCCTACATATATAGTCTAATTATTTTCACAACATTCGTAATAAATATGTGTCTATCTACAATTTTTCTACCAGATGCTTACCTCATTTCAGATATTGTAAAATATACTATAGCTGTTATTGTTTGTGGAATTTTTCTTGCAATTCCTATGTACAATTCACAACTAAAAGTTGAAGCAGCTAGTTTTAAAGAGCGAAAAATATTTAATCTTTTATTAGATGCTTACTTTATTATTTTATCGTTATTTTTCTTATTTTTAATATATAATATTTTTCACATATTATTAATAGTTTAATTTTACTATACAATTAACATATAATACAAAGCGTATTTCTTGAAATATAATTTAATTAAAACTAATATATTTCATGTAAAAATAAGCACATTTCACCACAAAATCAACACAAAGCCTTTCATATAATATAAAATAAACTCATACCACATTTACTATAAATGTAATTTTTCTACTTATAATGGGAGGTTTTTTTAATGAGAAAAGATAAAAAA
>SVCK01000161.1 GCA_015058375.1 Clostridium sp.
AAAAGATAGAGATATGAGAGAAATGATTCAAGAAGATATTTCATCTTTAACAACAAGAGAAGCAGAATTAGAAAAAGAAATACAAATTTTATTATTACCAAAAGACCCTAATGATGAAAAGAACGTATTTGTAGAAATTAGAGCAGGTGCTGGTGGAGAAGAAGCAGCTTTATTTGCTGCAAATCTATTTAGAATGTATACAAGATTCGCAGAAAAGAATAGATGGTCAGTAGAAATGATGAGTTCAAATGAAACTGATATTGGTGGATTTAGAGAAGTTGTATTTATGGTAAAAGGTAATGGTGCATACTCTAAAATGAAATATGAAAGTGGAGTTCACAGAGTTCAAAGAGTACCAGATACAGAATCAAGTGGTAGAATTCATACTTCAACAGCTACAGTAGCAGTACTTCCAGAAGTAGATGAAGTAGATATTGAAATAAGACAAGAAGACTTGAAAATTGATGTATTTAGAGCGTCAGGAAATGGTGGACAGTGCGTTAATACAACTGACTCTGCAGTAAGAATGACTCACTTGCCTACAGGAATAGTAGTTTCATGTCAAGATGAAAAGTCTCAAATTAAGAATAAAGAAAAAGCACTTAAAGTATTAAGAGCAAGGTTATATGAAAAAGCAGAAGCAGAAAGACATGAAGGTATTGCTGAAGATAGAAGAAGTCAAGTTGGTACTGGAGATAGAAGTGAAAGAATAAGAACATATAACTATCCACAAGGAAGAGTTACAGATCATAGAATCGGTTTAACACTTTATAAGTTAGATACATTCCTTGATGGAGAAATAGATGAAATTTTAAATGCATTAATAACAGCAGATCAAGCAGAGAAAATGAAGAATATGGGTAATACTGTAGAATAAGTATTAAAGGGCCTTGCATTATTAAATGTGAGGCTTTACTTACATAGAATTGATAGAGGGGAGGCAGTATTATTTGAATATTTATAAAGCATTAAAAAAAGAAAAATCAGAAAGAAAAAAAATGTATATAATACTTATAATAATTGCTTTGATACTGCCTATAGCAGTTTTTTTAACGGGTTTAACTACTAAATTTTATTTAATAAGCTTGATTTTATTAGAAATATTAAATATTTTAGCAATACTAAGTCTTATAGATGGATATACATTAAAGTTTTCATGTTCCAACAATAAGCTAAAAATACGAAGTGGTTTGTTTGGAATAGAAGGTTTAATGTTTTGTGATAAAGTAGCTTTAGTACATACTGAAAAAATGGAAGAGGAAATGGAAATAATAATAATAACATCGATTAGATTTAGAAATAGAAATGTTAGACCAGTGGTAAGCGGGTTGTTGAAAAAATATTCTAAACTTGAAGAGGAATATAAAAAACTTAGAATTAATAATCAAGATACGATTTATTATTTTCAGGTAATCAAAAGAGGCGGTTTGAATAAGTATATGCTTCTTGATTTAATATATAGAAACTGTGTTAAGGCAATTTATACAAGAGAGTGTGTACAGAACATTAAAATAGCAAGAGGACAAACATTAGTGTAAAGAAGGAAGGTAAAATATTTGAAAACAGTAGTATTTAGAATTAATGATTTAAATGAAGATTTACACTTAATAGAAGACGCTGCTAAAGCAATAAAAAAAGGTGGAATTGTAGCTTTTCCAACAGAAACTGTTTATGGACTAGGAGCAGATGCTCTTAATGAAGAAGCAGTTGGAAAAATATTTGAAGCAAAAGGTAGACCACAAGATAATCCTTTAATTATTCATGTGGCATCAAAAGATGTTAGTAAATATGTAGAAGATATATCAGAAACAGCTCAAAAGCTTATGAATAGATTTTGGCCTGGGCCTTTAACATTAATATTAAACAAAAAAAATATAGTTCCAAATGTTACAAGTGCTAATTTAGATACTATAGGAATAAGAATGCCAGATAATGAAGTCGCTTTAAAGTTAATAGAATTATCAGGAACAACTATAGCAGCACCATCAGCAAATATAAGTGGTAGACCAAGTCCTACAGATATAGAAAGATGTGTAGAAGATTTGGATGGAAAGGTTGATTACATAATTGGGGGACAAAAAAGTAAGGTAGGCGTAGAATCAACAATTGTAGATTGTACTGTTAATCCACCAGTTGTTTTAAGACCAGGAGGATTAACTTTGGAAATGTTAAGAGAAGTGGATCCATCAATAAAACTAGATGATGGATTAATGACTAAACCAACAGAAGACTTTAAACCAAAAGCTCCAGGAATGAAGTATAAACATTATGCACCAAAGGCTAAGGTGAGAATTGTATCGGGAAATAATGAAAAAGTAGTTGAAAAAATTCAAAAAATGGTACACAATTATATAGATAATGGTAAAAGAGTAGGAATATTATCATCAGAGGAAAATGCAAGTGAATATACAGAAGGAAAAGTTATTTCAATAGGAAGTTTGAATGATTTAAATGAAGTAGCTAGAAATTTATTTGAAGATTTAAGAAAGTTTGATGATATGAATGTAGATATTATATTGGCAGAGGCTTATGAAGAAAAAGGGATAGGAATAGCAATAATGAACAGATTAAAGAAGTCTGCAGGATATGATATTATAAATGTTTAAAAGGGAGATAACAATGGAAAATTTATTTATAAGGATAAAAAAATATTATTCTAATTTTAAATATATAATGTATTATTTAAATATCAAAAAAAATAAGTTTGATATTGTTAATTTATTTTCGAAAAGTTTGTTTATTTATCATAAAAGCATAACAAGTATTTGATTATATAAGGCATTTAATTTATAAGTATTTAATCAATTGTATTAAGATTTATATTTATACAATAATAAATATTATATGAATGAAAATGTCTTTTGTAATATATATAATTATCAGGAGGTGCCAACTATGAAAATTGCGATAGGCTCAGATCATGGTGGATTTGAATTAAAACAAGAGATACATAAATATCTGAGTGAAAATGGATATGAGGTAAAAGATTTTGGAACTTACTCAACAGATTCATGTGATTATCCAGATTATGGAGTGAAGGTTGCAGAAGCTGTAGCTGCTAAAGAATACGAATTTGGAATTTTAATATGTGGTACAGGAATTGGAATTAGTATATCAGCTAATAAAGTTCCAGGAATTAGAGCAGCATTATGCTCTGATACATTTAGTGCACATGCAACAAGAGAACATAATGATGCCAATATTTTAGCTATGGGTGCAAGAGTTATAGGCCCAGGATTAGCATTAGATATAGTAAAAACTTTCTTAAGTGCTAAATTTGAAGGTGGCAGACATATAAATAGAATAAATAAAATATCAGAAATTGAAAAAAAATATAATAAGTAAGAGAGGGAAAGTATAGATGAGTAAAGTTGTTGAAGTTAATCATCCATTAGTATTACATAAATTAGCATATCTTAGAAATAAGGAAACAGGAGCAAAAGCGTTTAGAAATCTAGTAAGTGAAATATCAACTCTTCTAGCATATGAAGTTACTAGAGATTTAGAAATGGAAGATGTAGAAATAGAAACTCCAATTTGCAAGACTACTTGTAAGATGATAGCAGGTAAAAAACTTGCTATAGTTCCAATTTTAAGAGCAGGTCTAGGAATGGTTGATGGAATGTTAAGTTTGGTTCCAGCTGCAAAAGTAGGACATATAGGACTATATAGAGACGAAGAAACTTTAAAGCCAGTAGAATATTTCTGCAAATTACCAGAAGATATAGCAGAAAGAGAAGTTATAGTAGTAGATCCAATGCTTGCAACTGGTGGATCAGCAATTGATGCAGTAACTTTGTTGAAGAAAAAAGGAGCAAAAAGTTTGAAACTTGCATGCTTAATAGGAGCACCAGAAGGAGTAAAAGCCTTCCAAGAAGCACATCCAGATGTAGATGTATTTATAGCATCAATAGATGAAAAGCTAAACGAAAATGGTTATATTATTCCAGGCTTAGGAGATGCAGGAGACAGATTGTTTGGAACTAAATAATTAAAGTAAAAAAAGAAATAGATGTGTCTATTTCTTTTTTTACTTTATATGAAAATATAAAATATTATTAGTTTTTTGTAAATATAAAAGCTAGTATTTATATTATTTAGAGGTTATAATAATGTAGAATGTTTTGTTAAAAAAATATGGAGGAACCATCCTATGAATAGGAGAGATAAAATTAATTATTATTTAGATATAGCTCAAACTGTTTTAGAAAGAGGTACATGTCTAAGAAGAAATTATGGTGCTATAATAGTTAAAAATGATGAAATAATATCTACAGGATATACTGGAGCGCCAAGAGGAAGAAAAAATTGTGCAGATTTAGGGTATTGTAGAAGAAATAAACTAAATGTTGCAAGAGGAACTCATTATGAATTATGCCGTTCTGTTCATGCTGAAGAGAATGCAATTATAAGTGCATCTAGAAGAGATATGATTGGAGCAACTTTATATCTAGTAGGAAAAGAAGCTGAAAATGGAAATATTGTTAAAGAAGCGAATTCTTGTGCTATGTGTAAAAGGGCTATAATTAATGCTGGTATAGCAAAAGTTATAATAAGAGATACAGAAAATGATTTTAGAATTATAGATGTAAATGATTGGATAAAAAATGATGATTCTTTATCTGATAATATAGGATATTAGTATGAAGATGAGAATCTTTAAATTTATATTATAGAACAATTTGTTTTGTAAAACTTTAGGAGGGAATTATTTTGAAGAAGAAAAAGATAATAACAATCTTTGGAACAAGGCCAGAAGCAATAAAAATGGCTCCACTAGTAAAAGAACTAGAAAAAAGAAAAGAGATAGAATCTAAGGTATGTGTTACAGCACAGCATAGACAAATGCTAGATCAAGTTTTAGAATACTTTGAAATAAAACCTGATTATGATTTGAATATTATGAAATCAAAACAAACATTAACAGGTATAACTAATAGAGTTCTTGAAGGACTTGAAGAAGTATTTAGAGAAGAACATCCAGATATGATTCTAGTTCATGGAGATACAACAACAACATTCGCTGGAGCTTTAGCAGCATTTTATCAACAAATTAAGGTTGGGCATGTAGAAGCTGGTCTTAGAACTTTTGATAAGTATTTTCC
>SVCK01000162.1 GCA_015058375.1 Clostridium sp.
CTTATTTTCATATCTTCACCTCCTCATAAAATATAAATTTTTAAAACCACTTTTGTACATTTACAAATGGTGGTGGAAAATCCACATCTTTTTCGTTTAATAATGATTCCACCAATTCCTTAGTTTCATCATCTTTTACATATATAGATGCAAAACAATCAACTGGTATGATTGAATCTGTTATACATTCTGCCATTTTTACATGTTTTATATATTCATCCTCATTTCCTAGCGTATGCATAGCTTTCCAATCAATTTTATTAAATCCTTCATCATATTCATATAAGATGCATTCCGATATTGATAAAGGATGTTTCGGTAATATTTTAAAACCATTTGCTCTTGCATCTTCTCTTTTTATACATATGTATATTAAATCATCATCACGATGGTCACTTTTTACTGCTACATCAAATGCCGAGTATGGATGAAAATGAAATGGAACATAATTATCCAACCCAAATTTATTTCTTTTCTTAATTATTTCTGGATTAGCAACATCTTTAAATTTAAGCTCCTGAGCATCTTTTCTTGGTAACAATCCATGTTTTATTATAGAAGGTAAATTTTCTAATGCTGTTAAATGATACAGTAATTTTCCTTCTCTAATATTATTTATTGCCATACTTTCTCGCTACCCCCCTATCTTTCTTAATATCTTTATTATAATAAATATTTTAACATAAATATATATTATAATTATTTATTATGACTTTATCTTCACAAGTAAAACATACTTTCCATTTTCTTTTTCTTCTTTAACTTTTATACTGAATACTTTTGTTGCTTTATATCCTCCAAAAGTGAATTCACCAAATTGACCTGGTAATAGTTCTGTCCCCATTAAATTTTTATATATTCCTCCAAGATTGTATTTACTATTTAACGCTTCTTCAATTTCATAATATGATAAATTATCAACGTATAGTTTATCAAAATTTTCTCTTTCTACTTTATTAATGTTGTTTACTATTCTATTATGAATAGATTCATCATCATTATCCATTTCAATAACATCAGATATATCACAAATTTCTTTCAAATATGAATAATCATAGCTGTCATGATTACTTACCCAAAACACTTTCCCTGCTTCTCTATAATTTAATATGTCACTTATATTAGGGTCACTTATTCCCTTTAAACTATCTATTGGATAAACTATTATGCAATTAAAATTTATTGGTGTCTTATTTTGTGATCTAACATTCATGCTATCTACATATATGGTTAAGTTCTGAACCTTTTTAGGAAAACCTGTCTTAAATTTTCCTAATAAATATTCACATTCATTCATCGCATTAATTCTTATAAGAACTTTTAGTTTCATTCCTAAATCATTTAAATACTTAAGTACGTTCAAATGTTTTTTCTGTACATCAGTCCCTAAAACTATGCAGTTACTTGATTCTGATTTGATAAATTTATTTAAGTCTTCATTACTCTACTATATATCATTATCTTCTTATTTATTTCAATCTTGTTCTTACTCCATTTAAAATATTATCACTAACTCTAAAACAAGGTGCCGTATCTAACTCTTCTTCATTTTTATATGCTTTAACAGGTACATTATAACACTTTGGCTCTGCATTTAACGGTATAATAAATTCAATTTGTTCTTTATCACTATATATTGAAGAATCTAAAGTAATATTAATTATTTCTTGATATTCATCTTGCTTTTTGTAACGTATATCTTCAAAAGTTTCTGCAACTGAATGCATATCATCTGGTAATTCAATCTCAAGACTTTGAGCATAACCAGTTGTATTAATTATAAGAAGTGCAGCTTGTCCTTGCTGAAGCAATGGTCCTTCAGACCCATCTATATATTCATAATCAATATTATTAAATGGAACTATTTTAGCTTTTAAAGTAAAAACATCTATAATCTTAGCGCACAATCTTGTTACATTACCAACATTATCTTCTGCAAAAATCTCTACCACAACTTTATCATAATTATATTTCTTATCAGGTCTAAATAATTCTTTAGCATCAGTTTCTAATGTCCATTTATTACTTTCACCTGATTTTAATTCTAATGTTTTTCCACTTTCATAATTTTTAACTTCAAAGTTTTGTTCCATCTTATCTATATCTTCATAAATGCCATTATCATTTATATCATGGCAAACAGCAAAAACTCTCTTCACACCAGATCCACCATAATCAAAAACCTTTTTAGCTTCTAATTTTAAAATACAATCTTCTGCCTCAAATATAACATTTCCTTTTCCTGTAGGTGAAATTCCATCAATATTTAAACTAATACCTGTATTCTTTATATCGCTATAATAAATATCCTTTAATGGAAATCCATATGTATTATCTTCATATCCTGTTTTCATATATAAATTGAAATACTTATTATTATCAGTTTCTACTGAAAAAGCATGTAGCGATTTAATATAGTTCTTATAACTATTAACTTTTTCCTTTTTTTTATATTTAACAGCATGGTCTAATGGCAAAATAGTTTTTACTGTTCCTCTTAAATTTTCTTCATATTCTTCGTTTATTCCATACTTTTCTGATTCACCTTCTCCTTCCATCTCACTTATATTTTCTTCAAATAATCCTCTATGAATATAATAATTATTTTTCAACCTACTATCAGCTGTAAAAATCAAATCACTTTCAGTTGGATAAATTGTTTTTTCATTATAGTTCTTATCTATATCAGGATCTTTAAAATAACTGTTCTTAGTAGTAAAATAACCATCAGTATAAATCATAAAAATAGAACCAGATTTTACCCAATAATTTTCCTTGTCCTTTTCTTTATAATCATATTTTTCAACCTTAATATCACCATTTTCAGGTACTGGTTTAACTTTTTCTAAATGAGCTATACGCTTAATTGTCTCATTGCCAAGTATATCTTGAGTCTTAAAAACTACATCAATTCCTCCATAATAGTTCTTAAATTTATCTGCAAAATCTCCACTACTAAAGTCAATGTCATATAATCTATTTTTATCCCCATGATAATCATAACTATCATTAATAATTACAAATTTACTTTTATCATCACTTCTTACAATTTGCAAAGACATCGCATCTGTATTATAATAATCAATTCCTACTCCATCTTTTCTGTTACTTCTTACATCATGAAGATTTTTTATTAAACACCTAAAGCCATTTACCACCTTATAATCTTTTAAATTATCATAAACTTCTTTATCATTTTCATCATCTTTTATTTCACCATTATTATCTATTACAACTCCATCCCATTGAGGACCAGCACCATCAACTTTAAATAAAGTATCGTTTCCATATCCTATTTTTTTACCATTTTCAGATATTGCTGCCTCTTTTATCGTATAATCTGCATCTATATGAAAATTCATTTTATATGTACTTGAAACACTTTCATAATTATCATAGCTAAATTTTTGCGAACTTGACGTATAGCCTAAAACTCTACAAAAAATTGATTTTACTAATGTATTAGAATTGCTTCCTTTGTAACTTGTTATTTCAAAGCAATCTTTACCATCAGCTAATATTTTCATAGAATTACTTCTTATATAATCCTTTAATATAACCCCCAAATCTCCAAGCCAATTTTGCTTATTTGCAACAGTCACATTAACCATACTATTTCTTTTAACCCACTTAATTTCAGATTCATCCATGTAATTTTCTATATATTGGTCATTTTCATTTTGTGTTTGTATGCTTATGTAATCATATTGAGGACATGTTTTTTGTCTTTTATAATGTACATTAACAGGCTTTTCCCATCTAAAATGTTGCCTGTTATATTCTACATTTCTTCCTGCTTCCCATGATGCTGAATCTGCTTTAAATCCAAAATTCTCAAAAGAGTCATTGTCTTCATATCCTGAAATAAATATATCCCCTTTAGGAGCATATAAAGTTCGAGGTAAATCAGGAGGTGAATTCCAACTATGTGACTTCTCATTTATTATATTATTATCTCCAAACCAATAAAAATACCCCTTCCAACCATAATAATTCTCATCTTCATCCGATATATTGTTAACATTAGGCATATCGTAAGCTTTTATTACTTTTATTAAAATTGAAGAGTTTAAAACTATGATAATTGTTAATATGCCAATTATAATCTTTTTGTAAAAAATCATATTTTCCTCCAATTACTTTCTTTTATTGTTTTATATTACATATCCATTATACCACTTAATATACTTTACTAAATCGTTAAAATTATCATTATATGTTTAAATGTTCTCTTATTATTGTTTTAACAAATATCTTACTTTACTGCATTATTAAAATTATGCAGTATTAAACTTTCTTACCTTCATTGATTTAAATCTATTCTGTTATTCCTATTTTTTATGCAGTTACTTATTTTATTTTTACTTTATATTCATCAACATCATTTATAATAATACTACTTGCCTCTATAAATAACATTGATTCCCATATTTCTAAAACAAAATTTGCATTAGAATAATACTGCTCTACCCATTTCTC
>SVCK01000163.1 GCA_015058375.1 Clostridium sp.
AAAAATATTAAAAGAATTTAGTGAGAAGCTTTTGAAAGATGTTTTTTTTACTGATAGGTGGAAAAAAATTATTGAAAATATATATTGCAAACTTCCAAGTTTGACTTTAGCACTAGTTTCAAGTTTTTCAAATGAAGGAGATATGCTTAGTCAATGGATTAAATATGCTAAGGATGGAACAGGTGTTGCTATTGGATTTGATTCTAATAAATTAAACTTTGCTCAAAATGATATAGGGATCTTTAAAGAGCAAGTTATTTATTCAGAAAATGAACAAAATAGAAAGATAGATGAAATTGTTAAGAAATTTTTAAATGAAATAGATTTATCTAATAAGGATGATAGCGATATTGAAAGTATAGTATCTGATCAGATATTTTCAAGTTTGGATAATATCAGCAGTACTATGAAAAATCCTGCTTTTAAGGAAGAGGATGAAGTGAGAATTGTATATCCTGTTAATATTGGATTGGAAAGTACTTTGAAGTTTAAAGAAAATAGCTTTTCACAGACTAGAAAGATATATAATACAAATTTTGAAATAAGTCCAATTAAATATAGTGTTATGGATGAAAACTTAGTTTTGTATTCTGATTTGAGTTTTAAAGATTATATTAAAAATGGGATTATAAAAGAAATTATTCTTGGCCCTAAGTGTAAACTTAATGAGGCAGAGATTAAATATTTTCTTCATAGTGAAAATTATATAGGAGCAGTAGACATAAAGAAGTCAGAAGCTGCTTATAATTAAAAGAAAAACAACCATATCAAGACCCAATTGATATGGTTGTTTATATATATTATTATTTATAACGTACTACTTGATGATGTTCAAAACGATAACCACAGTTTGGACATTTAGTAAAAGCTCTTAGTGTTACGCATAATTCATTGTTTCCATTGATAGGAAGGAATTCACGAGCTGTTGCTATTACATCAGAAGTAACATTTTCTTCAAAAGTAATAATACTGTTGCAGATTTTACAATTGGTTACACCATATAGGTTACCTTTTTCATTTCTATCTATTAAATATTTTTCTTCGTTATTCATTAAGAATACCCCCTCATGTAAAATGTTAAATAATAAAAGTGAAGAAATTGCAAAAATACAATCCTAATTTACCTTACTTTAAAATGTCCTTGCTTAAATAACTCGAAGTCTATGTATTCACGAGTTTTGTTATGTAATGTTAAAAGTTCTTTAAAAGTAAGAACCTCTACTGAATATCCTGATAAAGTTAAGAACTGTTTGAAAGTTTCTAATTTCATGTTCTCAGGAGCTCCTTCAGTAAAGTAAGTTGTTTTGTTATCAATGGTTAAAGGTTTATATTTTTTTAAAGAATAAGAAAAAAAGTCTTCTTTTAGTTCTGTTTTAAAGACATTACATATTCTTTTTAGAACATCTTCAGGGACTTTTCTTGCTCCTCTCTCGTAGTTTATTAAGGAAAATCTTGAGATACCGATTTCCTTTGCAAAATTTTCTTGAGTTAGGCCTCTATCTTTTCTTAATTTTTTAATTTTTTCACCTATTGTCATATTCTCACCCCATGAGAAAGATTATAAACAAATTGTAAAAGAATGTAAACAAAATATCGTAAAATAGAAAGGTAAAACAATTAGTGTACACAGAAAAAGATTTTTAGATTGGATTAAAATCATTATAAGATAATTGTTGATAAAAATTATTAAGTTTATATAACAAAAAAGATGGCCTTTTTAAAAGACCATCTCTTTTTATACTAAAATCCTACACAAGTAGAACCTACTTTTTTACCAAATTTTTCAGAGTCTTTAGGAGCCCATAGTTCAACCTTAGACATGAAACCAGTTTTGTATTCTGATTTTTCAAAAGTATAATTAAAAGTTTTTGTTTCTGTACCAACTCCATAATTGTTAAGTTTGTCAGTTATAGTTGCAAAATAATCTTTGACAAATTGTGCTTTAAGTTCTTTGTAGCTAGTATTTGTTGAACGTCTATCTGCTAGTTTTTGCTTGAATTGTTCTTGTAAATCTTTTGATACAGTAGTACATAAAGACATAACATCAACATAAGTTATTTCAAAAGTTAAATCAACAGTATCACCATTATCTGAACGTACAGTAACGTTTTTGCATTCTTGTTGTTTCATTGCATTTAAAATAGAATCAACGAAGTTGTCTATTTCTTCATCAGTTAAATTCATTCCGCTACTTGATAGCATCTTATTTACAGTTTCTTTTGCATCATCAATTTGATCTGCAACTAAAGAATCAAAATTAGATGAGTCTTTTCCTAATAAATTATTTAATTCTGAAATGTCTTGATGAGCTGCAACGTTAAAAAACATTTTAGCTGATTCTTCATTAGTTATTTTTTTTGTACCACATCCAGTTAAGAATGATGCAGTAAATAAAGCTATTAAAAGCATCGATACAAGTCTTGTTTTCTTTTTCATATGTATATCCCCCTATTTAGTATAAAATATAGACTGTCTTTGCGATTATATCATATTAGTTGGATTTGATTCTATTTTGCATAGTAAAACAAATGAATACAAAATGTAATATTTGTAAAATATATATATAATAAATATTTAAATTTGTCTTCAAATTTAAAAACAAATTACAATAAAATGATTTTTTGAAAATAAAATATATTAAAAAGAACTATATGTAAAAAAGACTATACTTGAATTTACAATTATATATATACATTACGAAAAAATTAAATATTGTAATTGAAATATTAGATATATTAAAAAACTTTCAAGTGCATTTGTATTGGATAATTTTGGGGTGTTGCAAATGTAAAAAAGTTTAAATATGAAAGGTAAGAGGAATTTTGGGATTAAATATAGTAAAAAACAAGAGTTATATAGATGAATTGTGTCCTAAAAAGGCTTGAATTATGATAAAATATTCTTATAAGTGCGATATATAACTAGACATGAAAGGAAGAAATGTTTTGAAAAAAGATGTTTATAGTTATTTGGAAAAGGATTATAGATTTTTAATTAATTATATAGATGAAATAAATAAAGTTATATTTGTTTCGCCACATGAAGCAATAATTAAGGGTAGAACATATGTAGAAAACTTAACAAAAGAAATAACGAATCTTGAAAATCATGGACTTATGATTGAAGAATCACAATTTGAGAGAATAAAAGTATTGGATGAAGATGGTGTTTTTACACAAGAAATACTAGATTGTTTTCATGCTGTACGATTAGCAGGAAATAAGGCTGCACATGATAATGTTGAAGGTGAACTTGAAATTGCATTAAATGTTCATAAGAATATTTATAAAATTACATGTTGGTTTGTTGAAGTATATATTGATCATAATTTTGAAGCAGAGCCATATAAAAATCCAATGCCTGTGGGACAGGCATCAACAGCAATTGATATGGAAATATTAAAAGATGCTATGCAGGATACATTACGTAAATTAATAAAAAATGATGAAAGTATAAAAGAACAAGTTGATGACAAATTATCAGATGTAGAAAAGAAACAGCAGAATAAAAATATTGATGATGGTTTTACGGAGTTAATAGTACAAGACATAATTGAAAATAATTCAAATGATGAAAAGTGTCTTGTTAGTGAACTTGAAAAATTAAAAGAATCATCTATGGAAGCAGTAGAGAGTTTAAATAGTTTTTCTCCATTTAAGAAATATATGCATGTTATAAGAGATGCACAAAAGAATTTAGAGGAATTAATAATTAAGGCTAATGATAGTAATACTGCTCAATTAATTTTGGTTTGTGGAAGTGTAGGAGATGGTAAATCACACATAATATCATATTTTAAAGATCAAAAGAGTGATATTATGAAAAATTTTAAGCTTCATAATGATGCTACTGAAAGTTTGGAACCAAGCAAAACATCTATGGATACATTAAATGAAGTATTAGATGAATTTTCTGATGAAAAGATAGAAAATAGTAAGCAGAAATTTATATTAGCAATTAACCTTGGAACTTTAAACAATTTTATAGATTCTAAGTATGGTGAAAGATTTACCAAGTTAAAGGAATTTGTACATGCTAAAAAAATATTGGATTCATCTATTGAAGATAGTAGTTATGATTCTAATAGTAATTTTCAATATGTAAATTTTAGTGATTATCATTTATTCACATTGAAAGACGGAAGAGTTTATTCAAAATATATTAAAGATATTATAAGTAGAATTACAGAATCAAAAGAAATAGAACTAAGTGAAAGAAACTATTTCTACTTTTCATATAAGCGATATTGTTTGAAATGTGAAAATAATAAATATTGTCCTATAAAAGCAAATTATGAACTTTTAGCACAGTCTGAAGTTCAAGATGCAGTTGTTGACTTTATTGTGCAATGTATAGTGAAAAATAAAATAATAATTTCAACTAGAGCATTATTAAATTTTATTTATGAGCTTATTGTTCCTAGATCATATATTGATGTTAATTCTCCTACATTTAAAAGTAAAATTTTTAAATTAAATGTAAGTGAATATGTAAATTCACTAATGCCTAATATTATATTCAATCATAAAGAGCTATCTTTTATTTTTGAAGCATTAAATAGTATTGATCCACTTAATGTAAGAAATGAAAAAGTAGATGATTTTATAATTGATTTTAATAATAGTAGTGATGTTATGGGGTATTTTAAAGATTACATAAATTACCCAGAAGGATATTTAGGAAAAGTTGAAAATGTTGATGTTATTAATACAGAAAATAAAAAGATAAGACATGAATTGTTAAAGCTATTTATAAGAAGTTATGCTATTTGTGGAAAGAAAGAGTTATTTTCATTGAAAGATGATGTTTATGAAGAATATATAAATGCTTTATTCCATTTTAATAAAGGGGATAAGCTTAAGTTAAAAAAAGTTTATGAAAATGTGAAAAATGGAATAATGAAATGGAATGGTGAAGCAGATAAAAAATTCATAAACATTTTCATTGGTAGAAATCAGACAAAGTATAAGATTAGTGAAAAAGTTGAACTGAAAGCTGATACTAGTAATTTACCAAAGAGTGAAGATAATGACTTGAAGAAGTTTATAGGTACTTTAAATCTTCAATATAAAAATGAAAGTTCTGGTAAGACTTATAAAATAGATATAGATTATAGTTTATATAAATTATTAGTTCAGGTTAATGATGGGTATAGACCAAATAAGAAAGATAAAAATCATTTTATCAAATTCGTTGAATTTATCAATAAATTAGAGGAAACTGGTTCGCAGAATACAGAACTAGTTATTACAGAAAAAAATAGAGAAAATAATAAGAAATTTAAACTTGAATTTGATGATGAGTTTGAAACTTATAGATTTGTGGAGATAGATTGATGGAAGAAAATAGAATTTATGAATTGGATTTAGAAGCAATAAATAGTGACTTCAAATTTAAAAATGAAGAAGACATAGTGCAGGGAAAGTGTAATTTAACACATAGTCAGTGTAATTTATTTAAGCTATTACCATATGCAGCTAATGAAAAAACATTAGTTTCAAATTTTGATGGTGTTTTAGGTGGCTTTTCAAGAATTATATGCGATAAAGAATTAAAGCATACTTTTGATAGCAAAGAATTTATTGAAAATGTCTGCGATGAAATAGAGGAATTTGAAGATGATACAATCAAGCAAAACTTTAAGAATATTATTAATACAATGTATATAAATAACGATAATCTTGTAGATTTTGATATTAAAACAATGAACTATATAGAATCTACTTCTGCGGAAGAAAAATATGCTAGATTTTTAGTGTCTATTTTTATAGATGAAGAGATAAAAGAAAAAGTAAAAAGTGTGTATGGTAAAGAAAATAATAATATTCTTAATAGACTGGTATTGCGTGCATTACCAGAATTAAAAGATAAGAAAGTATCTATAGAAATGTATAAATGTTATTTGCCTTACATAAAGGAGTTATTTAAAAAGGATTGTATGTTCCTTTTAAATGATGAGGAATTATATAAAAATTCTATCAAGAGATTTTTAGATTATTATAATATGTTCTATATATCTCAGCTTTGCATGAAATTAAGTAAGTTTGAAAAGGCAGATTTAACAAAAAATGAACCACTATATTATACATTAAGTTGGGAAAGTACTTCTAAAAATAGAACTGCTTATAAATTCGGATATGAAAAACTTAAAGAATCAATGAATTCATTATTTTCGCATGCAATTACATTAGAATTATTGAATCATTTTTATAACAATGATGAACAACTTGGATATGTAGAATTATATGAGATATTTAAAAATAATGATTGCGAAAAAATATCCCACAATATTGAATTGTTATTACAAGAATATAAGAAACGTATATGTGATAAGAAGTGGGATGAATTTGAAATGAGTGGTAAAACTAGTGATAGTATCGCATTTAATAAAGTTTATGAATTATATGATTCTATAGAATATCAATTTATAAAATCAGGAAGAAGTAGAGCTTATGAAGCTTATAGAAACTGGTTTAAGAATTTTGTAGAAGCTAATTTTGGAAAGAGAAGAGGTTCTCTTGGATATAATTTGAATTTGACTGAAGAAGATATAATTCTTTTGACTAAAATATGTATAAATACAAATAAGAAATTAAAGTTAAGTATGTTGTTTGAAGAATTTGAAAAACGTGGTGTTTATTTAGATAGAGATTCTAGAACAAAAGTTATTCAATTATATGAAAAGCTTAATATATTAGAAAAGAAATCAGATAGTGGGGATGCACAGTATGTTAGATCAGTTTTATAGTTATTTATCAGATAAAATTATAGAGTTTTTTAAGAACAATCCATTGAAATCAGGTGCTAAGTATAACATTCAGTTTGAAAAGGAAGAACAAGTTAAAAAATTGTATGATGCACTAAGAAATAATACTTTGGTGGAAAGATTTGAATACAAAGATAATGATCAAGTGAAATATAGTTCATATCAATTAAAGTTTGATGATAAAAGATTAATAATAGCAGCAACAATCAATACTGAAAATGGTGAAAAGATTCAGCCGGATTTTTTAACAAGATTAAGAAATATGGTAGGAGTTGAAGACAAATATAAAAATAAAGGTATTTTATTTATACATGATACTACATTAGATAGTATTATGGGGGGGACAGAATCATTTTCTAAAGAAGGAATGCCATTTCATATAAATTCAATACAAAAAGATATTAAATCTAAAATGGCTATTAATAATTTTTCAGAAGTAGATAAAGCTATAATAAATATGGATTTAGAACGTAAAAGAAAAGAATTAATAGGTGATAGTGTATCAATTTTTGAATATAAAGATCTTTTAGCAATAATAAATGAAAGTTGTATTGAAAAGGATCAATATAAAAATTTTGGATTATTTTATGATAGTGAATTAAAAAATTTTACAGGCAAAAAACTTAAAGATAGATTAAATGATAATTCGTATAATTTTAGTAGAGTTGATGAAATTCATAATTATGGAAATCCAGAAAGTCAGCTTGATAAATATTATGATGATAAAGGCGTAGAAGAATTGAAAAAAGCCGAATGGAAAAGTATAGATTTTAGGAGTGTCAAAAAATTTATTGAAGATAAAGTAAAAACTCCTCCATTAGAATATATAGGGGGTACTCCTGATTGGGATAGAGAACAAGGAACTTCAAAGGCTAAATCTAGATTAAGAAATATAATTGTCTTCAATCCAGATGGCAAAGATGAAGTAGAACTTGAATTTTCATTTGACGGTTACTTAAGCAAAGAATGGTTGAAAACTGAAGGTAAAGCTAAAGCTACCACAAGTGGAAAGAAGATAAAAGTAAAACTTGAAGATTGTTCATATGGTACTAATTTTTATAAAATAACTTATAAAAATGAGAAGAACATTAAATTTGAGTTTAGAATAGCGGTTGTATGTTTTGAACAAAGGTATTTAGAAAGTATACAAACAACATTTTCTATTAAATACAAGAAGAATAGCAGTTGTATTCAAATAAATACAAATGAAAATTTTGTTATTTTTAATGAATTTGGAGAAAATGAGCAAGAGTACAATTTAGCTGATAACTACGATACTGTAGATATTTTGGATGATAAGAGAGTTAAAGTTCAAATTGGTGAAAACTTTGATTATGAAGATGACAGCGATGTTATCAAATTTAAAGCTAATATTAACAATTGTATAGTTCCTTTTGAAATTTTAGGAACTAGTGAGAAGATTGGTCCTATTGAAGGAATAAAGGTATGGAAACTTAAGAGGGAAAAGAAATGTGATTTTAAGCTGATAGGAGAAAATAAGCTTAAACATGGGACAAAAGAGAATTTTACAAGAGATGAATTCAGAAAGAATTTACAATTAGAGAGTGAGATAATTGAAAGTAATGGTATCTATTTTGAAGATTATGGTGAAGGTCTAGAAGCTATAGATATTACAATTGATGATGATATAAAGGAAGCATATTATAATATCTTAACTTATTTTAGAAACAAAAAAAATCTGCCAAGTTTGTCTTATCTTAATGATGAATTAAAAGAATTATATGAAAAATTTACTTCATTATATAAGAGCAAGTTAGAAGGTATAGTAGAAGGTAAATATTTAACTATAAATCAAAAAAATCTATTGAAAATAGGTATGATTAAAAGAAAAGTTGAAGATAAAGAAATACTATTGACACCGTTACATCCATTAAATATAGCATTTCAACTTCATATAAATAATGAAATCGGAAATGAAGAAATGGATGATGATATTTTAAAGAAGTTTACTTCTACTTATTTAGTGCCATATCTAACTGTTGATGAAAAGAAACTATATGTACCTGTAGAACAGTTTCATTCTCCAGAATGGAAGTATTATGTAGATGAAAAGCTTCCAAGATATAAAAGTTCAAGAGATTTTGTATCAAAACTTGTATTTGAAAAGATTAATGAATTTATAGATCATTTCAAGTATTTATTTAATATAGCAAGTAATGCACCAATAAAAATCAATTTAATTAACACTGGTGATAGCAAAGAAATACTACAAGGTATTTTTAAATACTATGTTCAAGCTATAAAGAATAATAGTGAAGAGATATTACCTATGGATATTTATGTTTATTCTGATAATAGTATTACAAATGCTTTTGAAGAAGTTGCTTTCAATGATGATATTAAAGATTTAAAAGAAGTGTATGGAATAAACTTAAATGTAAGTTCAATGTCTGAAGAGGATGTTCTTGATTTATATAGAGAAAAGGTACATTTTTATTCTAAGAAATTAGAAGATGGTATGGAATATTCTCATATTACATTTATAGAAATGAATAACGATGTGATGAAAAATGCAGCTAATATGGATGAGATACCAAGTGGAATAATATTAAATGGATTAATATCTGGTGTTCCATCTGTATTTGCTGGAGACTATTATAGAACTGGTTTTGGTACTAAATTTGCTAATATTGAAACAGATGTGATTTCTATTGCATCACATTTAAATGCAATTAATGCTGCAAGTGCAGGTGATCCTTATAATGGTAATATCAGTAAAGTAATATCTGTACCAAATAGTAATAAAGTTAAACTTGAACAAGTATATAATTCAAGTCATTGGATTACATTTATAGATCCTAAAGTAGATTTGAATTTCTTTAAGAACGATCCAGGAACTAAAGATTTACTTATAATTCATTATAGCGACCAATATACAACAGCAGGTGGATATGATGCAATTACTGTAACTAGAAAGTCAGGACCTTATAGGAAAGTAATTGAAGAATTCCTTGATGAGAAAGGTGTTGAAAATGTAAGGGAACATTCAGCTGGTGTTATTAATATGTTTAATGCAATAAATGGAGATTGGTTGTTAAAGCTTATTTCAAGCAAATCTCATGCACCAAAGGAAAAGATAAGTATACTATCAGCAGTAAAAGTAGCATTAGCAAAATTGAAGAAAGACAACTTTATATGGGTTCCAATTTCTCTTGAAGAAGTATTAAGAGTTTCAGGGGGAGCAGGACTTAAGCAGAGTGATGGATTTTTATCAGCTAAAAAGTTAGGCTTTGATAATGGTGCTACAAGTGATGATCTACTTTTAATAGGTATAGAGAAAGTAGATGATGAAGTTTTAGTACATTATTATCCTATAGAAGTCAAAATAGGATATAAAGATACAGATGAAATTTATAAAGCAGTAAAACAAGCTAAATCAACAAAGAATATATTTAAAGAAATATTATTGCCAAAGGCAGGCACAGAACTTACTTTGACTCAAAAAGTATATAGAAACTTCTTAATGCAACTTGTAATAACTAGTGCTGAAAAGTTAAACTTATATAATGTTTGTGATGAAGAAAATTGGAATAGTGTAATAGATAGTGATTTAAGAAGAAGACTTCTAAATGAAGAATATGTCATTTCTGATGGGACAAATAGTACATTAGGTGAAGCATGCGTTATTTCATTTAAAGCAGGAAATAATAATGAATCTGTAAATGTAAGACAAGAAGATAATATAATGGTTGTTGGATTATCACAAAATGATGCATTTAACTATGTAACTAAGAGTGTAGCCGAAATTAGAGATACTATTGGTGTTTTTGAATATGACAGTGAACATAAATATGAATCTGTAGGCGAAATAAAGAATGAAATTAACAATGTTAATGTAAGTGATAATAAAGAAAGTAATATAGTTGATGAAACAAAGACAGATAATGTACCTCCAACAGAGCATAATGAAGTGAAAATTCAAACTGAACCTGTAAGAGTAATATATGATGATAAAAAAGATGAACAACCTGAAAAAGTAATAGAAAAGAGTGATTCAGATAGAAGTATGCAGGTATTGTTTGGTACAAATCAAAGAAATAATGCTAGTGTTTACTGGTGTCCAAATGATACTGATAAATTAATGCATACTAATACAGGTATTATTGGAACTATGGGAACTGGTAAAACTCAATTTACTAAATCTATGGTTACTCAAATTTATAGAGAATCAAAATATAATGTTGATGGTAAGAATATAGGAATATTAATATTTGACTATAAAGGTGATTATAATAAGTCAAAACAAGATTTTATAGATGCTACAGATGCAAAAGTATTTGAATTAAATCATTTACCATTTAACCCATTATCAATAACTAAAAGTGCAAATTCAAAACCAATGTTACCACTTCATATAGCAAGTACATTAAAAGAAACATTGGCTAAAGCATTTAATTTAGGACCAAAACAAGAGAATTTATTAAAAGATTTAATAATGGAAGCTTATAATAGCAAAGGTATTATCAAAAATATGGCTGATACATGGGATAAGACAGCACCAACATTTAAAGATGTATATGATATATACATGTCTCATGAAGAAATTAAAAAAGACGATAGCCTTTATGCTGCATTTAGTAATCTGATAGACTTTGAAATATTTGAACCAGATGGCGAAAAAACAAAAAGTTTATTTGATTTAATAGATGGAGTGACAGTAATTGATTTATCAGGATTTAATCAAAGAGAACAAAACTTAGTGGTAGCAATTACATTAGATTTATTCTATTTTCAAATGCAGGTTCATGGTCATAGTAAGATAGATGGAAACTTAAGACAGCTAAATAAGATAATACTTGTTGATGAGGCCGATAACTTTTTAAGCAAGAATTTTAGTTCATTAAAGAAGATTCTTAAAGAAGGAAGAGAATTTGGTGTAGGAACAATTCTTTCTACTCAATTATTAAGTCATTTCTCAACTGGTGAAAATGATTATGCAAATTATATTTTAACTTGGGTAGTTCATAAGGTTGATGATTTAAGCAATAAGGATGTTAGATATATTTTCAATACTCAAAGTAAGAGTGAAGAGGAAAATTTATTTAATAAGATAAAGAACTTAAATAAGCATTATTCTTTTGTGAAGATTGGCAATAGTGATAGGGCTGTCTTTATGAAAGATAGGGCTTTTTGGGAAATAGTTAAATAAAAATACGTAATATAGCTATCAATATTTTATTGATAGCTATTATTACGTATTTTTTAGAGAAAATTTAATTTTAGATAGATTAGTAATATAATGTGCTTAATATCAATTTCTATTTATAACTTAATCTTATAAGGCGTTGAATATAAAAAAATTCTGTTATAAAATTATTATGTAAAATATGAATCAGGAGGAATATTATGTATATAGCAAAAAATGTTTCTGCTTATATAAATAGTGTATTACAAATAATAAGTGACAATCGTGAAAATTGTACCATTGTTTATAGGGGGGAGGACAGAATTCATTCAAAACCTTGTCAACCCAATATATTTAGGAAGAATTATTTAGATAAAAATGAATATTTTGAAAAGAATTTATTTGAAGAAATGAAAGCTAATAAGATTACTAAAGGGATAACTTATTTAGAAAGAGCAATTGATGCACAACATGATGAATTTCCTAGTAGGTTATTAGATGTAAGTTATAATAGTTTAATAGCATTGTATTTTGCTGTTACGCCATATTATCACAATTTGGAAGATATTTATGATAAAAATGAAGGCACTAGTAAAGAAAATAATGGACGAGTGTATGTATTCTTTATGGAAAAATTTTTTTGCCCTTCTGGTGAAATCATAAATAAAGTATATGATTCTTTAGTAGAACGTGATGAAAAATCATTTTTAACTCATAGTATATTTCAAAAAAATCATAAATTAATAGATCATATTAAATTAAATAAAAGAATTATTGCTCAACAAGGGGCATTTATTTTATTTCAAGGAGATGAAGCATCTTCCATTCCTAATTGTTATTATGAAACAATAGAAATTCCAGCAGAATGTAAATCGGATATTAGAAAGCAATTGAAAGAATTATTTGGAATTTATACGGGTTCTATATATCCTGAGCCTATGAATTTAGTTAATGAAATTTCAAGAAAAAGTTGTAATATAAATAATAGTAAATTTACTTATGAAAATGAACTTGATTTAGTATTGCATAATTTAGAAAAACAATTAGAGTATTATCAAAGTAAAATAATTTCATATTCTTTTGAAAAAAATAAAGAAAATAATATTTTGGAATTGATTTATGAATTGGAATACGAAATTTACAGCTATAAATATGCAATAGAAGAAGAAGAAGAATTTTGGACAAAACATAATGGTGAAAAAGAGAGATTTAATATTCTATCAAAAATAAAAGACAAGTATAATTTATTGGTGTGTAATTTTAAAAAGAGTATACATTGTCATCTGGAAGAGCTAAATATAGATTTGTCAGAAGAACTAAACTTTAAGGAGAATTAATAATGGAGTATAATGATAAAATAATTAGACTAATCAAAGAAGAAATGACCAATATAGGTGTAGATATAAATACAATAAATAATGAAGTGTTAGAAAGAGAGGTTAATTTTGTTTGGAATGGGAATAAAAATATTATAGATTTTATGGATTTAGAATGCAATGTTGAAGATTGCTTTATGATTGTATTTGCTATTAGCCAATGTGATTTTGAAAGTATAATAAATAAAATTGATAAAAAGTTAAATGATAACAAAAGTAAATATGGTGTAGAATTGGTGGGAATAGACGAAATAAATATATTTTATATTTTTGATTCAGTAAGAAATAAAATGGATTTTTCGAGAAGGATAGCTAAGGAACCACAAAAAATTAGAGAATTAATAACTAATAAGTTAAATATAACAAATTCCAAAATCAGGATTAATAATAACTTTCTAATTTGTATAAATACTCAGGAAAAAGATTTTACAATCTCTATAACAAGTAGAATTAGAGCATTAGAAAAAAAGGATAAGATTCAGATAGATAATAAAAATGAATTTTTAAATGTTAGAGGATATGTATTTACAGCTAGATTATTGGATATTGTTAAAATATATAACTGCTTGGGAAGTGAGCTGTTTAGGTACAATGTTAGATGTAGTATTAAGGATGAATTAGAAGTAGATAAAAATATTGAATTAACGTTAAAGAATGAGCAAAATAGGTTTTGGTATTTAAATAATGGGATTACAATGGTGGTTGATGGTAGTGTCTTAGATCTACGAAAAAATGGAATATTGAAATTACATTATAATAATAAAAATATTATTTCTATTATTAATGGTGCACAGACAGTATCAACAGCTGCAGAATATTTTTATGATAACTCTAGTGAAAAATCAAACGAGGCTCAAGTTATGTTTAGAGTTATCCAAATTAATACGGATTATCAAGTAAGTGATGAGAATCAAACGGAATATAATAAAAATATAGTTCAAGAAATAAATAAAATAAGTATTGCATTGAATAGGCAAAAACCAATAAAATGTGAAGATGTAGCGTATACAGTTCCTTTTGTTAATAATATAAATAATTTGAAAGAAAAAAATAATGATAAAAAAGAATATTTTCGTTTAGTTCGAAGAGGTGAGAAAAATGGATATGATTTGGTTGAGTTTTTTAGAATTATAAAAGCTTATTTATATCAGCTACCTGGACAAGCACTTAATAGTAGTGCAAAAAAATTGTTAAAAGTAAAAGAGAATGATTATGGAGAACGTTATTTTGAAGATTTAGGAGAAGAAAATAGTAAGATTGACGAAAATAGCTTTGAAAAATTATTTTCACCAGTAAGTTTTGTAAAAAAGTTACTTGAAAAATTTAGTGAAAGCCAAAAAAGAATAATGAGTGAAACTAAAAAAACGTTTGATAAACAACAAATAGACAAAAATATAGAAAATATATTAAGATATGGAAAGTGGTATTTTGTATCATATATTATTTACATATTAAACGACAAAAATTGTAACGATTTCACAAATTTTGAAATAAATGCAGATATTAATGATGAAGAGTTTGATAAAATAGTAGAAGAATTTGCTGACATATTTTATAAATGTATTTCAACAAGTCATACAGGAAATTTAACAATATCTAATTTCAAAAAAGAAGAATTATATAAAGTATTTGTTGAAGCAACAAATGAAGATAAAGAAAAATTTGATAAAACTTTAAAAGAAAAATTTAAGGTTAAAAATAATTTTACGCAAACTAATAAATAATATTTAATTTGTATAATATAGTTTGTGAATTATTAATTGAAATTTTAAACATATCATTTTAACGAAGGTTATACAGACTATTTTATACTATATATTTATATAAAAAAGAAGTTATAGTACTCATACATAATTTTATGACAAATAAAATTATGTATGAGTACTTTTTATGTATTATATGTATTATTAGTATATTTAGATATAGATATTCTTATGAAGTTACTACTATTATTAAATTTATTTATTTCTCTAATTATATAAGAAGGTTCTCCAATCCCACAAGCAGATCCAGAAGAAATAGCACAAACATCTTTATCAGCCATTTCTTTAATAAACATATCATTTACTATTCCTGGGATAAGCATTCCTATAACTCCAGGAATATGATGTTCAGGATCGCCTAAGAATTCAACACCAGGATATTTTTCAGTAAGCATTTCCTTGGTTTCAATTTCTTGCTTGGCAATCTTTTTCATATATTCATTCATATCTCTTTTTGCAATTTCGCATGCCTTACCAAATCCTACGATGTTATGTACAGCAGAAGTACCAGCTCTGTATCCATCCTCTTGTAATCCACCGTGTATTAATGATGTCATTTTATAATTACTTAATCCACTTTGTCTTATAAAGGCTGCACCAACACCTTTTGGCCCGTAAATCTTATGAGCAGACATTGAAAGAAAATCTACAGGTATTTTCTTAACATCAATATCAATTTTGCCTAATACTTGAGTAGCATCTGAATGGAATAATATATTTTTATCTTTAGCTATTTTACTAAGTGTTTCAATATCATTTAATGAGCCTATTTCATTGTTACCCCATATAAAAGATGCAAGAATAGTATTATCTTTTATGGAGTTTTCAAATTCCTTTGCACTTACTTGAGCATACTCATTTACTGGCAAAAATGATACTTCATAACCACGATCAATTTTCTTATTTGTAGATTTTTTCTTTAAAAATTGGCTTGCAACTGATTTTTCAGATTTATTCCAGAATACATCTCCATTTAAGAATTTGCATGTTTGTAGTACGGATTTATGTTCTACAGTAGAAGTTATAATGTGATTTCCACT
>SVCK01000016.1 GCA_015058375.1 Clostridium sp.
GGTGGTGGTACATTCGATGTCTCCATCCTCGATATCGGAGATGGTACATTCGAAGTTATCTCTACTGCTGGTGATAACAAGCTTGGTGGTGATGACTGGGATGCTGTTGTCGCTGATTGGATCAAAGCCCAAATCAAGATCAATAACAATGTGGATATCACAGATAAAGCTTCCTTACAAAGAATTAAAGAAGCGGCTGAAAAAGCGAAGATTGAATTATCATCTTCTCTTGAAACAGTCATCTCCTTACCATTCATTAGCATGACTGCCGCTGGACCTGTCAACTTCGAAACTACTTTAACTAGAGCGAAGTTCCAACAATTAACTCTCCATCTCTTAAAGAGATGTGAAGAACCAGTGAGACGTGCTTTAAGCGATGCGAAGATGTCCGCAAGCGAACTTAACCAAGTCTTATTAATCGGTGGTTCTATCCGTATGCCAGCGGTGCAAGACTTAGTCAAACAATTAACTGGCAAGACTCCAAACCTCTCTGTTAACCCAGATGAAGCGGTCTCCATTGGTGCGGCTTATCAAGGTGGTGTCGTCTCTGGTGATGTCAAAGATGTCGTCTTACTCGACGTTACTCCATTAACATTAGGTATTGAAACAGCAGGTGGTATATCTACTCCATTAATAGAAAGAAATACAACTATACCAACAAAGAAGAGCCAAATATTCTCAACTTATGCAGATAACCAAACTTCAGTTGAAATTAATGTAGTTCAAGGTGAAAGACAAATGGCTGCAGATAATAAATCACTTGGTAGATTTACATTATCAGGAATAGCTCCAGCTCCAAGAGGAATTCCTCAAATTGAAGTTACATTTGATATAGATGCAAATGGTTTAGTAAAAGTATCTGCAATGGATAAGGGAACTGGTAAAGAAGCAAATATTACAATTACAGCTTCAACAAACCTTTCAGATGAAGAAGTAGATAAGGCTGTAAAAGAAGCAGAAAAATTTGCTGAAGAAGATAAGAAGAGAAAAGAAAAAATAGAAGTTAAGAATAATGCAGATCAAACTGTATATCAATTAGAAAAAACATTAAATGAAATTGGAGATAATGCTACAGCTGATGAAAAGAAAGCTGTTCAAGATAAGATAGATGAACTTAAGAAAGTAAAAGATGGCGATGATGTTGAAGCTATAAAAGCTGCTATGGAAGCTGCAAATCAAGCATTCTATCCAATAGCTCAAAAGATGTATCAACAAAATCCTGGAGCTGCTCAAGGAACACAAGGAGCTCAAGGAGCAGAACAACAAGCACCACATGATGATAATGTTGTAGATGCTGACTTCAAGGTTGATGAAGATAAATAGTTGTAAATATAGTTATATAAATATATAATGCAAGAGGGAAGGCAGAGAGAAAGTCGTCTTCCCTCTTATTGAGTAAGAAAAATTGAATTGTTATAATAATGCAAGATGGAGGAATAATAGATGGCAAGTAAAGACTATTATGAATCACTAGGATTAAAAAAAGGTGCTAGTGAGGAAGAAATAAAAAGAGCCTTTAGAAAGTTAGCTATAAAGTACCATCCAGATAAGAATCAAGGAAATAAGGAAGCAGAAGAAAAGTTTAAAGAAATAAATGAAGCTTATCAAGTTCTTTCTGATCCGGAAAAGAAGGCACGTTATGATCAATATGGAACTGCTGACTTTAATGGTGGTTTCGGTGGATCTGGTGGCGGATTCGGTGGCTTTGACTTCTCAGATATGGGTGGATTTGGTGATATATTCGATTCGTTCTTTGGTGGTGGAGGAAGTTCACAAAGAAGAAATGGTCCAAAAAGAGGTAATGATTTAGAGTATACTATAAATTTAACTTTTGAAGAAGCTGTTTTCGGTGCTAAGAAAGAAATATCAATTACAAGAAGTGAAACTTGTGAAACTTGTCATGGAGACGGAGCAGAACCAGGTACAAGTGCAAAAACATGTACTCGTTGTGGAGGCTCAGGACAAATTAGAGTACAAAGACAAACACCTTTAGGAAATTTTGTAAGTACTTCAACATGTGATCATTGCCATGGAACTGGTAAAGTTATTGACACTCCATGTCATGCTTGTAAAGGAAAAGGTAAAGTAAGAAAGAATAGAAAGATAACTGTAAATATTCCAGCAGGTGTAGATACAGGAAATGTAATGCCTTTAAGAGGACAAGGTGAACATGGTGAAAGAGGAGGTTCTCCTGGAGATTTATATATTAAAATAAGAGTGGCACCATCAAAGAAATTTAATAGAAAAGGTAACGATATTTATGTGGATGCTCATATTTCAATGGCTAGTGCAGCTCTTGGTATAGAAATAAAAGTGCCAACAGTAGATGGTGATGTATCATATACAGTTCCAGCAGGAACTCAGTCAGGAACATTATTTAGATTAAAGGGCAAAGGTGTTCCAAGAGTAAATTCAAGTGGAAGAGGAGATCAATATGTTAAAGTAATAGTTGATATTCCTAAGACACTTAATGAAAAACAAAAAGAAGCTTTAAAGATGTTTATGGAAGCTTCTGGCGAAACAGTTGCTGGAAATAAGAAAGAAGAAAAGCATAAAAAAGGTTTTTTTAGAAAATAGCAACATGAACTGAAATTCATTGAAAAAATCCTTCTAAAGTAGATAAAGTAAATAACTAAAACTACTTTGGAAGGATTTCTTTAACTTTAATTTGACATTATAGTTGTATAAAGTGTAAAATATTATATTAGTCAAAATAACAAAAATTAGAGAGGATTGTGATTTTTTTGGACGGAAAATGGATAGAAGTTAGAGTAATTACTGAAAGTGAAGCTTTAGAGGAAGTATCAGCAATATTTTATACTCTAGACTGTAAAGGTGTAGCTATAGAAGATCCACAGGATATATTAGGTAGAGATCAAGGTCCTTTAACTTGGGATTTTGCAGATTTAAATGTATTAGAACATAAAGGAAAATTTGCAGTTGTAAAAGGATATTTTTCGGATGAAGATAACATAGATGAAGTAGTAGCTTTTGTTAAAGAAAGATTAGAAGATATAAAGAAATTAGGGGTTAATATAGGTAAAGGCGAAGTTGAAGTTGAAGAGATGAAAGAAGAAGACTGGGCTAATACATGGAAGAAATATTATAAACCTTTTAGAATAGGAAAGAGTATTGTTATTAAGCCAATATGGGAAGAATACGAAGAAAAAGAAGGAGACCTAGTAGTTGAATTAGATCCGGGTATGGCTTTTGGTACAGGAGATCATGAAACAACTAATATGTGTATAAGAGCACTTGAAAAGTATGTTGAAAAAGATAGTACTGTATTTGATGTTGGATGTGGTTCGGGAATTTTAGCGATTTCAGCAGCAAAACTTGGAGCTAAAAAGGCAGTAGGTGTTGATTTAGATCCAGTAGCAGTAGAGTCTGCAAAAGAGAATGTAGGATACAATAATTTAGATAACATTGAAATATTAGAAGGAAATTTAATAGAAGTTATTGATGGAAAAGCAGATATAGTTGTAGCTAATATATTAGCTGAAATTATATGTATTCTTACTGAAGATGTAAGTAGAGTATTAAAACAAGGTGGATATTTCATAACTTCAGGAATAATACATGATAGAGTTGACATGGTAACATCTAAACTTGAAGAATGTGGGTTTGAAGTTGAATCTGTAAATAGAGATGGAGAATGGAACTGTATAATAGCAAAACTTAAATAATTAAGGAGAGAATGATATGCATAAGTTTTTCACTGAACCAGCAAATATATCTGGATTAGAAGGGAAAATAACTGGCGATGATGTTAAACATATATATAAAGTTTTAAGATTGAGCGAAGGTGAGAAAATAGTATTAAATGACTGTAATGGGATAGAATATTTATGTGAAATAAGTAATGTGTCGAAGACAGAAGTTTTAGTGAAAATACTAGAGAAGCTTGAAATTAATAATGAAAGCTCAATAGAGATATATCTTTTTCAGGGATTGCCAAAAGCTCAAAAAATGGATTTAATAGTGCAAAAAGGAACAGAACTTGGTGTTAAGGAATTTATACCGGTTATAACAGAAAGAGTAGATGTTAAATTAAAAGGTGATTTTAAAAAACTTGATAGATTAAATAGAATTGCTTTAGAAGCAGCTAAGCAGAGTAAGAGAAGTATAATTCCAAAAGTATTAGAACCTATTTCTTTTGACGATATGATAGCAAAATGTAATGAGATGGATTTATTCTTGGTTCCTTATGAAAATGCTGATAATTTTGGAATCAAAGGCGTTGTTGCTGATTTGAGAGAAAAACATACATTTAATACTGTAAAAAAAATAGGTATAATGGTTGGACCAGAAGGCGGTTTTGAACAATCTGAAATAGATAGATTAAAAAATGAAGGAGCCTATATTATAACATTAGGAAGCAGAATACTTAGAACTGAAACGGCAGGATTTGTAGCAGCTTCTCTAATTCAATATGAGATGGGTGATTTAGGAGGAACAATTTAAATGAAAGTTGCATTTGCTACATTAGGCTGTAGAGTTAATATGTATGAATCAGAAGCTATGGCAGAAAAGTTTATAAGAGAAGGATATGAAGTAGTTGATTTTTCAGAAGTTGCTGATGTATATGTTATAAATACTTGTACTGTAACAAATATGGGAGACAAGAAATCTAGACAAATAATAGGTAGAGCTAGAAGATTAAATGAAAATGCTATAATAGCAGTTGTAGGATGTTATTCTCAAATGGCACCAAAGGAAGTATCAGCTATTGATGGTGTGAATGTAGTCTTAGGTACAAGAAATAAAGGTGATGTGGTATACTATGTAAATAAGGCAAGAGATGAAAAAAAAGTTCAAGTTCATGTTGATGGTGTATTGAAAAATAATAAGTTCGAAGAATTAAATATAGAGGAATATCAAGATAAAACTAGAGCATTTTTAAAAGTTCAAGATGGATGTAATAGATTTTGTACATATTGCACAATTCCTTATGCAAGAGGAGCAGTTTGTTCGAAAGACCCAAGAAAGGTTATGGATGAAATTAAGAGATTGAGAGACCATGGATTTAAAGAAGTTATTATTTCAGGAATTCATACAGCTTCATATGGTTTAGATTTAGAAGGAAATATAACTTTAGTGGATTTACTTGAAGATATAGAAAATATAGATGGTATTGAAAGAGTTAGAATTGGTTCAATAGAACCAGCTTTCTTT
Organism: Clostridium sp.; assembly: GCA_015058375.1. Taxonomy (GTDB): domain Bacteria; phylum Bacillota; class Clostridia; order Clostridiales; family Clostridiaceae; genus Clostridium. The sequence goes on from SVCK01000016.1 coordinate 5,176, forward strand.
ACACCAGATGTTGTTGAAAGAATTAAGAAAATGAAAAAATTATGTCCTCAATTTCATTTGTCACTTCAAAGTGGATGTGATGCTACTTTGAAGAGAATGAATAGAAGATATACAGCGAAAGAATATGAAGATATAGTAAATATATTAAGAGATAATATAAAAGATGTATCAATAACTACTGATGTTATTGTAGGATTTCCAGGTGAAACAGAAGAAGAATTTAATGAAACTTATGAGTTTTTAAGTAGAATAAAACTTACTAAGACTCATGTTTTTAAGTATAGTCCTAGAAAGGGAACAAAAGCTGCAGAAATGCCAAATCAGTTAGACGGAAATGTAAAAGAAAAGAGAAGTAGAATTCTAATTGAGCTAAATAATAAGAATGAAAGAAGTTTTATAAGTAAATATCTTGGGGAAGAAATGGATGTTCTTATAGAACAGCAAGTAAAAAATAAAGAAGGAATTTATGAAGGATATACACGTAATTATATAAAAGTTGAAGTGTCTGGATTAAATGAAGAAATGAAAGGTAAAATAGTTAAGTGTAAAATTACAAATATTTGTGATGAATATGCTGAAGCTAAATTTATAAAATAGCCTTTAAAGGGGGTGAAATAATGGAAGATTGTATTTTCTGTAAAATTGTAAAAGGTGAAATACCAAGTAAGAAAATATATGAAGATGACAAGGTGTATGCATTTTATGATATAAATCCAGAAGCACCTGTTCATTTCCTAGTTATTCCTAAGCAACATATTGCAAGTGCAAATATGCTTAATGAAGAAAATGTAGAAATTGTTTCACATATTTTCTTAGTAATTAATAAAATAGTTAATGAACTTGGTATTGCTGAAAAAGGTTATAGAATAGTAAACAATACAGGTGAAGACGCAGGTCAGTCAGTACATCATATACATTTTCATGTACTTGGTGGAAGGAATTTAGCTTGGCCACCAGGCTAAATTTTAATAAATTTATAAGATTTATTGACATGTATTGCAATCCTATTGTATAATATACAGTGTGTTATTAAGCCCGTAGCTGAGTTGAATTAGAGATTTTAGCTAGCGGAGGGAGGGATAATTTATGTCAGAAATTAAAGTTGGAGAAAACGAAACACTTGAAAGTGCGTTAAGAAGATTTAAAAGAAAATGTGCTAGAGCTGGAGTAATCTCAGAAGTAAGAAAAAGAGAACATTACGAAAAGCCAAGCGTAAAGAGAAAGAAAAAGTCAGAAGCTGCTAGAAAGAGAAAGTTCAAGTAGGACTTATTTCTTTGAAAGAAGGTATTTATAGTATGCCAACAATTAAAGAGAGACTTCAAAATGATTGGAAAGCTGCATTGAAAGCTAAAGATAAATTTAAGGCTAATGTTATTAGTACTGCAAAGTCATCGATTCTTTTAGTTGAGAAATCAGATAATAGAAAAGTTGAAGATGCTGAAGTTATAGAAATTTTAGCGAAGGAAGTTAAGCAGAGGCGAGAAGCTGTGCTTGAATTCGAAAAGGGAAATAGACAAGATTTAGTTGAGCAAAGTAAAGCTGAAATTGATATCTTGCTAGAATACCTTCCTCAGCAGTTAAGTGAAGTAGAAATAAAGAAAATAATAGAGGAATCAGCTATAGATGCGGGCGCAACTAGCATTAAAGACATGGGAAAAGTTATGGCCTTAGTTAGACCTAAGATATTAGGAAAAGCTGATGGCAAGCTTGTAAGTCAATTTGTTAAAGAATATTTAACTAATAAATAACAAAAGAACTCGTTTTGAGTTCTTTTTGTTATTTTTTTTTGTATTTAAACATAGAGTACAATGATAGCAATTTTTAGGAAGATATAAATTGGAGGATAAGTTTAATAAAGGCAGAGATTATATTGTTAAAAAATATGATATTCCAAAGGATGCTCTTTTTAGTTTGCCAAAGATTATTGTTGATAATAACAAGAAAATAACAATAGAAAATCATAAAGGAATAGTATTGTTTAATAGAGATAGAGTTAAGATTAACTCTAATATAGGTGTGATAGAATTTGAAGGAGATAGTTTTGAAATTCTATACATAGGTGATAATACGTTGATTATAGATGGAAATCTAAAAACTATAAATTATGAAGGATATAAAAAGTATGAAAAGTGATAAATTTAATAAAGGAATAATTATATTAGAAGTAAGCGTACTTTCACCTGAAAGATTTTTAAACGTACTATGGAATAAGAACATTAAAATATCTAAAGTGAAAAAGATAGATATAACAACTATTAGGTTTCAAGTTAATTATGAGTATTATGATGAGATATGCGAAATAGTTATAAGATTTCAAGGTAAATGCAGAATTATCTCGGAGAAAGGTTTAGTATTTTTATTTAAGAAAATAAAAAAACGAGCTTCATTAATAGTAGGACTGTTGATGTTCTTATTTGGATTATATATATTATCAACTTATATTTGGAGTATACAGATAGATACAAAGAAAAATATTTCGCCTTATGAAATACGTAAGGTTTTAACAGAACTTGGAGTCTCACCAGGTATAAAGAAAAAAGATTTGAATGTTTATTCATTAGAAAAAGAAGTTGAGAGCATAAACAAAGATATATTATGGATAAGGGCAAGGATAGAAGGATCAACATTAAAAGTAATTATAGAAGAGAAAGTTACACCTCCTGTAATTAAAGAAGATGGAGGGGGAGACTGTATTGCTAAAATGGATGGAGAAATAAAGAGGATATATGTTAGTAATGGAACTGCAAAAGTAAGTCCTGGAGATATGGTTAAAGAAGGAGATGTGCTGATAAGTTCGATTCAAGGTCGTGAAGGAGATGAATATTCAGTACATGCAAAAGGAAAGGTTATAGCCAATACTTTTTATGAAAAACAAATGGAGATTTTGATAAAAGGTAAAAAGATCGAAAGCACTGGGAGAAAAGATAAAGATATATATATAAACTTTTGGGGAAATAAAATTTACTTAAAAAAGGCTATAAACAATTTTAAATATTATGATAGAATAAAAGAAGAAAATAATTTTGTAAGCAAAGTCACTTATTTTGAGAGAGATGAAAAAGATGTTGATTTAGACAAAAACAAAGAAATAGAAGATGGGAAGGCGATGTTAGAAAATTCATTACTTAAAGATTTAAGCAATGAAGCAAAAATTGTAGATAGGAACGTTGAAACTCAAGATTTGGGTGATGGAAGAATAAGATTAAAAGTTATTTTTGTAGTTGAACAAAATATAATTTTAAATTCATAAATGATGGTTATTGATGGATAAGAAGGTGAAAAACTAAATATGAAAATACAGAATATAAAGAGGTTTAAACTAAAATCAAAAGTAATGATGGTCATTGTTATATCTTTCATTGTTTCATATGCCTTATTGATTACAGCTATAGCTCCTAAGAAATATGATTTGGGTGTAGGGGATATAGCTATGTCAGATATTAAGGCGACAAGGGAGACAATTGATGAAGTTGCTTCAGAAGAAAAATTACAACAAGCAATAGAAAATGTTGATAAACAGTTTACATTAAAAAGTGAAGTGAAAAAACAAGCTTATACAAATGTTGAATCTTTATTTGATAAAGTAATTGAATTGATTTCTTCAACGGCTGAACAAGCAGACAAAGTTAATGAATTAAAAAAGTTTGAAGCTATAAAGTTATCAGATAGTAACTGCACTGTTTTGTTATCTATGAATAAAGAAAGTGCTTCAGATTTAAAAGCTAAATCTTTAAAGATTGTTGACTATGTCTATGAGTCTAATATAGAAAATGATAATAGTGAAAGTCTTGCTAATGCTAAAGAAAAGGCTGTAAATGAAGTTAAAAATCTAAATTTGAGCTTGGATGTTTCAACAGTATTAAATAAGATAATTGGAACACAGATAAATCCTAATTTCTTTTACGATGAAGAGAAAACTGAAGAAAAGATAAAAGAAGTTCAAAAAAACACTGAAAAAGTAATAATAAAGAAAAATCAAATAATAGTTAAAGAAGGAGAACCTGTTACTGAGGAGCAGATTCAAATTTTAAATGAATTAGGATTGTTAAGAGATAATTCAAATAGTAGCTTTTCCTTTCTTTATTTGGTATTAGCAGTTTTTATAGTAGTTATATTATATTTAGAACATAATTATATTTATAAGAATTATAAAGAAGTGTTTTATGATATTAAAAAGATAATAGTAATAAACCTTCTTAATATGATTGCGCTTATATTAGCTAGAGTTGTAAGTTTGGGATCTGCATATTTAATACCTCTTGCATGTGCACCTCTTCTTATGACATTACTTATAAATTATAAGATTTCACTTTTTGTAAATGTGTTAAATTCCATTTTAATAGGAGCTATAGTTGAATTCGATCCAATTATAATGGTAGTTGCAATATTAAATGCATTATTGGGTTCTACTATACTTAGAAAAATGCAACAGAGAAATGATATTCTTTATGCTTCAATGAGATTGACTATAGTAATTGGAATTGTAACACTTACAATGGGAGGAATAGTATCAAATAATATTTCAGATGTATTATTGAATACATTATTTTCAATGATTGCAATAGTTTTATCAGGAATTTTAGCAATAGGACTTTTGCCTGTTTTTGAAGTTACATTTGATATAGTAACTACACTAAAATTATTAGAATTGAGTAATCCTAATAATTCATTATTGAAGAGATTATTGATGGAAGCGCCAGGAACTTATCATCATAGTATGATGGTTGCAAATTTGGCAGAAATGGCAGCAGAGGAAGTTAATGCTGATTCTGTAGTGGCAAGAATTGGAGCGTATTATCATGATATTGGAAAAATTTCGAGACCAGTTTTCTTTAAAGAAAATCAAAGAACTAAGGAAAATCCTCATGATAAAATAAATGCAAGTTTAAGTACTCTTATAATAACATCACATGTTAAAGATGGATTAGAACTTGCTAAGGAGTATAAGCTTCCTAAAATAATACAAGATATAATTGCTCAGCACCATGGGACTACTTTAGTTAAGTATTTTTATTTGACTGAAAAAAATAATTCTGAACATCCAGAAGATGTAAAAGAAGAGGATTTTAGATATCCAGGACCAATCCCTTCTACTAAGGAAGCTGGTATTATAATGCTTGCAGATTCAACAGAAGCTGCAGTAAGATCTATTTCCGATCCAACTAAAGGAAAAATAGAAGAAATGGTTAATAATATAATAAAAGATAAGCTTTATTCAGGGCAACTTGATGATTGCGATTTAACATTAAAAGATTTAAATATTATAAGAAAAACATTTTTAAAAGGATTTAATAGCATATATCATCAAAGAATTGAATATCCAACTGAGAAGAAAAAAAATTAGAAGAGGTGTATAATTTGATTTACATTGATAATAGACAAGATAAAATTGAAGTGACAGAACAACTAACAAATAAATTAGAAAATACAATTATTTTTGCATTGAAAGAAGAAGAAGTTAATGTTCCTTGTGAAGTATCATTAGTTTTTGTTGATAATGAAGAAATAAGAGAAATTAATAATGAGAATAGAGGAATAGATAGAGCTACAGATGTGTTATCTTTTCCAATACTTGATTATCCAGAGGACAAGGTTTATAAAGAAGTATATAAAGAAGAAAAGTTTGATGAAACATTTTTAGATGGAGAAGAACTTGTAATAGGTGATATAGTTTTATCGTTAGAAAAAGCTTTAGAACAATCAAAAGAATATGAACATTCATTTGAAAGAGAAGCATCATATCTTGTAGTACATTCAGTTCTTCATCTTTTAGGTTATGATCATATGCAAGAAGAAGAGAAAAAGAAAATGAGAGCAAGAGAAGAAGAGATATTAAATAAATTAAATATAAGAAGAGAATGATCTAAAAATTAAAAAAGGATGATGATTATGAAACTGAAAAAATTAGTTGATAGTTTTAATCATGCAATTGATGGCATTATAGATACAGTAAGAACTCAAAGAAATATGAAAATACATCTTATAGCAGCATTAGCAGTACTTCTAGCGTGTTTTTGCTTTGATATATCAAAAATTGAGTTTTTGGCTCTTGCAGTAACTATTACAATGGTAATATCAGCAGAGTTGATAAATACTGCAATTGAATCGGCTATTGATATGACAACTAATTATTATCATCCTTTAGCTAAGGTGGCTAAAAATGCAGCAGCAGGTGGAGTGCTAGTTACAGCAATTAATGCGATAATAGTTGGCTATGTTATATTTTGGGAAAAGTTATCTGAATTGTCTTACAAAGGCATAACTAAAGTAAAGAATTCAAATCCATATACAATTCTTATAGTTATAGTAATTGTATGTATAGTTACTATTATTGCAAAAGCGATATTTGGTGAAGGAACTCCTTTAAAAGGAGGAATGCCAAGCGGGCATAGTGCTTTGGCTTTTTCTATAGCAACAGCAATTTCTTGCATTGCTGAACAGCCAATTTGCATTCTTTTAAGTTATTTAATGGCTTTTATAACTGCGCAAAGTAGGGTGGATTCTGAAGTTCATTCTGTTTGGGAAGTTATAGTAGGAGCTATTTTAGGAATGCTTGTTACTGTATTGATTTTTACTATATTTAAGATATAGATTAATATCTCAAAACTTTTAAAGGTTTTGAGATATTTTTAATTTATAAATTTTTTCTGTTAGAAAAAATAATAAGGATATATAAAGCGAAAAATATAAAAAATTCTTTTTCTTGTATAATTTAAAGATAATGATATAATTGAAAATACACATAATATAAATAGTATATACTATTTAATTAATAGTAAGGTGGAGGATGAAAATATGGAGGCGAATAAATTAATAGATGCAGCTATTAGTGCAAGGGAAAAAGCGTATTGTCCATATTCAAATTTTAAAGTTGGTGCAGCAGCTTTATTTGAAGATGGTAAAATATATATAGGATGTAATATTGAAAACGCTTCATATGGAGCTACTAATTGTGCAGAAAGAACAGCAATATTTAATGGGATTTCAAATGGTAATAGAATATTAAAGGCTCTTGCATTAATAGGAGATACTAAACGCTTTACGTATCCATGTGGCATATGCAGACAAGTAATATCTGAGTTTGCTGAAGATGAAAATATAAGAATTTATTTGATAAAGAATGAGAATGAGGTATTAGTTAAAACATTAGGTGAGTTAATGCCAGGAACATTCACAAAAATAGATTTAGAAAATTAGGAGGAAGAATGTTTAAATCAGGATTTGTAACAATAGTAGGAAGACCCAATGTTGGTAAGTCAACATTAATGAATCATATTATGGGGGAAAAATTATCAATAGTATCAAATAAACCTCAAACAACAAGAAATAATATTCAAACAATATTAACAAGAGATGATTATCAGATAGTTTTTGTTGATACACCAGGAATACATAAACCAAAACATAAGCTTGGAGAGTTTATGGTAAACTCTGCTAAAGAGTCTTTAAAGGATGTAGATTTAGTAGTATTTATAACTAATCCAGGTGAGGAACTTGGAAGAGGGGATAAGTTTATACTTGAAACTTTAAAAAATATTAAAGTACCTGTATTTTTAGTTCTGAATAAAGTTGATGAGACAACTAAAGAAAGAGTTGCTATGAGTTTGGATAAATTTTCGAAGGAGTTTGATTTTAAAGAAATTATACCAATATCTGCGTTAAAAGGTAAAAATGTTGATACTTTGGTCGACTTAATGGTTGAGTATCTTCCAGAGGGTCCTAAATATTATCCAGAGGACATGATAACCGATGTTCAAGAAAAATTTATAGTTTCAGAAATAGTGAGAGAAAAAGCTCTTAGAACGTTAAGAGATGAAGTCCCACATGGTATTGCTGTTGATGTAATACAAATGAAACAAAAAGAGAATGGAACATATCATATAGAAGTGGAACTTATATGCGAAAAGGATTCGCATAAAGGAATAATAATAGGTAAAAATGGACAGTGCTTAAAGAAAATTGGTGAAACAGCAAGATATGAACTTGAAAGATTTTTACGTTCAAAAGTTAATATAAAAATATGGGTAAAAGTAAGAAAAGAATGGCGTGATAATCAGAATCTTCTAAAAGAATTAGGTTATAAAAAGAAAAAATAATAATAATATTTTAGGGGATGATTATTCTGTTATTAAGTAAGTGTAGAGCTGTAGTTATAAAAACTCAAGATTTTAAAGAAAATGATAAATTGGTATGGTTATATACAGATAGATTTGGAAAGATTTCTTCTATAGCAAAAGGGTCAAAAAGAAATAAAAGTAAACTTTTGGCGGTTACGCTTCCTTTATGCTATGGTGAATATATGTTATTTAAAGGTAAAAGCTTATTTAATATTCAGGAAGGGAAAATAGTTAATTCTTTTCAAGGACTACTTGAAAATTTAGATAAATTAACTTACTCATCTTATATATGTGAACTAATCGATATAGCAATTATTGAAGGAGAGAAAAATCCATGGCTTTTTAAGGAATTTGTAACAACTTTATATCTTTTAAATACAGATGCAATTGATTATGAACTTTTAGTGAGATCATTTGAACTTAAATTATTAAAAGCTACAGGATATGGACTTATATTAGATTATTGCACATCTTGCAAGAAAAAGATGCGTGTAGGAGATTTTATAAGTTTTTCTTCTTTTGGTGGTATATGTGGTGAATGTAAAAAGGAATATGGCATACATATATCTAAAGGTGCTTATAATGCTTTGAAGTTTTTGACTAATACACCTTCAGATAAGATATATAGACTAAATCTTACAAAGGACATAAAAAAGGAAATAGAAAAAGTTACATTAAGTATTATTTCTTCAAGTTATTCAAAAAAACCAAAAAGTTTAGAAATGTTAAATTATATAAAGGAGTGAGAATAATTATGGAAAAAATTTCATTAGAAAATGTTGACCAAGTTATTGAAAGAACAGGAGTAAGTTATTCTAAGGCAAAAGAAGCATTGCAATATAGTGATGGAGATGTTTTAGAAGCAATAATTTATTTAGAAAGTCAAGATGCTTGTAAAAATGATGGATTTGAAAAAGCAAGTGAAACAATAGATGAGTTTAAAAATTGGTTAAAAGATTTAATAAAAAAGGGTAATATATCTAGAGTTAAAATAAAAAAGGATGAAAAAGTTATTGTAGATGTTCCTGTTAATGCTGGAATTGCAGTTGCAGTAATTGCTGTCATCATGCCTGCATTGTTAGCTTTTGGAGTTATTGCAGCAGTAGCAACAAAGATAACTATAGAGATAACTAAAACTGATGGTAGTGTAGAAGTAGTAAATAAGTATATAACTTTAGCAACAGAGGGTGTAAAGGATAAAGCAAGTAATTTTGCAGAAACAGTAAAAGAGAAGTTTGGTTCATCAGATGTTAAAATGAATATTAAAAAGGATACAAGTAATGAAAACTCGAAAGATGTAAACAACATGTATTCATACACTGTTAAATTTGATGAAAACGAAGATGATAATTAAAAAAATAGAATATAATAAGCAAAAATAGGTAGAAAAGTTAATCAGTAGTTATAAATTAGGAATATTAAATGTTTTTGTTGGATTTTTCTGAAAATTTAATCTAGCCAAAAAAATATAAAGTGGTATAATTATACTGAGGTAAGGAAAATCACCAATTTAATATTCCTTTTTTAGTTTAGGAAAGAGGGATAATATGAAACTGTCAGATAGACAGAAGAAAATTATAAGGCTTGTAAAGGAAAATCAACCAGTTACAAGTGAAAATATAGCTGAAAATTTGGGAGTTACTAGAGCTACATTGAGAGCTGATTTAGCTATATTAACTATGACTGGTATATTAGATGCAAGACCAAAGGTTGGTTATGTTTATTCTGATAAGCCCAGAACAAATGATGTATTAGAGTATATTAATAAAATAAAAGTATCAGAAATAATGTCTAAGCCTGCTGTGATAAGTGAAAATACTATGGTGTATGATGCTATAGTTTACTTATTTTTAAATGATGTTGGTACAGTCTTTATAGAGAATAATGGTGTTCTTGTAGGAGCTGTATCAAGAAAAGATTTGTTAAAAATTTCAATAGGAGGCACAGATATTCATAAGGTTCCAGTGGGAATTATAATGACAAGAATGCCTAACATTATTTGTGGTAAAAAGGATGATAATGCCTATGAATTGGCAAAAAAAATTATTGAACATGAAATAGATAGTATACCTATAGTTGAAACTATTAATGAAATTGGTGAAAAGGGTCAATATAAAATTATTGGAAAAGTTTCAAAAACTAATATAACTAAGTTATTCGTAAAAATGGGTGAGAGCGAATAAAAAATAAGGTAACTATCGGGGCCAAATAAAGCTCTGTTAGTATAAATATTTTGTATTGAACGGAGGAGTATTGAGATGGAGAAAAAGTACGTTTACCTTTTTAAAGAAGGAAATGCAAGTATGAGAAACTTACTAGGGGGTAAGGGAGCTAACTTGGCAGAAATGACAAACTTGAATATTCCAGTACCAACAGGTTTTACTGTAACAACAGAAGCCTGTACTAAGTACTATGAAGATGGTAGAAAAATATCTTCAGAAATAATGGAACAAGTTAATAAGTGTGTTAAAGTTTTAGAGGATACCACTGGTAAAGAATTTGGTAGTACAACAAATCCATTATTAGTATCAGTAAGATCTGGAGCAAGAGTTTCAATGCCAGGAATGATGGATACAATTTTAAACCTTGGATTAAATGATGAAGCTGTAGAAGCTATGGCTAAACTTACTAATAATCCAAGGTTTGCTTATGATTCATACAGAAGATTTATTCAAATGTTCTCAGATGTAGTTATGGGAATTGAAAAGAGACTATTTGAAGATAAAATTGATGAAATTAAAGAAAAGAAAGGTGTTAAATTTGACACTGAATTAACTTATGAGGATATGAAGGAATTAGTAGTGCAATTTAAGCAAATCTATAAAAAAGAAAAAGGCGAAGATTTCCCACAAGATCCAAAGACTCAATTAGTTGAATCTATTGAAGCTGTATTTAGATCATGGGACAATCCAAGAGCTAATGTTTATAGAAGACTTAATGATATTCCAGGGGACTGGGGTACTGCCGTAAACGTAC
>SVCK01000164.1 GCA_015058375.1 Clostridium sp.
CGTTACACTTAATGAAGTTGGTGATTACTATGTAATTACTCCAGTAAGTTGGAACGCTAATATAGCTAAAGGTGGAAGTGTTGAATTTGGAATTCAAGGTTCAGGTTCAATGCCAAATACTTTAAACTATACTTTACAATAGAATAGATTTTGTAAATTAAAAAGCAGGGAAATTTTGCCCTGCTTTTTTTATCTAAAATAGAAATAACTTCTTTAATCAATAAAGAAGTTATTTGCAAAAATAATAATGAATTTATTTACTTTATGATTTTATTATAATAATGAATTGTTACAATAGTGTGACAAAAGATGAATTAATTATAATATTTTTCAAAAATGTACTGTAAAATGAGGCGATAAGTTAATTATATGGAATTTACAATCAATAATTGAAATAATTGAAATTAACATAATGTTATCATATAATATATACTATAATGTTAAAATTTATAACGAAAAATTGAAAAATAGGAGGAAAAGAAAATGGGAGATTTTAAATTAAGTACCCTTCCTTATGAAAGAATAACAATAGAGGCTTTTGAAGCAGAAGGAAAAGATATTTTAAGAAAATTTAAAGAAGCAAAATCTGGTGAAGAACAATTTGAAATTCATAAAAAATATTATAAATTAATAAAAGAAATGTATACTGCAAGAGTTTTAGCTAAATTAAGACATGATGGAGATGTTACTGATAAGTTTTATGCTGAAGAACAAGATTATTATGATGAAATAGAACCACAGATTAAAGCATTTGAAAATGAATATAAAAAAGAATTATTTAATACTAAATTCAGAGATTATATGGAAGAAAAAATAGGAAAGATTGCTTTTAAAGACATTGAATTTGATTTGAAGTCATTTGATGAATCGCTTATTCAATTGAAAAAAGAAGAAAATACATTAACTTCTAAATATCGTAAACTTATGGCAGAATTAAAAATAGACTTTGAAGGTGAAAAATTAAATCTTTCATTATTAGGTAAATATTTAACTTCAAAAGATAGAGATGTTAGAATAAAGGCTGTTAAAGCTAGAAGTATTGCTCTAAATAGAGTAAAAGATGAGCTTGACGATATATATGATAGCTTAGTAAAAAATAGACATGCACAAGCTAAAAAATTAGGATTAAATAGCTATGTTGAATTAGGTTACTTAAATATGGGAAGAACTACTTATGGAATTGAAGAAGTAAGAAAATTTAGAAATCAAGTTAAGAAGTATTTAGTGCCTTTTGCAAGCAAATTACATGATGAAAGAAGAAAAAAATTAGGTCTTGATAAGTTAGATTCAATTGATGAAGGAATATATTTCTTAAATGGTAATCCAGCTCCAATAGGAACTGCAGATGATATATTTGCTGCAGGTAAAAAAATGTATAGTGAATTATCACCTGAAACTAAAGAGTTTTTTGATTTTATGTTAGAACATGAATTATTTGATGTATTAGGTAGAACTAATAAAGCTGGTGGCGGTTATATGGATATGCTACTAAATTACAAAGCACCAATAATTTTTGCTAACTTTAATGGAACAAGTGGAGATGTAGATGTTATTACTCATGAAAGTGGTCATGCATTTCAAGGTTTTATTACAAGAAATGATGAAATTATGGAACATAATAATATAAAAATGGAAACTGCTGAAACTCACTCAATGTCTATGGAATTCTTTGCAGAAAAGTGGATGGAATTATTCTTTGGGGATAGAGCAGATGAATATAGAGAGATGCATTTAGCAGATGCTATTGCATTCATACCTTATGGATGTATGGTAGATGAATTCCAAGAAATTATTTATTCAAAACCTGAACTTACTAAAAAGGAAAGATTAAAGGTTTGGAAGGAACTAGAAGGACAATATAAACCACATTTATCTTATGAATATGATGAATTTGAAGGGGAAGGACGTAGATGGCAACGTCAGCTTCATATTTATGAATGTCCATTCTATTATATAGATTATTGTTTAGCACAAACTTGCGCTCTTCAATTTAAGATAAGAATGGAAGAAAATTATGAAGATGCTTGGAACAAATATTTAGCTTTTGCTAAAGAATCTGCTAAAGATAGCTTCCAAAATATGCTTAATAATGTTGGCCTTAAGAGTCCTTTTGAAGAAGGATATATGGAAGAATTAGTTAAGAAACTAACTAAATAAGTTATATAAAGAGAACATATTCTTATAAAATGGTACCTATAATCAGAACGCTAGAAAAAAGTGTCCTGATTATAGGTATTTTTTATGTATAATATTAATATCAGTATTGGAGGAAAATAAAGCTATTGAATTATTTTTTTCTGGAAATACAGGGTAAGCTATGTCTATTGGAAACGTGTTCGAGCTAAATTAGAAGAGTGGTATAATGCAATGAATATTTTGAAACAACACAACGACTCAAAAAACTCCAAAAAATTTAAAAAATGGAAATGATGTTTGAAATTTGAATAAAACGTATGTATAATTAATGTATTATTAGAGCTCTGATAAAAATAAAAATTGAAAGGGGGAATTAGGAAGGGATAAGAAATTAAATCCTTTTTTAAACCTTATGAGACAGCTTCTGTAAAAAAAGATTCATTTCCAATGTTAATTGAAACTTATCAAATGGGCTATGGAAATTGTGTGCTTAAATTAGATGGTGAGGTTTTAAGTTCATCTGAATACTCACAACGTGCAAGAAAAGCAATATATGATGAAAGAAATCATAGTTCAAAAATTGTTGTAGGATGGATTAAGTTTGGACTATAAATCCAAATAGTTCGAATAAAAATATAAGGTGATTGTTTGTGAAACTACCTTATGTTTAAAAAAGGAAGTGTTGAAAATGAAAATATCCAACATAAGAAATATTCAATCTGATTATGTGATTAAAAGTAATACAAATAGTATTAAATCAGAAAAAATAAGTGAACCAGAAAAAATAGGACAAGTTAAATCAGAGAAGAATAGATTTACATTTGATATGTCTGACAAAGAACCATATCAAATAATATATAATAATGCGACATTAAACAATAGTAATAGCAATAAAAGCAAAAATGAGTTAAGTGATGATGAAATAAATGAAGAAATTAATTTACGTATATACAAGCAAAATTATTTGGATAAATCAGGAATTGAGTTTGGAAGTGATAAATTTAAAAGCTGGTTGGAAGAAAATAAAAATACATTTCCGGTTCCAGCAGATGCACCAGCAAAATTAAGAAAAGAAGTATATAATATGCTTGATTCAGCTAAGGATCCAGTTATTAGATATTTTTTATTAAGAGATTTTACAAGAGGCTTTAAAAAGGTCAAAGATCATGGTGACTTAAATTCTTATATGAAAGTAACAAATAATATATTAAAATTTCATAAGGATCATTTAAAACTATTAAAAATGAAAGATGCTGATGATGCAATCATTAAATATATTGTTGGACCTATTGGAGACAATTATGATTTTGAATGAGAGATAAATCATACTAATATAACAGCTTTCTATGATAAAA
>SVCK01000165.1 GCA_015058375.1 Clostridium sp.
CGTTACACTTAATGAAGTTGGTGATTACTATGTAATTACTCCAGTAAGTTGGAACGCTAATATAGCTAAAGGTGGAAGTGTTGAATTTGGAATTCAAGGTTCAGGTTCAATGCCAAATACTTTAAACTATACTTTACAATAAAAATTTAAACATTGGCACTTTAAAGATAAAAATATTTTATCTTTAAGTGCCTTTTAATATATACAAAATTATATTCTTAAATTTACCCACAAGTTACATTAAGTTATCAACAGAATATCTGAAAATTTCTTCACAACTGAGGATAAATTTAAAATATTATAATCATGTAAATTAATATAAAAAAATATGAGCTTTGATTTTTCAAATCAAAGCTCATATTTTTAATTCGTTAAAATTAATATAACTATTGTATCTCTAGGACAAATTATTTCATGATAGTCTTAGTAAATAGGGTTGAAATTCACTAAATTGGTTATTTGTTTATAGATAGTAGTATCTGCTTTATGCAGTTAATGTTTAAAAGAAATATTAGCAAATCCTATTCGATACATATCCGTCTATATCATAGTTATCTATGATATCTCGTGTACATTCGGCATTATTTTAACTTTAATATTATTTTAAACCTTTTCATTGCTTTTTTCAATACATTTTTTGGAAAAAATCGCAAACGACGCTTATTTTGTCGTCAAATACATTTAATATGAAAAAAATAGCAAAAATACTAATATACGCATTAATATTTTTACTATTTCATTCTTAATATTTTATATTTAAACCAAAAATAAAGCTTGTTTCTTTGGGTTCATATACCTTTTTTATCTGCTTATTATTTATATTGTAACTAAATATAGCTGTTGAGTAACATTTTATTCCTTCAATTTCTGAACTTTCAGCATCAGAAGCTACACCTGAAAAGAATATACACTCTTCATCTGCCGACATCTTTGCTAAGTTAGGATTTGAAAATTCTCTTACTTCAGATAAATTATCTTCTGATAACATTTTTTCATTTAGTATTGTAGTAACATTTCCGTCTGATAAAGATATTCTATAAATTCCTTTTCCACTATCTCCATTAATATCACATCCACCTATAATTAAATCATCGCCACTAGGTGTATATGATATAGAATTTACTTCAGATGCTTGAATATCAACTATTTTCTTCAAATTTTCTCCATCTTGATTTGTTTCACAAATGCTATGTTTTATCGGTATGTCTCTGCCATCACTATTTTCCCAAGCTTGACTATACAAATTATTAGAAGTAATAGACATAATTATCTTTTGGTTCCTTATATCCATAGCATCTACTATACAATCTGATGTTTTATCATCAATTAAAGACGATTCTTTTGAATATATATCTTCTTTAGCAATCTGAACTGATCCAGAATCTCCTCCTGTTATATAATACACTAAATTATTATCTTTAAATATAGGGCTTGTCTTCCCATCTTCGTTATCAGTAAGCTTTTCATCAGCATCCTTATTTTTGCCTATGTTATGAATATACACTTGCCAAGGATCATAATTGTCCAAAGCATTAACATAAGTCAGTTTAGATCCATCTTCCGATAAATCTCCAGTTATAGCAACATTACTATCAATAAGTGATATCTCTTTATTATTTTCCAAATCATATAATAAAATTTCACCTTTTCCATGTTCTGAAAATGTAGATATTATTAAATTTCCTTTAACATTATCAATTGACGAAGATTTATCTTTCTTATTTAATATAAAACTAACAGCACATCCTAAGCATACAATAAATAAAATTAAAAAAATATGTATTTTTTTCTTTTGAATTTTCATAATTACACTACCAAGTTATTGTTCCATTAAATACTCCAGCACTTGTCTTTGCGACTTTAGAAAAAGAAGTTTTGCTCATATCAAGTATTCTTCCTTTAACATATGGACCTCTATCATTAATAGTAACTGTTGTAGTCTTTCCATTTGAATTGTTTTTTACTTTTACTTTAGTACGGAAAGGAATTGTTTGATGTGCAGCACCATAACTTCCTGCTCCATATCTTGTTAATCCTTTATACCATGAAACTTGTCCTGTTTGGGTCTTTGCATTTGTTATAACTCCCCCTACTGATAAAGTAGCTCCTACTATTACAACTGTTGCTAAAACTGTGCTTATAATCTTTTTAATATTTTTCATCTTAAAATCTCCTTTTTAATATTTTTTTTATATTAATTTTACTCCTTTTTTTTGCTTTTTTTTAATATTTTCTCAAAACCCAAAAATATAGGCTTAAACAACATATATGTCCATATATGTAATCAAAATACATTGCTTTTAACTTTCTCTTAACTTTTGTGCTGTGTATATAGATTTATTCCCATTAAATATATAGGCAATTGTACATATTATAAAGAAATATGGTACATAACTAAATCCAAATATCTCTGCTCCTATAAATATAGGAGCTAAAAATGTATTAGTAGCACTTCCAAAAACAGCAACATATCCAAGCGCTGCTACAAATTCTATCGGAAGATGTAATATTGAAGCTAATATTACTCCTAAACTTGATCCTATAGAAAATAACGGTGTAACTTCTCCCCCTTGAAAACCTGCTGATAATGTAATTATCGTCAAAATAAACTTTAATATCCAATCATAAAAATAAATATTTTCTCCATTAAAACTATTTGAAATAAGATTAGTACCTAATCCTGAATATCTTCCACCATGTAGCAAAAGTAATACTATACTTAAAAATGATCCTACAACAAATATCTTTTTTATAGAACTTTCAAACTTACTATTAAAAAACCTCTTTGCCTTCACTAAAAAATAAGCAAAAGATCCTCCAACTACTCCAAATATAATTCCTATTAAAGCTAACTTAAAAATAAAAATCACATCTATATCTAATAAACATGTAAGTACACAATTAAACCTTTCAAGACCTATAACATGTGAAGTAAAACTTGCTGTAAATGCTGATATTACTACTGTTATCAATGCATTATATTCTATAATTCCTGCAGTTAAAACTTCTATAGCAAAAAATGAAGCTGCTATTGGTGTCTGAAACAGCCCTGCAAATCCTGCTGATATTCCTGTCATTATCATTATTCTCTTAGCATTTTTAATCTTAAGTTTACTTCCTGCTATATCTGCAACTGTTGCTCCTATTTGGACAGCCACACCTTCACGTCCTGCACTTCCTCCAAAAAGATGTGTTATCCATGTAGTAAATATAATTAATGGTACTAATCTTTTGGGAATTGCTTCTTCATCACCATTTGCTGATTCAAATACTAGTGTCATTCCTTTAATACTATTCTTTCCAAACTTTAAATAAAGATAATTTGTCAAAACACCTGCAATACCCAAAAATGGTATAAACATAAAGAAATTCTTTTCTCTAAAAAATGTTATTTCTATTAATACCTTTCCAAAGACAGTATCAATTGCTCCAACAATTATACCTAATACAACTGCTACTATAGACAATATAAAAGTATCTTTATATCTTTTAAATATTTCTTTCATAACTTTCTCCTCTCATTTTTATAGTTATTATAAAATTTCTTTACACTATGTCTTTATACTAATAACTAATTTATTAAAGACAAAAAAAAGCTGATGAATCCTGTAATAGTATTCTATTACAGAAGTCATCAGCGTAACATGCGGTTTAGATATAATATCAAGGGAGAACTTCATTCCCTTATATTCTAACTTATCCTATTTTTTCATATATGTCAATTACTTTTTATATTTAGGCAAATCACATAACATCTTCATAATCTACTAAATCAACGCGTGTAGATAAACCCTCTAATGCTATTTGATTTATAGTTTCATTAACTGTTGTACAACAATCTTTTAAAACCTTAACTTTATATTTTTCAGCATTTTTTGAAATAGCTGTATGAGTAATACTATTTTGAGTCATCATTCCACATACAAGAATTTCTTCAATTCCTAGAGTTACTAAAATATATTCTAAATTTGTTTTATAAAATCCATCTGCATATTGTTTTATTACAACCTCAGCATCTGGTGCTGCATTTAAAATATCATGATGTATCTCTGCTCCTTTAGTTCCTTCATTTAAAAATGGTGAAATACCTTTTGTAACATTAGAAACATGTTTTATTAAAATGACTGGTATATTAGCGTCCTTTGCTTTCTTTATAGCCTTAGTTACTCTTTCTAGAGTCTTATCTGCATTACTTAAAGGAAATCTTCCCCCTTCAAAATAATCCTTTTGCATATCAATTACTAATAGAGCTTTTTTCATTACTTAAATCCTCCCCGTTCTCATTAATCTCTATCAGTATTATTGACGTATTTGTTAATAACTATTCCAAAAATTTACAATTTGTATTTCATTAAATTATCTACTTGCTCATCATCACCTAATACGATTATATGTGTATCAAATTTTACAAAACTTTGCTTTTCATAAAATTTAATAGCTGCAAAATTATTTTCCCATACCCCAAGCCAAATATACTCTAAATTATTTTCCTTTGCTATTTGCTTAGCTTTTTCTATTAAAGTTTTACCTATCTTTTTATTTTTATATTTTTCTAAAACATAAATTCTCTGAACTTCTAACGAATTATCATAACCTTTTTCTGTCTGCGCCTCTACAAAGTTAACTTTCATATAAGCTACTACTTTATATTCATCTTTAACCATATAAAATATTGCTCCATCTTTCTTTATCTCTTTTTCTATCTGCTCATAAGAAAAATTCTCTTTTAAATATTTTTTCATATCTTCTTCTGTATTTTTATTGGCAAATGTTTCAAAAAAAGTCTCCTCACTTATCTGCTTAATTTGCTCAATATCATTTAATGTACATTTTTTAATTGTAAAATCACTCATATTTCTTCTCCTGTTCTGAAAAGAATTATATATTTATGTTATTTATATAAGCTGTCAACTATCGCCAATTAATTGTTAACCATTTTTGTTTTTTGGGTTGACATTCTATTTTGACTCATCTATAATTTTACTCATAATTGCAATTATTTCCCAAAACACTTTTTAAAAGGAGATGTTAACTAATGAATATAGCAAATTCATCAAAAACAACGACCAAAGATTTAACAACAATGACTTTATTAACAGCATTATTATGTGTATCTTCTTACATAATAATTCCGCTGCCTTTTTCTCTTGCAAGCATAACTGCTCAAACAATAATAATTAATTTAATTGCATTTTTACTAAAACCTAAACAAGCTTTTACAACTATTGGAGTATTCTTATTTCTTGGACTTATAGGAATTCCTGTTTTTTCAGGTGGTGGAGCTGGTCCTGCAAAATTATTTGGCCCTACAGGTGGATATTTATTGGGTTATTTATTAGCTGCTACAGTTATTTCACTCTTAAGAAAAAATAAAAACAATATAAAGAAAAACATTTTTTTATCTATTGTTGTAGGTATGCCTATAATTTACATATTAGGTGCTGCTTATATGGAATTCTTAACTAAAATGAATTTTAAGGCACTTATTCTTACTTCAGTACTTCCATTTATACCTCTTGATATTTTAAAATGTATATTAGCAGCTTTTTTAGCTAAAATTCTAAATAGATTTGTTAATTAAGGAGGCTTTTTTATGTCTATAAAAAGCGATATTTTGAAAGAATTCGAGAAAAATAAAGGAGAAACTCTTTCTGGTGCAAAGCTTGCTAGTGCATTAAATGTTTCAAGAACGTCAATATGGAAACATATCGAAGAACTTAGAAAAGATGGTTACGAAATTACAGCATCACCTAATAAAGGATATTCTCTTTCATATAAAACAGATTTAATATCTGCTGAAGGAATATCACCTTATTTAAATGATATTTTTTCTAATACTGAAATCCATGCATTCAAAACTTTAGCTTCAACTAATATTACTGCAAAGGAACTTGCAGCAAATGGTGCTAAACATGGTACTGTTGTAATTTCAGAAGAACAAACAGCTGGACGAGGAAGACTTGGAAGAAACTTTTATTCTCCAAACAAAAGTGGTATATACATGAGTATAATTTTAAAACCAGACTTAAATTTTTCAGATTCTGTATTAATTACAACAGCTGCTTCTGTAGCTATTTGCAGGGCTATTGAAAAAACTACAGGTATTAATACAGAAATTAAATGGATAAATGATATCTATTTAAAAGGAAGAAAAGTTTGTGGCATTTTAACTGAAGCATCTACTGATTTTGAAAGTGGAACTATTCATCATATAATTCTTGGAATTGGTATAAACTTCAATACTCCTGTAGAAAATTTCCCTGAAGAAATTCAAAATAGAGCTGGCTCTTTATTTAATGATGATAGTAATAAAATCAGCAGAAATCAGCTATGTGCTGAAATAATTAATGAAGTTCTTTTAATTACAAATAATTTAAAGCAACATGATTTTATTAATGAATATAAGAGAAGAAGTATTGTTTTAGACAAAGATATAATCTTTATTAAAAATGGTATCTCTATAAAAGGACATGCCATTGATATTCAAAATGATGGATCACTAGTTGTAAAAAAAGAAAACGGTGAACTTGAAATACTTAATTCGGGAGAAATTAGCATTAGGGGGATTTAATATGCTAAATAATTTAAAAAAGAAAATCTACGGAGGATATGAAATTTCTAAAGATGAAGCCTTAATTTTGATTGATTTACCTTTAGAAGAACTATGTAAAAGTGCTAATGAAATTAGAGAACACTTTTGTCAAAATGACTTTGATATTTGTACCATTATAAATGGTAAATGCGGAAACTGTTCAGAAGACTGTAAATATTGTGCTCAATCTAGTACATATAATACTAATATAACGCCTCATTCTTTATGTGATACAGAAGTTGTTTTAAAAGATGCTAAATATAATGCAGATAAGGGGATAATGCGTTATTCTATTGTCACTTCTGGCAAACGTCTATCACCTAAAGATTTAGATAGTATTTGTAAAACTTATAAAGAATTAAATAGCAAAGTGAATATATCTATATGTGCATCTCATGGATTATTGGCTTTTGAGGATTTTGTTAAATTAAAAAAATCAGGTGTTAATAGATATCATAATAATTTAGAATCATCTAGAAACTTCTTTCCACATATATGTACAACCCATACTTATGATGAAAAAATTGAAACAATAAAAAATGCAAAAAGGGCAGGTTTAGAAGTTTGTAGCGGAGGAATTATTGGATTAGGAGAAAGCATGGAAGATAGAATTGATATGATTTTTGATTTAAGAAGTCTAGGTATAAAATCTATTCCTATTAATATTTTAAATCCTATAAAAGGTACTCCTCTTGAAAATAATAAACCTTTATCAAAAGAAGAGATTCTTAGAAGTATAGCTATTTTTAGATTTATAATTCCTGATTCTTTTTTAAGACTAGCTGGTGGACGTGGTCTTTTAAATGATAAAGGTAAATCAGCCTTTTTAAGTGGAGCTAATGCTGCAATATCAGGGGATATGCTTACTACATCTGGTATAACTATAGATACTGATTTAAAACTATTAAGCAGTCTAAAATATAGACTTAAATTTTAAGTAAAAAAATTTTGCAATCAATAATAGTACTATTATGACTGTGTGAAAAAACTTCACACAGTCAACTTTAATAAAAATAATTCTTTATTATTCCTGGTCCTGCAAGAACCACTCTATTTATAGATAATATCCCCTGTTCATTTGCATTAATACACCATTTCACAAGTTGTATATTACCACCACTTATTTCAATAGCTGTAATACATCTTGGATGAACGCAACTGCCATCATTAAAGTAAGGTGTTTCTCCAACTTGAGCAAACATTGGTCTATGAGTGTGACCTGCAATAACCATAACTTTACGTTTTCTAATCCAATCAATAAATTTCTTTTCTATAACCTTTTTCTTTTTATAATTCTTAGCTGTACTTGTAGGATCACTTATTCCATACATTTCTACACTTCTCCACAAATACCTCACAAAAAACCTAGTCATCTTCCATAATTTATCATTAACAAATTCATATTGATGTCCATGTATCAGTAAAATTTTATTATCATATGTATCTCTTAATACTAATGCTTCATGAAATTCTATATCCTTAAAAAGAGAAATTTCTTTATCTTTTCTTTCATCAAAAAAGCTACAAAAATTTTTTTTAACATACTTCTTATCTGCTTTGACTCTATCATGATTTCCATATAACAAATACAGTTTTTGTTTTTTATAAAATTTCGACATAAGCCAAAAAACATTACTGTAAGTTTCCATTATATCATCAATTTTTTTACATTCCCATAATTCATCTCCATCACCTAATTCTATATAAGTATAATTATTTTTATAGTAATACTTAAGAGCATGAAAATATATGTCCTGATTCTTAAAGAAATTATCACCTAAGCTTCCATCTCCCCTATGACAGTCACTCATTATAACAAATTTAGATGAAGTATCAAATTTTATTACTTTAGCAGATCTAAATATCTTATCCATTTTACTTATAAAGTTCATAGTTATTCCTAAATACATTAATTCTAATTATTATATTCTCATTTAATACTTTATGTTCTTGCGTAAGATATTCATCTATTATTGTTTAAAAAAGAATTTTTAATATCAATTTCCAAATAAACTCTATATAATATATTATTCAAACTATATATTTAATCAAATGTACTTATTTAAAGTTTACTAAAATATATTTATATATGTAACTTTTTAAGGAGAAAACAAATATGAAATTTATATTACTATTGATTATCGCTAGCATTATAATTTATATAACCTATGTATACTTTTCAAATGAGCAAGCAAAATTAAAACATAAAATTCTTGTACTTGCTCAATATAACGAAAAGCTAAAAAAAGAACTATCTATCAATAAAACAAAAAAAATATCAGCAAAATTTTCTATTCCTATAAATTATTCAGGTATATTAGGAAAAAACACAAATATATATCTATCACCACTCATCAATTCACCAATAATTAACAAAAACAAAGTTCAAATACAAGTAAATATTATTGATGAATGTACTTTATATGATGTAACATGGTTCTATATAATTCTACCTATTGATTCAGATGAAAACTGCCATGGATGGGTTAAAAAGAATGACTTTACCATGCTTTGTTCTACTGTACAAGATATTGATAAAATCCAATAAAAAATGGACTGTCGTATAAAAAATCCACATACGACAGTCCATTTTTTATATAATACTCGTCAACCACATGACAGCTACATAAACTACTATAATTAAAATTAATGGTAAATTTATTATGCTTTCTTGTACCGTTTCTTCACTTACAATCATATCTTCTTCTAAAGGAATGCTATAGACTGATCTTCTTTCTTGATCCCATCTTTCAAGC
The DNA here is from genome assembly GCA_015058375.1 of Clostridium sp. Taxonomy (GTDB): domain Bacteria; phylum Bacillota; class Clostridia; order Clostridiales; family Clostridiaceae; genus Clostridium. The sequence continues at coordinate 9,349 of SVCK01000165.1, forward strand.
ATTTTTATTAATTTAAATACAAGCCCAAGCATACATATCGCTCCAATTACAGCAATCTTTACATATATCATTTTTTCATCTAAAGGTAAAGCCGTAAGATCAATATCACTTGCTGATTGTGCTACCGTACTTCCTTTTAAACTTGTTATCTTCTGCAAAGTTACAGACATTGAATTAACAGTAAAATGAAGAATCATAGATGAAAAAATACTATTAGTAACTCTAACTAAATATGCCATTACAAAACCTAATACACTTGCATATAAAAATTGATGAAGATCCAAATGAAATATTCCAAAGAAAATTCCTGTAATTAATGCCGCCTTAAATTTAGATTGATTGTTATATCCAGATAATACAACTCCTCTTAAAGTAACCTCTTCAGTTATTGCTGGCATTAACCCAAACAATAAAATCATAACTACATATGGTGTTGATGAAATTGACGATATATATTCTCCTACTTGGTTCTTTGCAAACATAGAACTAATTATCGCTACACACGACATAAGAGGATATGTTAAAACTGATATCAAAAATATTACCCCTATATCTTCAATATGTAATTTATTTAATCTCAAAGTTTTCTTTACATTCTTCTTAGTAACTACAAAATAAATAACCGCAGGTACTAAAAATAAAATAATATGACTAAGCATTAATTTTATTCTTGAATCTGTTATGCCTAAGAAATGAAATATAAATGCTAAAATAAAAGGTACAAAAATAGAACCTAATAATATTAATAAAAAATATATATTACTTCTACATAAGTCATTCTTACATATCTTTCTCATTTAAATTTTTCTCCTTAAATTTTCATTATGCTGTATATTTAACAAATAATATGGGAATATTTATTAATGAAGCGAGATGCTTTTATAATCGCCTCTCCCCCATTTTATTTATATACGTTTCAATCCCTCTTAATTTTTAAGGGGGATTGATTCTTTTTTTATTCTATATTATCTTCTAATATAGCTCTTCTAACCTTATCTAAAGCCTCAACAGACGCCTTAGTTCTTACTTGTTTTCTGTCTCCAGAAAAAACATGTCTATAAGATTTTACTTTTCCCTTATAATAAAGTCCTATATATACAAGTCCTACTGGCTTTTCATCAGTTCCGCCTCCTGGTCCTGCAATACCTGTTGTTACAACAGAAATATCGGAACCTGTTCTTTTTGCAATTCCAAGTGCCATTTCCTCAGCTGTTTCTCTACTTACTGCTCCTACACTATCAAGAGTTTCCTTTTTTACATTTAAAGTTCTCATTTTCGCTTCATTTGAATAAGTTACAGCACCTTCTAAAAACACATCAGAAATCCCTGGATAATTGATTAATCTACTTGCAATCATACCACCAGTACAAGATTCAGCTGTAGAAATAGTAAGTTTTCTATCAATCAATAAATCTCCTACAACTTCCTCAATCTTAGTTTCTTCACCCTCTGCATAGCATTTAATTCCAAATCTATCTTTTATAATGTCTTTAACAGGTTTAATTAATTTAGTTGCATCTTGCTCATTATTAGCCTTAGCTGTAATCCTTAAAATTACATCCTCTTCTTTAGCATATGGTGCTACTGTTGGATTAATTCCTGAATTAATTAAATCTTCTACTTCTTTTGCCATCTTACTTTCTCCAATACCTAAAAGCCTTATAGTTTCAGATTTAATTATTCCATTACCCTTTTTTATCAAATAATTTTTAACGTAATTTTTATACATAGGCTTCATTTCTCTTGGAGGTCCAGGAAGAATTACAATAATTTTATTATCCTTCTCCAAAATTGCTCCTGGTGCAGTTCCATTAGGATTGTCTAAAACTTTTGCTTCTTTAGGAAAATATGCTTGCTTTAAATTATTGTCAGTAAGTTCTTTTCCTACTTTATTAAAATATTTAACTAACTCATCATAAGATTTTTTATGAAGTTCCATTTTCATTCCAAAATACTTACAAGCAGTTTCTTTAGTTAAATCATCATCTGTTGGCCCAAGTCCTCCTGTTGTAATTACCATGTCACTTCTATTCAATGCAATTTCTAAAGCTTCAAATAATCTTTCTTCATTATCGCCTACAACTTCTTGATTATAAACGCCTATTCCTATAGATGCTAATTCTTTAGATAAAAATTGTGCATTTGTATTAACTATATCACCTAATAATATTTCAGTTCCTACTGCTATTAATTCAGCTCTCATTTATCTTCACTCCTCTATAGCTTTTGTCTTCATTATAACATAGACTATTCAAGATGCTGGATATCATTTACATATTCAAATTTAAATCCTTCTCCTTTATCAACTACCTTAGTAAGAGATGTCTGGCTCATAACTTTAGGATAATACTTATTTTCCTCACTAAAATATTTATAAATAGCTAAAAGTGCAGCTCCATGAGTTACTATAAAAATAGTTTTTCCCTTTTGCTTATCTAATACACTATCTAAAGTTTTACTCACTCTGTCATATAACTCCTTTAATGACTCACCATTTGGTGCTTTTGCCTCTTCTACATAATTAAATATATCTGTAATTTCTTTTCCCTTACCTTCTAAAACAAGTTCTTCCTTAGTTCTACCTTCATAATCACCAAAACTTAATTCTCTAAAGCCGTCTTCCTTAATTATTTCTATATTTCTATCTCCTCTAATAACCTTAGCTGTTTCCACTGTTCTCTTTAATGGGCTAGCATAAATACAATCTATATGTACATCTTTCATCCTTTCACTAAGAAGCTTAGCTTGATTAATTCCCTTTTCAGTTAATTCCGAATCCTTCTGTCCTTGAAATCTATAATCAATATTCCAAAGAGTTTGTCCATGTCTAGTTATGTATACTGTAGTCATCTTCTTATCCTCCTTAACAAAAATGAGTCTATAAAAGACCCATTAATATCAAAAATTATTTATCTTTGCTTTCTAATATAGCCAAAGCCACTGCCCCTACTGTTCCTGCATTAGTCCCTAATCCAGCTGGAACTATCTCACAATTATTTGACATAACTTTAAAGCATCTCTCATTAACAACTTCCTTTACTCTGCTAAATAATATATCTCCAACTTGAGTTACTCCCCCTCCTATTATAACTGCTTCTGGATCAAAAATCGATATAACATTGGCAACTCCAATACCTAGATAATTTAAAGCCTTATCTCTTATGTCTTTAGCTACCTTGTCCCCTTTTTCAGCTTCTAAGAACACTTCATAAGAAGTTATTTTATCATACTGTTTTAAAGAAGTTTCCTCTATGCCTTGTGCTGCTTTTTGTCCATTTTTACCTATTGCTGTTCCTGATGCTAAAACCTCTAAACATCCTATATTACCACAATTACATCTTGGTCCTTTAGGGTCTATAGTAGTATGTCCAACTTCTAATGCATTAAATGTGCTTCCTCTATATACATTTCCGTCAATTATAGCACCCCCTCCTATTCCAGTGCTTACAGTAATAAATACTATATTCTTTTTACCTCTTCCTGCACCAAACATAAATTCACCAATTGCAGCTACATTAGCATCATTATCTAAATATACTGGTACATTAAACCTTTGTTCTATTGGCTTTACAACATTAAAATCTTTAAATGGAAGATTAGGCGTATCAATTATAACTCCAGTCCTAGCATCTAATGGACCAGGAGAACCTATTCCTATTGCCTCAATTTCATCTACTCCAATACTAGCTTTATCTATTACAGATTCTACTGTAGATATAATTCTATTTAAAACAGGTATTTCACCTTCACACGCCTTAGTTTCCACAACTACATTGCTTAGTATATTTCCTTGGAAATCTGACAATGCAGTACTTATTTTAGTTCCACCTAAATCTATTCCAACAACATACTTTTTCATACAATCATCTCCAATACAATTTTAGTACTCTAGATACTATTATATTGTAAATAAAGTGTGTTTTGGAAATTATTTTAATTTATAAGAATAAATATGATATGTTCCGTATTCATCATACCCTTCTTGCCAAACACAAAAATAGTTATGTTTAAGAATAGAATTTATAATATTAATTTCATTTGCCCCACTATTATTTAATGTAATAATAAAGTTATCTTCAACATCCACTACTCCAAGATAATCATGAATATTACTATAATCACTTAATCCTATACCGCCGTTAATATCCATCTTATAATCCGACATTATATTCCTCCTATAAATCATATTATATGTGTATATATTTTTTGCTACATTATCCATTTTCTATACTTATTTTTCTCAATGACTTAACCTTATATACCTAAAAAATAGACAAATACATATCTCAATTTCATTAAGTTAGTATTGGTGGATACTTGTTCTAAATAAAAAACTATCTATCTTGATTAGTTTTCAAGATAGATAGTTAAAATCTAAATATCAAAAATGTTATTATGCTTCATTTTTCAATTCTTTTAATTCCTTACACTTATCTATAATCTTCATAGCCTCAGCTGCTGGAACCTCTTCATATTTATCAAGATTCATAGTAAAACTACCTTTTGCTTGAGTTATTGATTTTAAATCTGTAGCATATTTAAATAACTCTGACATAGGAGCTTCTGCTATTAACTTTTGATATTTTCCATCAGGCTCCATTCCTAAAACCTTTCCACGCTTTTTATTTAAATCGCCTATTACATCTCCCATATACTCTTCTGGTATTACTATTTCCATATGCATTATTGGTTCTAATAAAACTGATTTAGCAGTTTCTAATCCTTTTTTATATGCAATAGAAGCTGCCACCTTAAATGCCATTTCTGAAGAATCTACTGGATGGTATGAACCATCATAAAGAGTTGCCTTTAATCCTATTACAGGATATCCTGCTAACACTCCATGTTTTATACAATCTCTTAACCCTTTTTCAACTGCTGGAATAAAGTTTCTAGGAACAGCTCCACCAACAACCTTATCTACAAATTCTAAATCTTTTTCCCCATCTTTTCTTGGTTCAAATATTATCTTAACATCACCATACTGTCCATGTCCTCCAGACTGTTTCTTATGCTTACCTTGAACATCAGCCTTACCCACAACAGTTTCCCTATATGGAATCTTAGGTTCTCTTAACATTACTTCTACGCCAAATTTGTTTTTCAACTTACTTGCTATTACATCTAAATGAGTTTCTCCAAGTCCAGATATAATAGTTTCAGCATTTTCTATATCTCTCGTAATTGTAAATACTGGGTCTTCATCTAATAATTTATTTAAAGATAATGATATCTTATCTTCATCGCCTTTGCTCTTAGGAAGAACCGCCATAGACATTACAGGTTCAGGAAAATTCATGTTATCATAAACAACTTTAAAATTGCTATCACACAATGTATCTCCTGTAGACGTATACTGAAGTTTTGATACAGCACCAATATCTCCTGCTACAACCTTATCACATGGAATCTGATTTTTACCTCTCATAAAGAATATATGATTTAATTTTTCAACTTTATCTTTGTTTGTATTAACAGCACTTAAATCTCCTGTTAATTCCCCTGTCATAACTCTAAATAAAGATATCTTTCCTACAAATGGATCTGCTATTGTTTTAAATACAAAAGCTGAAAAAGGCTTTTCTTGATCTAATTTAACATCAACTTGCTCGTTAGTATCAACATTGACTGCTTTTTGACTCAATGCATGTTTAGGTGATGGGAAACACTCAACTATATCTTCTAAAAGAGTATTCATACCAATTACTTTCAAAGCTGAACCACACATTACTGGTGCAATTTCTCCCGAAGCACATCCTTTAATCAAACCATCATAAAGTTCAATATCGGACAATTCGCCTTCATTAAAATACTTATCTAAAAGTTTTTCATCAGTTTCTGCCACAGCTTCTGTAATCATCTTCTTACATTCTTCAACTTTTTCAACAAGCTCTCCTGGAACTTCAGCAATTTCCATCTTTTTAGTTTTAGGATTGTATATTCTCGCTCTCTTTGTAATTACATTAATTACTCCTCTAAAATCACTTTCAGAACCAATAGGATATTGAATTGGAACAACACTTATTCCAAAGCTATCTTTTAATTCATCAAGCACTCTATCAAAATCCGAATTTTCTCTATCTAATTTATTTATAAAAAAAGTTCTAGGTAAGTTAATATTGTTACAATAATCCCAAGCTTTTTCCGTACCTACTTGAACTCCTGTTGCACCACATACAACTATAGTTGCTACATCTACTGCCCTCATAGCTTCTATACTTTCTCCAATAAAATCGAAATCACCTGGTACATCTAACATATTGATTTTAACACCTTGCCACTCAACTGGAATTATTGATGAACCAATTGAAATCTTTCTCTTTTTTTCTTCTTGATCAAAATCTGAAATAGTAGTTCCATCTTCTATTTTTCCTAATCTTTCAGATGCTCCTGAAGAAAATATTAGTGCTTCTGCTAATGAAGTTTTTCCAGTAGAACTATGCCCTATAATCCCTAGATTTCTCAAATTACTAATACAATAATCTTTCATACTCATTGTCAAATGCTTAAAATACATTAAGATTTGACTCCTCACCTACCTTCCATTACAATGTAGTACTATTTAAAAAGCTGTCTTTTATAATTTTTATGAATTTTTATATAGAAATAGTCCTTATAAATTCTATAATCTCATTATTTGTTATGTATTTCTAATTTTTATTACACTTTTATTCTTACCCAGTAATCTATTTCATATGTAAAAAAAAGCTACCACTACTAACAATTTTTCAATCGTTAGTAGTGGTAGCTCTTTTTAGTCTAATTTTTCTTTCTAAAAGCAAATAACTTCATTATTAAAAATGTAACAGGTACACCTATAATAGCTGCCAATCCATAAGCTATTATACTAGGCCATACTAAAATATTAATTACTATCAATACTACTATTTTCTGAATTATAAAGTTAGGAATATTAGAAATTGCAAACTTTACTAAGCGTACAACCCCTAGTTTCTCCTTAAATGTTATTAAACTATTCAATGTGTATGAAACAAGGATTCCCGATGCATATCCTAAATCAAATGCTATATTAGGATCTATAAAGTTCTTATAAATAGTTGAAAATACAGTTGTACTAAACGTATTAATTACACCTATAATTACAAAAATTATAAACTGTTTTGTAAAAAAAGTTTTAGTAAACTTATCAACAATACTATTATTCATCTGATTCCTCCTGATCACTTGACCTCTTAATCAACTCATCAGCAATAATAAATCTTGGTCTTTGCTTAGTTTCATTATATATCTTACCTATATATTCACCAATTACACCTAAAGATAATAATTGAATTCCTCCAATCATCCATATAGATACAGTCAATGAAGTCCAACCACTTACTACATTACCAGTAAATTTAGCTATTAACGAATAAATCAAAGCAACAAAACTTATAGCAAAAATAAAAAATCCTAATCCTGTTATTATGCTAATTGGTTTTATACTTAATGAAGTTATTCCATCTAAAGCAAATGCTATCATCTTCTTTAATGGATACTTAGATTCTCCTGCAAATCTCTCATGACGCTCATACTCTACAATAGAATGTTTATAACCTATCATTGGAACTAAGCCTCTTAAGAATAAATTAACTTCTTTAAATTCACTCAAACCTTCTAAAGCTCTTTTACTCATTAGTCTATAATCTGCATGATTATATACAGTATCCGCTCCAAGCATAGTCATTAATTTGTAAAAAGCTAGTGCAGTTGTTCTTTTAAAGAATGTATCTGTCTTTCTTGATGATCTAACACCGTAAACTATGTCGCTACCGTTATAATACTCTTCAACAAATTTATCTATAACATCTACATCATCTTGTAAATCAGCATCTAATGATATAGTCATATTTGCATATTTCTTTGCAGTCATTAATCCTGCTAATAGAGCATTTTGATGTCCTCTATTTCTAGAAAGATTTACTCCACAAAAAATATCATTGCTATTATGAAGTTCTTTTATAATTTCCCAAGTTCTATCCTTTGAACCATCATTAACAAACAATATTTTGCTATCTTCTGCAATAACATCTTTCTCCATCATATTGCTAATCTTATCTAACAATCTCTTTGACGTTTCATGTAATACTTCCTCTTCATTATAACAAGGTATAACTAAGTATAATGTCTCTTTCATACTGTCTACTTACCTCCAAACTTAATTTGAAAAATAATTTTTCTTAATTATTTCTTTTCCTATTGCATAAGCATTTAATAAATGTTGTTTTTCCTCTTCACTGCTTACATTTCCCATAATCTTATTTCCTTTTATTACAGTTGCTTCTCTATTAGTATTTACTAAATTTCTTCCCATAGAAGTATTTATATACTCTTTTTTATCTATACCCAATAAATAACATATTGTTGGTAGAAGATCAACTTGTCCTCCATTAGCCTCTACAACCTTTGATTTTATGTCTTTTGAATATATTATTAATGGAATTTTATGGTCTTCTTCCTTCCACCAATCTCCTTCATAAGATAGCAATTGAATAGAATCATTATAATACTTATGTACTCCTGTATGATCTCCATATAACACAATTATAGTATTATCTAATAGTCCTTCTTCATCTAGCATATTAAAAAACATTTCTATCTGTTTATCAGAATAATGAACACTTTCAAAATATCCTCCTAAATAACTTTCATCAATTTCATGTGGAAGATTAAGTTCTCTATATTGCTTATCTATATTAAAAGGTCCATGACTTGATAAAGTTGGCACCTGTATAAAAAATGGTTTATCAACATCTTGAACTTTACGTGCAATCTGAGATAAGAAACTTCTATCTGAAAGTCCATATCCTACACATTCCTCATAAACATAATCATCAATACTCCATAATTTTTCAGCACCAAAACAATTTCTATGAATCTCACTCCAATTAAATTCTCCAGCTTGTTCTGCATGAGTGCTTATTGTAGTATATCCTTGTCTTGCTAATACTTTAAGTAAAGAATTCTCATAAGTATTCACTCCATAATTAAGAGCAGTTATTTTATCACCTAAAGGAAATACTGATGTATTAACCATAAAATCGCAATCTATACTATTTCCAGCATTATTCTGTTCATAAAAATTATTAAAATATAGCCCCTCACTTGCAAGCTTGTTTAAGAAAGGTGTTATTTCTGTACCATTAGCTGTTTGATTAATTACAAAGTTTTCTAGTGATTCTATTTGAAGAAAAATGACATTCTTTCCTTTTGCGATTCCGCTATATTCATTATCTTCAAGATGTTCATCATTATCCGCTAGCCATTGATTAATATTAGAATCATCTTTTTCTGTAGAAGTTGAAAACTTTTGAATAAGAGATTTTCCTGCCTCTACTATATGATATCCTAAAGGTCCTGAACTATTAGCTGTCATTGAATAATACCAACCATTGCTTACAATGTTATCACACCATTTTCCTAATCCCAAAATATCTAATGCAATATATGAAAGTAATATAACTATTATAGAGTATCTAATAGTAAAACTAAATTTACCTATACTTCTATTTTCATAACTTTTCTTCTTTTTTACTATAACCCATAATAAAACTAATAATATGTCAACAATAAATATTAAATCAATAACATTAAAATTAATTAAAGATCCTTTCATGACATTAAAAGTATCTGGGAAAAGTATATTTTTTAAACCATATACATCTCTATTAACTCTATAATACCATAAATCTATCACTAAAATTGAACTATATAAAATATTATATAATATTAAAAAGACTGTCTGCTTCGTTTCTGATAAAAGATATCCAAAAGAATAGAATATTAATATAAAAGCAATATATATATACCAATACTTTATATCAATATTTACAAATTTTATTTGCACAGCATTTTCTTCTTTAACTAATGCCATAAATAAAATTGTCTTTATAAGTAATGAGGCTACTGTTTCAAATCGCAACTTACTTATATCATTTTTAAAAATACCTTTAATTAAATTTTTGGACTCTAGATAGATTTTAACGACAATATTTTTTAACTTTTTCATATATTAACCCCTTACTTCTCTTACTTATTTCTATTAATAACCTTTAAACATAAATCAACAATCTTATAAAATATATAACTTACACAAGTTAAAATCATAATATCAAAAATAAAATTAAATAAGAACAATTGCTTAGCTGTATCTGCATGACCATTACCAACTAAAGGCATTGGAAACTGAATTGCTCCAATAAACATTACTGCCCACATAAGTATAATTCTACTCTTAATTATATTGTCATTCTTATTTTTAATAAATTTCCATACTGAAAAAGCAAGTATAATTACGTATATAGATATAATAAACCATAATTGTCCAGGAAAATAATTTTCTCTAATAGAAGACCAACCAGTAAATCTATCAAGCTGTGTTATTGTTTCTTCACTATAATCTCTTGATGTCTTTCCTAAATCAGTACTTGTTATAAATGCTTTATCAGCAGTATATTCCATTCCTCCTATTAATCTTAAAGGATGAGTTAAATAGAATTTAACTAGTTTAGAATTTCCCATCTTACTATAAAACTCTTCTTCAGTTATTTCTGTTCTTGGCAAATACTTTACATATTCATCTTGATTCAAATATGAATGTTTTCCTGCTTCTACTGCCATATCTGGATTTAACCCCATATCAATTAAATCTTGTTCAGGTGTATCAGAGTCATAAAGTACTCCATAAAATACAGAATTATATTGAGTGTCTTTACTTATGTTACCACTAGTCATATTTATCTCAAGAGGATACATGATTACAATAATAAAAGCAATTATAAATTTATTCGTTGTTTTTCTATCAAATACTGTTCTGTTTTCCCACAAAATCTTTCCTAATAAAACAACAACAAATGGCAATGCTGTTAACACTTGCATTTTTGATCCCAAAAATAAAAATGCACTTATAAAAACTAAATATATCTTACTTAATAACTTTTCTTTATCATTACCTTCATATCTATAATTAATATAATTTAAATAAGTTCCTATTAACAATAGACATGTACTTATCATCATAGGTTCTCCATATAAACTATTGAACCACATAATATAATTTCCATCAAAAAATACAAATAGAAATAAAAGTGAAGTAAATACATATTTTATTTTACTATTCAATTTTAAATTCTTTAGTATTAAAACTATCGCAAATATATACATAATGCTATATGCAATTGCTAAATACTGAGTTTTAAAAACATTACTTCCAAACAATTTGCAAATAACATTTATAATCCCTATTACATATCCAATACTCGATCCAACTATTGTTAATAGCACATTTACAATATTACCTGTTATCTTATAATCTGTAACTATATACTTATAAAATCTATTAAAATCAGGATTACCTTTATCTGAATCAAGCAAAGATAGTCCAACGGGTGACATAACTCTATCAAAGTCTCCTTGATCCGCAACTCCTTGTACTGGTGATTTAAAGATTATATATATAATAATTGAAAATGCCAGCATAATAAATAAACTTAAAAATAACTTATCCTTATTATTTTTAATGTTTTCTTTAAACTTCATTACGAAACTCCTCCATATATTTCATTTTAAGAACACTAACTTTTATTATACCATTATTCGAATATATTTATTTATGCATTTTATAAAAATTTTATTAATTCTTTCTTCATAAATTATCTTTTATACATATTAAAAAGTAGAGGAAGCAAAATCTATTTTGCAACTTAGATTTTGCTTCCTCTACTCTTTATATTCTTTATATTATTTATTACTATCATAACTATAGAACCAAAAATTCCACCAAAAGTATCTATTAAAACATCCTTGAAAGCAGCTACTCTTCCTTCAATAAACCATTGATGAAATTCATCACTACATGCATAGAAAAATACCCCAAAAATAGTTAATACAATCGCTTTACTTCGTGAATAATATAAAAGTAATAGCCTATAAGCCAATATATATAATATAAAGTACTCAGTAAAATGAGCACATTTCCTAACTATATAAGTTCCTAATTCACCCCAAATACTTAAATCTATACCAAAAAATGAAAAAATAAGTATAACTAATCCACTTTGTTCACTTGACTTATCTCCTGGCATCTGTGACATTATAAATATAAATGCCATCCACGCTATGACAAGTATCCATCTTGTTTTTAAATTCTTATTGTTTCTCATCTTCTCTCCACATTCCTCTTTACTGCTTATCAACAATATATTTATTTATATATGCTAATGATTCTTCTAAAATATTTTGTCCTCTCTCCATGTTTTTAACTTTAATTTCTAAATTACACACTCTTTGATCTACATGATACATCAATTCTTTAATATCCTGTAGCAACTTTGCTTCATATGATACTTGAATTCCATCTGAATCAAGATATATTTTCTCTGGTGGTCCTCCACATTTAGTACACTTAGCATAAATATTTCCATTATCTACATCTTTAAATAATTTAAATGTATCATTATTACAAATAGAACAACTAGAAATCACAGTAAAGTCATACTGACTAAAATCAAATAAATATTTACTTCCACAATCTTTACAGGTAACTTGAATTTTGTTATCTATTGTCTCAATATAAAATGCATTACCACAACATCCTTCTTTTTGACAAACCACTGTCCTCACCATATATCAGCACCCCTTTTATAAGAAAGATTTATTATCTATCTTTTTATATGCTAACATATTAATTTTTATTACTGAAAGATTGATTTTCTATTCATTTGAAGCATTTTCTATTTCATGCTCTATTACTTGTATCTTATTATCTATCTGTTCTGTTCTTTTGCCAGCTAATAGTATTCTTCTTTTTTCTAACTTTAATTCTTTTAGCTGTTCTTCTAATTCTTCTATACTACGCACCAAAGCACTCTCCATTCTTTAAAGACGTATCCTTACAAAATAAATGTAATACTTGAGTTAATTTATCAAATATAACTAGATGTTCTAATCTATAATATAGATTATATAAAATTTATATTATATTGTACATATTTATCAAAATTTATTTTTTTTCATTTTTCATCTTTTTTCAGCGTATAGAAACTAAATTCTTATCATTAACAGATAATATCCTAGTCTCTCATATACAAATAAAAGCTATGAATTTTTAAATTCATAGCTTTTACATAAACATAATGGTGGAGATAAAGAGATTCGAACTCTTGACCCCCTGCGTGCAAGGCAGGTGCTCTCCCAACTGAGCTATACCCCCATAAATGGTGGACCTTCAGGGACTCGAACCCCGGACCTACCGGTTATGAGCCGGTTGCTCTA
>SVCK01000166.1 GCA_015058375.1 Clostridium sp.
AAAGGAGTGTGAAGCTAAAGAAGTAAAGTTAATGGTACATGAAAAGTTCATTATTATTAAGTCAATAATAGAAAGATATAAACTAAAAAATAAAGTTAATTATCACAATTATTATAGACCACAATAGAATTTAAAAAAGATGACCCCTGTTGATTACAGGAACCATCTTTTAGGTACCACTTAGTCTTTTTTTTAATTGTCCTTGACTAAGGGTACATTTTAAAAAATCATTCAGATACAGATTTTTTATATATTTTCTCTTTTAATTATATGAGTATCTTTTCCTTCGTCATGTAAAATAGACTTCATTTTAAGACACATATCCTTAAATTTAAGCTTTTTCTATAGTCTACTTTTGTACATCCTTGTAAAATTATTTTAATATGGATATGTTCTTAATATATAAAATGATATAACTTTTATTTTTTCCCTTTATATTTAAGAACAAATAATATTTTAGGAGGAATACTTAAATGAAAAAGAAACACATTTTATTTGGTTTACTTGGTGCTTGCTTATTTGCCCCTGTATTATTTACAAGTAAACCTGTAGCAGCAGCTACTGATGCAACACATCCTGGTTTCAAAGTTGTAGGAAGAGATCTTTACGACTTAAATGATGAAAAAACTACTCTTTATGGTATCAACAAAATGATAGTATGGATGGATAAAGATGGTGACCCATCATTTAAAGAAATAGCTAAAACTGGAGCTAACTGTTGCCGTATAGTATGGACTATGAAAGATGGTACAGCTGAAGAACTTGATACTGCAATCACTAACTGCCGTGCTGAACATATGATTCCAATTATCGAACTTCATGATGCTACTGGTGAATTTGACAAGTTACCTAGCCTTGTTGACTGGTGGATTTCACCTGATGTTGTAAAGGTTATCCAAAAACATCAAGAATATCTTCTTGTTAATATAGGTAATGAAGTTGGTAACGGAAATATTTCTGATGCTACTTTTACTGAAGGATATACTGATGCAATCCTTAGAATGAGAAAAGCTGGTATACATGTACCTCTTTTAATAGATGGTTCTTCATGGGGACAAGATATAAATAAACTTCAAGCTTGTGGTCCTGATCTTATTAAAGCTGACCCAGATAGTAATATAATGTTATCAGTTCACTGCTGGTGGCCAAAAATGTATGGACATAATGCAGAAGAAGTTTATAAAGAATTCAAAGAATCTTATGATATGGAACTACCTCTAGTTGTAGGTGAATTTGCTAATCAATGGGAAGAAACTGAACAAGGACAAATTCCTTATAAAGAAGTTATGGAATGTTGTGCAAAATACGGATATGGATATTTAATCTGGTCATGGGGACCTGGTAACAACCCTCAAACATTCCTTGATATGACTACAGATAGTTCTTATGATACTTTACAACCATGGGCTAAAGAAATGATATATGAAGATGAATATGCTTTAAACAAATTAGCTAAAATTCCTGCTTCAATGAGAGCTGGACTTCCTGCTCAAAAACCTGTAAGTCCTCTTCCAAGTGGAAATCTTGCTTTAGGAAAAGATGCTGTATGCTCAAGTGTAGAAAGTAATGCATATACTGCATCTAATACAACTGATGGTGACTTGTCTTCTAGATGGGCTTCTAACTCTGGTTCTTCTACTGACTGGCTATATGTAGATTTAGGTGAATCAAAAGACATTTCAAAAGTCTTAATTAACTGGGAAAATGCTTATGCTACTCAATTCCAAGTACAAGTTTCAGATGATGCTACAACTTGGCAAGAAGTATATAGAACTTATAATGGTAAAGGCGGTCTTCAAGAAATAGAACTTGATAAAGCTTGTAAAGCTCGTTATGTAAGAGTTTATTGTACTCAAAAATTCAACTACAGCTGGGGTTATTCAATTTTTGAATTAGGCGTATATGGACCTGAATCAGAAAATTTTGCTGTAGTAGAAAATCCTGTAGCTGTATTTGATAAAAATGTTAAAAAGCAAGAATCAATTTCATTTAACATCAATGAAAATGGTAATAAATTAACAGACATAAAAAATGGAGATTATACATTAACTGAAGGTAAAGATTTCACTTTAAAAAATTCAGTTTTAACATTAAACAAATCATATTTAGCATCATTAGAAAAAGGTACTTATAACTTTATCCTAACTTTTGACAACAACTCTGCAATAGTTATAAGTGTTGCAATTGGCGATACAACTCCTATTGGCGAACCTGTTATAATACTTGGTGACTGCGATAATAATGGAGTTATAGACATATCTGACTATACTATTCTTAAAAAGTATATAAATACTAATGGTAATGTAAATATAAATAAAGATAATGCAGATATTAATGAAGATGGACAAGTAAGCTTCTTAGATCTTCTTGCATTAAAATCACTTATGAACTAATTCAAATGAGATATATCAAATTTTTTGATATATCTCTTATTTTTTTATCTTTTCTTCAACCATTTTTATAAGTTTTTCTCTATCTTCTACACGTTTAACAACATCCATTACGTCCATATCAATAACTAAGACATCAGAAGCATTATAATAATTTTGAACCCAATTATCATAGCCTTCCCAAAGGAATTTATAATAATCTATTAAAGATTCATCAATTTCAAAATCTCTTCCACGCATTTTTATTCTTTTCATTACAGTTTCAAAAGAACCCTTTAAATAAACCATTAAATCAGGAGCTTTTTTAGGCAACTGATCTAACTCTTCCATCATATTATTTAAAAGACCTTCATATATATTCATTTCTAAATTTGAAATTCTTCCAAGTTCCATATTCTTTTTAGCAAAATACCAATCCTCATAAATTGATCTATCTAAAACATTTTTATCATCATATAAAGCTTCTTTTATACTTTTAAATCTTGTATTTAAAAAATGTAATTGAAGCAAAAATGGATATCTCTTCTTTTGAATTTCTTCTTCACTTTCACTATAAAACAATGGAAGAATTGGATTATCATCAACACTTTCATAAAATACTTTTGAATTAAAGTGCTCTCCTAAAATTTCTGCAACAGAACTCTTTCCAAGCCCAATCATTCCACCTACAACTATCACCATAGTTCACCTTCCTTAATTTCTTTAGTTCTTTTACAGTTTGTCCTTTTCTATATCATAGAATACAAAGAATGCATTGTTTAGTCAAGTTCTATTTTTGTATAATTACCAAATAAAATTTTTTGCAATATTCCAAGTTTTAAGATATACTTAGAAAGTTAGTTCTAATACTAGCCGTTACAAAAGTACAAAATAATTTTAAATATATTAGAAATATACATGAAGGGAACGTTACATGGAAAACATAACATTTAGAGATTTGAACTTAAAAGAAGAAATATTAAAAGCTATTGATGATTTAGGATTTGTAAACCCATCTCCTATACAAGCAAAAGCAATTCCAATAGCTATAGAAGGGCATGATATTATTGGTCAGGCTCAAACAGGTACTGGTAAAACTGCTGCCTTCGGATGTTCTTTACTTAACAACATTGTTAAAACTGGTAATATAGCTGCTATAGTTCTTGCTCCAACAAGAGAATTAGCTATACAAGTTTATGAAGATTTAAGTAAGTTATCAAAATATGAAAAATTAAGAATTTTACCTATATATGGTGGTGATTCAATCCAAAGACAATTAAGAGAACTAAAAAAAGGTGTTGACGTAGTTGTAGGTACTCCTGGAAGAGTTCTTGACCTTATAAGAAGAAAGGCTCTTCATTTAGAAGATGCAAAATTTCTTGTTTTAGATGAAGCTGACGAAATGCTTAACATGGGATTTATAGATGATATAGAAGAAGTAATAAAGCATTTACCTTCAGACAGACAAACTATGCTTTTCTCAGCAACAATGCCACCACAAATAGAAAAGCTTGCTAGAAATTACATGAAAAAGGATGCAAAAATAGTTAATATCAAAAAAGTTTCTTTAACTGTTGATAGAATTAAGCAAGGTTACTTTGAAGTTAACAATAAAAATAAATTTGAAGCATTTTGCAGAGTTTTAGATTACGATACTCCAAATGCTGCTATTATATTCTGTAAAACTAAAAAAGGTGTTGACGATCTAGTTGAAGGACTTCAAGCTAGAAACTATACTGTTGAAGGTATGCATGGAGATATGTCTCAAATGCACAGAATGAGAACATTAAAGAGATTTAAGGAAGGATCACTTCCATATTTAGTAGCTACTGATGTTGCTGCAAGAGGTATTGATGTTGACGGTATAACTCACGTATTTAATTATGACTTAACTCAAGATGTTGAAAGCTATGTTCACAGAATAGGTAGAACTGGTAGAGCTAATAGAGAAGGTACTGCTTACTCATTTATAACATCAAGAGAATTTTCTATGTTAAAACAAATTAAGAGAGTTACTAAAGGTAATATTGAAAAATTATCTATACCTACTGTAGATGAAATTTTAGAATCTAAATTTAATCATAAAGTTCATGAAATTGAAGAAATATTAGAGCAAGGTGATTACTCTAAATATGAAAATTTAGCAGCAAATCTTTGTGATAATTATAATCCAACTGATATCATTGCTGTATTAATGAAAATGCAATTTGACAAAGAAATGAGCTTTAATTATACAAGCAACGTTTTACAAACACCTAAAGAAAAGAATAGTTACAAAGAAGGAAGAAAATCTAATGGAAATGATGTAAGATTATTCTTCTCAATTGGTAAGAGAGATAATCTAACTGTTAAAGCTTTAGTTAAGTTTATAGCAGAAAAAGCAAATGTTCCTGGTAAAAAAGTTAATAGGATTGATATCTTAGAGAGCTTCTCTTTCGTTTCTGTTACTAAAGATATAGCGGACGTCGTTTTAAAGAAATGTTCAGGTGTAAAATTAAATAAGAGAAAAGTTAATGTAGAAGTTGCTACAAAGAAAAAATAAATTTTAATTAAAAAGGAGAATGATTTTTTTATCATTCTCCTTTATTACTATATTTTTTTAGTAATCTCTTTTTATTGGGGAGCTTGTCCCTAATTTTATACCATTCTCAATTTTCTCTTATTCTTTTTCAAAAACCCATAATCAAAAGATATTGTTCTTCTTATTTTAGAAATTATTTAATTTCTAGCTTTTTAAACTCTTCAGGTACTTGACCTGTAAATCTCTTATAATTGTCTTCCACATATGAAAGACCATTTTCTATACCTTGTATTGACACATCTGCTACCCTTAGCTTATCTTCTGAATCTTTTGCAAAATTCAATGTTATTTCCTTTTCCTCAAGTACTGGTGCTGCTTTTAAAGCTTCTATAGCCTTATTTTCACCCTCACTTCTTAATCCTTCTATTGTTATCTCTTTTTCTCTCTTAACTTTCATCATGTGAGTTTGCACTATATTTTCAACCTCACTAATGTTTATACCTTTAATAGCTACAGTTACTTCTCTTACATCACTTGATTTGATAGAAAATTCAACATTTTTTAAACCCTCATAATAAGCTTTTAATATTTCTTCATCTTTTCCATCTTGAGCGCTATACTTATTAACTATATTATAATCTCTTTTATAGACATAATCTTGAAGATCATCTTTTTTAAGACCAGTTTCATCATAGTTAACTTCTCTACCTAAATAAGCATTTAAATATGCTTCTGCTACTTTCTCAATATTTATATTATCTAACTTAGCAGGTGTGTTCTTATTAGATTTACTTTTACTATTATCACAAGCTGTTAAAACTGGAATAATAGCAAATATCATCAAAATACTTAATGCTTTTACTATTTTCTTCATTTATACCACTCCTATTTGTATCACCTTCACATTTAGTGTAAACAATATCACAACTTCTTTCAATAGATTCTTCGTAAAAGCCAGTTCTTTTTATCTTGAATTACAAACCTATACAAATAAAGACAAAACAACCCTATTTAAAGAAAAGAATCATTTAAAAAGCCGGCAGCAAAAACTACCAGCTTTTCTATCCTTTTAATCCTCTTGCCTGTCTATCCATATCTTCAACTACTATATCAAAGATTTCACCAAGAGAAGAACAATATTCTAATACCTTCCAAGGTTCATTAGTATGATAATGAATTTTGATAAGTTCTTCATCACCTACTGCTAATAAACAGTCACCTTTAAAGTTGTTAGTAAAATAATCATTAATTGCATCTTCATCAAGATTTTTTCCTTCAATTAATAATTGAGTATCATATCTAAATTCTAACATTTACTTTCCTCCAATGTTCAATAAATATTTATGATAAATATCACAAATATATATTATACCATATTCACATATAAATAGTATTATTTGCACTGCAAAAATTCTATATTATGTAATTTCTCACAATTATTGTTCTGAAATCTTGCCATCTTCAATATTTATTATCCTATTACATTGATTAGCTATATTAATATCATGTGTTACTATAACAATTGTCTTTCCCTCTTTATTAATTTCTTTAAATATATCCATAACTTGCTGTCCCATTTTTTTATCTAAAGCACCTGTTGGCTCATCTGCCAAAATCACCTCTGGTTCATTCACTAATGCTCTAGCAATTGAGACTCTCTGACATTGACCTCCTGAAAGTTCTGTAGGAAATTTATAAATTTTATCCTCTAT
>SVCK01000167.1 GCA_015058375.1 Clostridium sp.
TGATGGCGACTTCACGGCTATGTAAACCCTACTTGGAGCAAGACCGAATAGAGAGGCATTTAAGGGGTTGCCCGCTCCGCCTCTGGGTGTGTCGCTTGAACCTGCTGGTAACAGCAGGTCTAGATAGATGATTGCTTAATACAGGACCCCGCTTACGGCTTATCTCGTATATGTGAAAACCACTAGGTAGTACCTAGTGGTTTTCTTTATATATTTAGATGAGTGTACATTATTCAAATATAGCGGTTATCCATTCTGCACTTTGATGTTTTTCAATCATTTTAAAGCCATGATTTTCAATCATATTACATACTTTATCAAAACTCCATTCAACAAGACCAGAAACTAGAAGTTTTCCATCTTGTTTTAAATGCTCTTTTATAAATTTCATGAACATTTCAGTTTCTTCGCCACCTATATTTATATAAATCCAGTCAAATTTATCATGTATTTCAATTTCGCCAGATAACGCATCTCCAACTAAAACATTTATATTAGTTAAGTTATTTAACGAAGCATTGAATTCTACTTCATCTTTTACATCTCGTATATCTAATGCAGTAACTTCTTTAGCGTTTTTCATAGCAGTTGCAATAGATAAAATACCTGAACCAGTACCTATATCTAAAACTTTTTTGTCTGAAAAGTCTTTGTTTAAAATTACTCTTAAAAGATCTTGAGTTGTTTCGTGAAGACCTGTTCCAAAGGCTCCTTGAGAAATGAAATTTATTTTTCTTTTCCCTTCAAATTCTTCTTCAGGGGAAGCGATTACCCAAGTGTCGTCAATATGTATTGCTGGCATTGAAAAATCTTCGTAAGTATCAGCTTCTTCATGAACATCAAATGGTTTTTGACCTAATATTTCATTTACTTTGTTCATAAAAATTTCTAAGTCTTCTAAATCTTCATCATGGCTTTGGAAAGCAACTTTAAGAACTACTTCTTGAGATTCAACTTCTTCATATCCATATCCATTTTCATCTGTTGTGATTTTTAAAAGACTTTCGTAGAAAACATCATAGATATCATTTATTTGAAGTTTTTCAACATATTCATCTACCTTTTTAAAAGGTATATTGTAGCTAATTATAAACATAAAAGTTTACTCCTTTCAAAATTAGACTAATATCATATTATTATAACTTTTGAAAGATGTAAAGGTATAAGCGATTATTTACAAAGTATGAACCATGGAGTATTATTTAACGTATAGGAATTTATAAACTTTTAATAGGTAGTATTTAAGAAAGGGAGAAGAATATTGAAAAAGATAGTTGTTTTAGATGGAAAAACATTAGGCGATGTAGATTTTAAAGCCTTAGAAGAATTCGGAGAAGTAATATATTATGATACTACAAAAGCAGATGAAATTGCAGAGAGAGTAAAAGATGCTTCAATTATATTAACTAATAAGGTTGTATTAAATGAAAGTAATTTGAAAGACGCTGATAAACTTGAACTTATATGTGAAACAGCAACAGGATTTAATAATATTGATATAGAGTATGCTAAAAAGAGAAGTATAGCAGTTGCTAATGTAGCAGGTTATTCAACATCAACAGTAGCACAACATACTTTTGCTACTGCACTTCATTTGTATGATAAAATTTCATATTATGATAATTATGTAAAATCAGGAGATTATTCTAAATCTGAGATATTTACTAATATTGATATACCTTTTAATGATTTAGAAGGTAAAGTATGGGGAATTGTAGGACTTGGAAATATAGGCAGAAAGGTTGCTAAAATAGCAGATGCTTTTGGATGCAAGGTGGTGTATTATTCAACTTCAGGTATGAATAATAATTCGGATTATGAAAGAGTTGAATTAGAAAAACTTTTAACTGAAAGTGATGTTATATCAATTCATGCACCTCTTAATGATGCAACTAAAGGATTGTTTAATTATGAAAATCTATGTAAAATGAAAAAAACTTCTATATTGATAAATATGGGAAGAGGACCTATAGTAGTAGACACAGATTTAGCAAAAGCTATAGATGAAGAAAAAATTGCAGGAGCTTCTTTAGATGTGTTTGAAGTAGAACCTATACCAGAGTCAAATCCGTTATTAAGTGTTAAGAATAAAGACAGATTGGTATTGACTCCTCACATTGCATGGGCAAGCGTTGAGGCTAGAAAAAGATTGTTTACAGATTTAATAGAAAATATTAAAGCTTTTTATAGAGGAGAAGAAAAGAATAGAGTAGATAAATAAAATTAATAAAGTAAATGTATAAAAAGATAAAATAATTTACGGAATAAAAAATGTTTTTTAATCTAGTAGTAAATTATTTTATCTTTTTTTGATGTTAATTAATTAAAAGAATAATATTTTTCTTCATTAAATTCTTTTTCGCTTTTGCTGACTATAAGAGTACATATACAATCGCCCATAACATTAATAGTAGTTCTGCACATATCTAGAATTCTATCTACACCTAATATAAGGGCAATTCCTTCAATAGGAAGACCAACTGATTGAAGAACCATTGAAAGCATAACCATTCCTACACCAGGAACGCCAGCAGTACCAACAGAGGCTAATGTGGCTGTTAATATTATAGTTAATATACCATTAATGCCAATATTTATTCCATAGACTTGAGATATAAATATAGCAGCTGTTCCTTGCATTATTGCAGTACCATCCATATTAATAGTAGTACCAAGAGGTAGTGTAAAAGAACCTATTGAATTACTTACACCAGCTTCAATCATTGTTTCTGTTGTTACAGGAAGAGAAGCACTACTTGAAGATGTTGAGAAAGTAACAGCAGCTACTTTAGTAAATCTTTTGTAAAAAGGTTTTAGTTTAAGTCCTGTAAATAACTTTAGAAGACCGCTGTAGACAAATGTACCTTGAACAACAAGACCAAGTAAAATTACGCACATGTATTTAAGTAAAGGAATCATCGCATCAAAACCAGTTTTCGCAAAAGTTGAAGCAATAAGAGCAAATACACCATATGGTCCAAGATGCATTATAAGATCAACAATTTTCATGCATACTAAATTAAAACTTTCAAGTATATTTTTTAATGGCTCAGCCTTTTCACCGATAAGACTAATAGCAATTCCAAGTAGAAGTGAAAATACAATTACTTGAAGCATATCACCTTTTACCATAGATTCAAAAGGATTAGTAGGAACCATAGAGATGATAGTTTCAGCAAAAGATTTGCTTTCTGTAATAGTAGGCTCTTGAGTAATAATGTGTGACATATCAAGTCCGTTTCCAGGATTTACAACAAAAGCTAAAGCAATAGAAATTGTTATGGCAGCTGCAGTTGTGAAAAGGTAAAATAGAATGGTTTTTCCACCAATACGTCCGATTTTTCTTATGTCGCCTAAAGATGATGCACCACATGCAAGCGAAGTAAGAACTAATGGAACAACCAACATTTTAATGGCGTTTAGAAATGAATCCCCCAAAATTTTTAAAATTCCATTTATAAATAATGTATCTTTTATAAAACCATCAGGAAGTTTTTGAAGTATAATACCAAAAATCCCACCTAATAATAAACCTAATAAAATTTTTGATGTTAATGATAATTTTTTCATATATATTATGCCCCCTTTTTAGTAATTTATGTGTACATTATACATAATAAAGAATATAAATGCAAGAAGAGAAATAAAAAAATTCATATATAAGCTGTAAAAGGGGAAAAAACTTTCTATTTTGCAGGAAAACTTGATTTGTTATTCAAAAAAGAATATATTTATTCAATTAATTTGATAAAAAAAGAAAATAGAAAAAGTGCGAAGGAAAAAATGGAAAAATATTATACAAATAATCATAATGTTGACAAAATAATAATAATATATTATTATTGATGAAAAGTTAATAAAAGTAAAAAAGAGTGGTAGAAAGCAGAATCTTTAAAGACAGTAAAGTTTTTAATTAAATCTTGCACTAAATTTGCTTTTGAACTTACTCATAAATTGTAGGGCTTAATCTTATAGTAAGTCCTATTGGTTTATATAAGCTGTTATTTAAATTTAAGTAATGATTTTGGATGGTACCGCGTAATAGTTCCAATAATATGGGCTTTGCGCGTTTTTTAATATATTGTTAAAGAGGTGAAATTAAATGGGGTTAAAGCAATAAATGGAAGAATAATATTTATAGTTAAACTCTGTGGGGGATAAATTTTAAATTTAAGTTTAGAGTAAAATAGCTATAAAAATTATGGGGGGCATTTACAATGTTAAATTATAAGAAGTATAAAAGATTTCAAACAATAAATTTTAAGGAAAGGACATGGCCAAACAAAGCGATAATAAAGGCACCAATATGGTGTTCAGTAGATTTAAGGGATGGTAATCAGGCTCTTATTAATCCTATGACTGTTGAAGAAAAGAAGGAAATGTTTAAGCTATTGTTAGAGCTTGGATTTAAGGAAATAGAGATAGGATTTCCTTCTGCATCACAGATAGAATTCGATTTTTTAAGAAGTTTAGTAGAAGAAAATTTGATTCCTGATGATGTTAACATTCAAGTATTAACTCAAGCAAGACCACATTTAATAAAGAGAACTTTTGAAGCACTAGAAGGAGTTAAAAATGTAGTACTTCATATTTATAATTCGACATCTATTCTTCAAAGGGATGTTGTATTTAATATGAGTAAACAAGAAATTAAAAATATAGCTGTAGAAGGTACAAGACTTGTAAAGGAATATGCAAAAAATTTCAAAGGAAATTTAGTGCTTGAATATTCGCCAGAAAGTTTTACTGGAACAGAAGTTGATTATGCTTTAGAAGTATGCGAAGCGGTTATGGATGTGTGGGGGGCATCAAAAGATAAAAAAGTAATAATTAATCTTCCTTCCACAGTAGAGATGGATACACCAAATGTATTTGCTGATCAAGTTGAATGGATGTGTACTAATTTTTCTGATAGAGAAAGAGTTATAGTAAGTGTACATCCTCATAATGACAGAGGTACAGGAGTTGCTACAGCAGAACTTTCATTGCTTGCTGGAGCGGATAGGGTAGAAGGAACTTTATTTGGAAATGGAGAAAGAACAGGCAATGTTGATATATTAAATATTGCTTACAACATGTTTTCTCAAGGGATAAATCCAGAATTAAATCTTGAAAATATAGAAAACATTATTGAAGTATATGAAAGGTGTTGTAAAATGCCGGTTGGAGCAAGACATCCTTATGCTGGGGAATTAGTCTTTACAGCTTTTTCAGGTTCGCATCAAGATGCAATAAATAAAGGAATGGCTAAATACAATGAAAGAAAAAATAAATATTGGGAAGTTCCTTATTTACCAGTAGATCCAAGAGATTTAGGACGTGAATATGAAGCTTTAGTTAGGATTAATAGTCAGTCAGGAAAAGGTGGAATTGCTTTTGTAATGGACAAATATTATGGATATAAATTGCCAAAGTCAATGCATAAAGAGTTTGCAGATATTATTCAAAAAATATCTGAAAAGACTGGAGAAGTTTCGCCTCAAACTATAATGAATAAGTTTGAAGAAGAATATTTGACTAAAGAATCTCCATTTAAGTTGATAAAATTCAGAGTTAAAGATTTAGATGATGATCAAGCAAACACTAAGGTTGTAATAAGATTTATGTATAACAATGAAGAAAAAGTAATCGAAGGCGTTGGAAATGGACCAATTGATTCATTGAGAAATGCTATAAATGATTCTAAAATTGTTAATATTCACATTATAGATTACAATGAACATTCTTTAGGAAAAGGTTCTGAAGCTAAAGCGGCAGCATATGTTAATATTCAAAGAGATGATACAAAACAATTAACTTTTGGAGTTGGTGTAGATAGCAATATTACATTAGCATCAATAAAAGCTATATTTAGTGCATTAAATAGATTATATTAGTAAGTTATTACTTAAGAGTTTATTAAAGTGTTTAAAGAAAGCTATATGAACAAAAATGTGTCTCTTTCATTTAAATGAGAAAGAGGCATATTTGTATAAAAAAATAAATTTTTAGACAGAATAGTTGAAAAATATTTAAATCTATGTATATAATATACATATAATTAAATAGTGTCTGGATGAAGATGGCGGGAGAGAAACATTAAATTGTTCACCGAAGAAGTAAATCTTTCAGGTAAAAGAATCGTTGTTGGACAGAACTCTGGAGAGATTCTAAAAATAGAACACCGAAGGAGCAAGATAGTATTTGCTATTGAAACTCTCAGGTAAAAAGGACAGAGGTATATATGTGTTTTAGATTTTATTTAAAATAGCATGCTGTATACCTCCCTAAAAATAAAGTAAGGGAGATTTTTTTATGAATTTACAAGAATTATTACAAAAAACAAGTGATTTTATATGGGGGCCTCCGCTTTTAATATTGTTAGTTGGGACTGGAATTTATCTAACTTTTAAGTTGAAATTATTACAAATTACTAAATTACCATTGGCATTAAAATATGTTTTTGCGAAAGATGATGAGAGCAATGAACAAGGAGATGTAAGTAGTTTTGGAGCTTTGTGTACAGCGTTGTCTGCAACTATTGGTACAGGAAATATAGTTGGTGTAGCTACAGCAGTTAAGGCAGGAGGACCTGGAGCTCTTTTATGGATGTGGATTGCAGCTTTCTTTGGGATGACAACTAAGTATGCAGAGTGTTTGTTAGCAGTAAAATATAGACAAGTAGATAAAAATGGTCAAATAGCAGGAGGACCTATGTATTATATACAAAATGGTCTTGGACTTAAATGGCTTGCTAAAATATTTGCAGTACTTGGAGTTGGAGTAGCATTTTTAGGAATAGGTACTTTTAGTCAGGTAAAATCTATAGCAGATGCAGTTAAAATATCATTTAACATACCATTAGCAGTTACAGCTGTTGTTATTACAGCATTAGTTGCTTTGGTGACAATTGGTGGTATTCAAAGAATTTCTAAGGTTGCAGAAAAAGTAGTGCCTTTTATGGCAGCAGCATATATATTAGTTGCAGTATTACTTATTTTATGTAATATAACAAAAGTTCCTGAAGCTGTATCATTAATAGTAAGAAGTGCGTTTAATCCTGAAGCAGCTCTTGGAGGAACTCTTGGAATTACAATTCAAATGGCTATACAAAAAGGTGTAGGTAGAGGAGTATTTTCTAATGAAGCAGGTCTTGGTAGTGCTCCTATAGCAGCTGCAGCTGCAAAAACTAAGTCTCCAGCAAAACAAGGGTTAATATCAATGACAGGAACATTCTTTGACACAATATTAATATGTACAATGACGGGGATAGCAATTGTACTTACAGGAGCTTTAAATACAGGAGCTGAAGGAGCTGCTCTTACAACAGAAGCTTTTAAGATGGGACTTCCTATTGAAGTAGTAGGGAAATTTGTGGTAAATATAGGTCTTATATTCTTTGCATTTACAACAATACTTGGATGGAATTACTATGGAGAAAGATGTATAGAGTATTTAGGAGGAGTAAAAGCTATATTACCATATAGATTAATATTCATAGCATTAGTAGGAATTGGACCGTTTTTATCACTTGATTTAGTGTTTATTATTGCAGATATAGTAAATGGTCTTATGGCACTTCCTAATCTTATAGGATTAATAGGATTATCGAAAGTTGTAGTAGAAGAAACGGAAAGCTATTTTAAAGAATTACAAGATAAATAATATTACTAAAAAAATATTACTGGAAATTGATTTTCCAGTAATATTTTTTAATTAATATGTAACACGAAATCTTTTTTCAGAGGCAACAGTTTCTATTTTTTTCATAGAATAATCATCAACTCTAATAAATCCATTTCCTTTTTTTAAAATAAGAATAAATTTATTTATATTTTCTTCGTTGCCTTGAGCTTCAATTTCAACATTTCCATTTGAAGTATTTCTAACAAAACCAGTAATATCTAATTTTGTAGCATTCATTTGAGCAAAATATCTAAAACCAACACCTTGCACTCTTCCAGAAAAAATCAAAAAAAATCGTACCATACTTTAGCCTCCTAAATTATTATTTAAGATAAATAAAGTATAGCACAATTTTTGATTAATAACTTCCAATTCTAATCCATTCATCGTTGTACATTTCAAGAGTTTGTTTGTTTGGATTATGGAATATTTCACATCTATCTAATGTTTCTTTGCTAGGGTAATTTTCCTTTTCTTCTTCAGGAAGGGCTTCATATGCTTCGGTAACAGGAGTATAGTATCCTATATATTTAACATTTTTAAGTGCATTTTCTGGATTACATAAAAAGTTTATAAAAGCTTCAGCACCTTCTTTATTTTTACAAGTTTTAGGTATAACCATAGAATCATACCACTTATTAGAACCTTCTTTTGGAACTACATATACAAGGTTAGGATTTTCACTTAATATGTAATTAGCATCACCAGACCATACAGTTGCAATAGAAGCTTCGCCACTTATCATCATATCTTTAACTTCATCAACAACCCATGCTTTAGTAAGTTTATTGGCTTTTAATTCTATAAGAGAATCAGTAGCTTTTTTAACTTCGTCAACATCAGTAGAATTCATAGAAAAACCTAATCTTTTTAAAGCAAATCCCATAGTATCTCTTACCGAATTGAAGACTACTATTTCACCTTTATATCTTTCATCCCATAAAGCATTCCATGAAGTAATTTCTTCTCCTGTAAATTCAGGATCATATATTATTCCTATTGTTCCCCACATGTAAGGAACTGAGTAATTATCTTTAGGATCAAAAGAGAGACCTTTAAATTCATTACCTATGTATTTATAGTTAGGAATATTGTTATAATTTATTTCTTCTAATAAATCTTCATCTATAAGTTTTTCAATCATATAGTCAGATGGGAAGACTAAATCATAAGAAGTACTTCCAGAAGTAAGTTTTGAATACATGTTTTCGTTAGTATCATAGGTAGAATAGTTTACAGTGTATCCTGTTTCTTCTTCAAATTTACTTATTAAATCTTCATCTATATAATCAGCGCAGTTAAAAACATTAATAACATTAGAAGATTTTTCTTCCTTAGAACATCCGCTTAGAAATCCTAAGGAAAGTAAGAATGCACAACTTAAAGAAACTAATCTTTTAATTTTTTTCAATAGTATCACCACCTGTAGGTTGTTTTTTGTTAATTATAAGTAATAATATTAATACAACAACAAATATTATAGTAGATAAGGCATTGATTTCAGGTTTTATACCACGTCTAGCCATTGAGTATATTTGAATAGAAAGATTAGAAACTCCATTACCAGTTGTGAAGAAAGAAATAACAAAATCATCTATAGACATAGTAAATGCCATTAAAAATCCAGAGATAATACCTGGTTTGATTTGAGGTATTATAATTTTTCTCATAGCATACATTGGTGTTGCACCTAAATCAAGTGCAGCATCAGTTGTGTTTTTTGGAATTTGCTTAAGCTTAGGTAAAACTGAAAGTATTACATAAGGAATACTAAAAGTTATATGAGCTAAAAGCATTGTTGTAAATCCAAAATCTAGCTTTAAGAAAATAAACAAAGACATTAAAGCTATACCAGTTACAATATCAGGATTTAAGACTGGCAACTGATTTATGTTAAGTAGAGCTTTCTTGGTAAAGTTATTTTTCATATGATGTATACCAATAGCAGAAATAGTACCTATAATAGTCGAAATAATAGATGAAAGTACTGCAACTAAAACTGTATAGTAAAGAGCAGACATTAAATTTTCATTTTTAAATAATTCTACATACCAGTCTAAAGTAAAACCTGACCAATTGGCCATACTCTTTGATTTATTAAAAGAGAAAAACATTAAAGTAACAATTGGGGCATATAGGAATATAAAAATTAAAACAAGATAAAACTTTTGGATAAAGTTAGTATTCTTTTTTACCATAATCCTGTACTCCCTTCTTTATCATCATCGCTAAATTTATTCATAACAGCCATGGAAATTAAAATTACAATCATCATTATAACTGAAATTGCAGAACCTAAATGTCTATTTCCCATAGTAGTAAATTCTTGCTCTATAAGATTACCTAAAAGCATGTATTGTCCTCCACCTAGAAGGCTTGAAATAACAAAGGTTGAAACAGCAGGCATAAATACCATTGTAATACCTGACATAACACCTGGAAGACTTAAAGGAAAGATAATCTTTCTAAAAATATATTTTTTGTCAGCACCTAAATCAGAGGCTGCTTGAATATAACTTTGATCCATTTTATTTAATATAGTATATATAGGCAGAACCATGAATGGTAGAAAGTTATAAATCATACCCAAAAGTACTGCACCATCATTGTATAAGAAACCTATAGGGCCAATTCCCAATTTGCTAAGAAAGTCGTTTACAATTCCGGTCTTACCAAGGATAGGCATCCATGCATAAGTTCTAAGAAGAAAGTTCATCCACATAGGAAGAACAAATAACATAATTAAAAGATTACGTCTTTTTTCTTCCATTTTAGTAATTATGTAAGCTACAGGATAACCTAAAATTAAACAGCCTAAAGTTGAGATTAATGCCAATTTAATTGAACGATAAAATATTTTAATATATTGACTTCTAAATATTCTAGAATAATTGTTTAAAGAAAAAACATAACCATTTTCACCAGCTTCAGTGAAGCTAAAAAATAGAACTATTAATAGAGGGATAACTATAAATAATCCACTCCATAAGATATATGGATAGCTTGCTATAGATCTATTTCTTTTATTCATTATCATTCACCTTTTTCATAATGTGAATATCTTCTGGATGAACATCAAGACTTACTTTAGTTCCTTCTTGGAAATACTTTGTGTTATGCACTATCCAATCATAACCATTTTCTTCAACAATCATTTCGTAGTGAACTCCTCTAAAGACAACAGATTTTATAGTTCCATTAAGAACACCAGTATTATCAGAATAAATTTTAATATCTTCTGGTCTTATTACAACGTCTATATTTTCATTAGGAGAGAAACCTTTATCTACACATTCAAATTCTTGATTCCTAAAATTTACTTTGAAATCTTTTAGCATTATACCTGAAAGAATATTACTTTCACCAATGAAGTCTGCAACAAAAGCATTAGCAGGTTCATTATATATATCTTCAGGAGTACCTTGTTGTTGAATAACACCATTGTTCATAACAACAATTGTATCTGACATAGTAAGAGCTTCTTCTTGATCATGAGTTACAAAAATGAATGTTATTCCAAGTTTTTGTTGGATTTTTTTCAATTCTAGCTGCATTTCTTTTCTAAGCTTTAAATCAAGTGCACCTAAAGGTTCATCAAGAAGTAAAACTTCTGGTTCATTGACAAGAGCTCTAGCAATTGCAATTCTTTGTTGTTGTCCTCCTGAAAGAGAATCTATTTTCCTTTTCTCAAAACCTGATAATGAAACCATTTTAAGCATTTCTTTAACTTTTTTATCGATTTCATTCTTTGGAAGTTTTTTGATTTTTAATCCAAAAGCAATATTTTCATATACGTTCATATGAGGAAATAATGCGTATTTTTGAAAGACAGTATTAAGTTGTCTTTTGTTAGGGGCTAAATTTGATATATCTTCGCCATTAAATAAAACTTTGCCAGAATCAGCCGTTTCGAATCCAGCTATAATTTTAAGTGTTGTAGTTTTACCACATCCAGAAGGACCTAGTAAAGTTAAAAATTCATTGCTTTTAATATTTAATGATAAATTATTAAGTACAGTGTTATCATTATATTTTTTATTAATACCTTTTAATTCAATAATATTATTATCCATCATAAATACCTCTTTCTAAATTAAAATGATGGGGGAGTACTTATCCAAATAACTTTGGCTAAAGTTTTACCCGTGTTTGAAATATAGTGGTTTTCTCGTGGTTTAAAATAAAAACTTTCACCTTTTTTAACCTTGTGTTTTTTGTTTCCAATATGTAAAGTAATAGTCCCAGATAAGACATAGCCAAATTCTTCACCTTCATGAGGTTCTTCTTCAACATATCTTCCTTCTGGTTCTAGAGTTAGCATAATTGGTTCAATCGCATTCTTTTGAGCATTAGGTACAAGCCACATAAGCTTATATTTTAATTCATTATCATTTTTTTCAAACATATCATCAGCTTTAAATGTGATTCTTTCCTGCTCTTTATCACTGAAAAATTCAGTTGGCTTCGTTCCTAAAATTTCCAATATATCCATTAATGTTGCAATAGAAGGAGAAGTTAGATCATTTTCAACTTGTGATATAAAGCCTTTTGATAACTCACATCTATTAGCAAGCTCTTCCTGAGTAAGCTGCTTCTCTATACGCAGTCTTCGTATCTTATCTCCAATTTGCACAAAATCACCTACAATCTATATATACTAAACTATGTGTTTAAAATTACTAAACAATGACCATTATATAAAGTTTATTGACGAAAATCAACATTTTTTTGAAAATTTAATTTAAAATTTTTTAGTGAGCTAGTAGTACTAAAAAACTGATTTTGTAATAAGTTAATGAAAAGTAAAGTTTAGTAATTAAATTAAATTTGTTTAATAATACTAAGATTTTATATTTGTTTGCTTTTTATTTAAATTTTATTCACTATAATCTGATATTTGACAGTATGCTATTGATAATATGAGCTAAATGTGAGATATTTATTATGAAGAGATATATAGAAAATTAGGTGGTTGGATATGGCAGAAGTAAGCGGAACTTATAGAAGGAACGGGAAGAATATATATATAAAGCAACCAGATTATAATGAATTAAGTTTTGTATCTAGGTTGTGGTCAGATGAAGAGACAATGAAAGATGTTGGTGGAGTATTTAATTTTCCAGAAAGCAAGTGGGAGATGTTTTATAAAAAGATGGTTTATCCAACAGATGGAAAGAATTTTTACTGTCTTGTCTATACAATAAGAGATAAAGCAGTTGGAGAAGTAAGTTTTCATGGTTTTGATTCTGTAACTAAAATAGCAAGATTTAATGTTAAGATTCATCATAAATATAGAAATAAAGGCTATGGAGAAGAAGCTTTAAAGCTTTTATTTGAATATTTTTTCTTGGAATTTGGTGGAGAAATGATAATGGATAGTATTCCAACTGAAAAAGCAGTAAGAATAGCGAAAAGATTAGGCTTTTCTGAAGTAGGTCAATATAAAGATGGAACTAAGATGAAGGTTACTAAAGATGAGTTTTTAAATTACAGAAAAGAATCTTTAAAAAAGGTAGCCATACTTGCTTACAATGGAATGGATATGAATGATTATGCATGTATTCATGATTCATTAAATTTAGTGAATAAAATATATAATGAAATATTTCAGGTATCTGTCATAGCTTTAAATGAGAGAGTTACATTGAGTAATGGGCTTGTTCTTGACGTGGATTCAGAAAATCTAGATACATATTCTCCTGATATAATAGTTATGCCAGGAGGAAATAATATTGAAAAACTCACAAGGAATAATGAAATAATTAAATTTATTTTAAAGAATTTTAATAATTGTGATTATATATGTGCTCAAGGGGAGGGCATAAGATTTTTATTGCGATGCAGATCATTAGATGGAATAATGGTTCCTAGGTTCTGCAAGGAAATTGAAAATTATATATCAAAAGATAAAATTAGTGATAAAAATTTCTGTGATGATGGTAAAATATTATTGAGTTCTAATTATATTGGAAATTTTGAAATGATTATTTCTATTGTCGGAAAAGTTGGCGGATTAGACGTGGCAAATAAAGTGAAAGCAGAATTGGGATTTAAAGAATATGAATTACCGAAAAACTTATAAAGACAAGCTAGTTATTTGGAGGTATTTATGAATAATAAAAGGAATAGAATTATAGCTTTATTTTTGCTAATTGTTCTTTCAATTATAGCAGTAGTGTGTGCATATAATTATATCGGTTGTGGCTCGAAAGAAAAGAAAGTAGCAAAAGCTTATATAAGTATGCTTGAAGAAAAAAATATGATAAATGAAAATATAATTAATAATAAGTGTGAATCTGTTAAGAAGAGTGATCCTTCAAAGGCTGAAGAATATTATAGTGTTACTATAGATAATTATGCTATAGATTTAGATGCAAAATATAATGTTATTGGATTTAATAATCAAAGTAGTAAAGCACAAAGTAATTTAATATCTAAGGATGAGGCTAAGAATATTGCACAAGAATATGTCAAAGTCTTATATGATGGAGAATGTATATTTAAAGAGGTAGTTAAAGAAGAGGATGCTCAAACAGTTCCGTATTACACTATGATTTTTTCAAAGTGTAAAGATGGAATTGCATATTATACTTATAACTTATCTTTAAAGATAAATAAGGAAACAGGTAAATTAGATGGATTTTCTAATTCATCAATTAATATTGAACCAAAAGAAAGTATAATATCAATAAATAGTAAAGAAGCAGAAGAAAAGGTTAAAGATTATTTTTGTAAATTAAATACATTTATTAAATTTGATGAAGAGACATACGAATCTTTTTGCGAAGATAAAGATAAAACAGAATTAGAATTATGTTATGTAGTATCAGTAAAAGGGTTTGATCCTGATAACAAGGATATCAAAATGAAATATTTTGTATCTACAGAAACTGGAGAAATAATAAATTCAGAAAAAAATAATGTTGCTACAGTAATATCATAAAAACTTCTACATTGTTAGTAGGAGTTTTTTTTATATGTACGTAGTATAGTAGTGTATTAATGCAATAGTTTAAAATTTATTAATTTACAAAAAAAATAATTCTTTACATTCTGACTAATTTCAATAATAAGGAAAATAATAGAACAAATTTTGATTTTTATTGAAAATAGTGTAAAATAACTCTGTAATATAATTTTGGGGGAGAGATATGAAAATTAATATTGAAAGGTGCAAAGTATTGTATTTAGGAAGAGAAAAGGTCTTTTATAGTACTTCAGTAGCATTTTTACTATATTTATTTATATGGATTCTATTTTTTGGTAATTCAAATGTTAGGAAAATTATTTTGACTATTATTTATCTTATAGCAGCATGCACTATTATTATGCTGTGCAGATTGATACTTATTATGAAAAATAAAATATATTATCAGTTTATAACAGCCATGTATGTGTGCATAGCAATAGTTTCCATGATTAAACTTATTCCAATTGAATTAATTGATAATAGTTTGTTATTGGCTTTGAGAAATGAAGATTTTTTAAATACAGTATATATGCAGATTTTATCAATAGAGTGCTATTATATTTTTGATTATGTAAGTAATGATATGGAGTTTAATTTGAATAATAAATCAGTAAAAAGGGATTTGATTATATTAAACTTGATTATAAGTATATTTATTTTGGCAAATTGTTCGTATACAATATTTGTTAATAAAGGCGTTTTAATAATATCTAATATAATTACTTTATCAATTTTAATTTTTACTTTAAAAAAGTTTAAAGACATAAAGCTATTTATAGACAATAAGATTAATACAATTATTCTTATGGACTATTTCATTATTGTAATAACTTTAATAAATTTAGTTAATTGTTTATTTTCATTTCACGAGGGATACATAATATATTTGAAAGAACTTTTATTGTTTCAAATAAATGCCTTTATAATGGTTTTAATAGTTGAAAAATTAATTAATAGACCGTATAAATTACTGTTTAATGATCTGTATAGAGAAAATTTAGAGATAGATACATTAAATAATAAGGTATTGAAAAAAAATAGAGAGTTGGAAATTTCACAATCCTTTGTTAGGAAAAGAGAAAAAATGTTCAAATCTTTTTTTGTAAATGTTCCCGTGCCAATGGTTAAATTAGCGGAAAATGGAAGAATAATATTTGCAAATTTGGGATTTCAAAAATTAGTTGAACAGGACAGTATGAAAGATATTATTAACAAAAAGATAAGTAAAATTATCAATATTAATAATTTTAGTAGTATTGAACAATTGATTAATGATAATAAAGAAGTTAATGGAGTAATAAAATTAGAAAATGAAGAGAAATATGTAGATATAGATATTGTTAAACTTGCAGGAAATGCACAGGAAACATTGTTCATTTTAAATGATGTAACTACTAGAGTTAATATTGATAAGATGAAAACAGATATAGCAAATAATAGATTCCAAGAAAGGATTAAACGTGATTTTTTATCAAACATATCTCATGATTTAAAGACACCTATCAATGTTATTTATTCCGCTTCACAATTAGTTACAATGTTTATAAAGAAAAAAGACAAGGAGTCTTTGTTAAAATATAATATGATTTGTAAGATGAATTGTTTTTCGCTTATAAGATTAACTAACAATTTAATTGATAGTAGTAAAATTTATTCAAATTATTTATCGCCTGATATGAATGTAGAAAATATAGTTGAAATTGTTGAAGAAGTTGTTATGTCTTTGGTTGATTATGTTAAAAGCAAAAATATTGAACTTGTTTTTGATACTGATGAAGAAGAAATATATGTAAATATAGATAATGAATTTATGCAGAGAATTATAATAAATTTAATTTCTAATGCTATAAAGTTTACAAATGAAAATGGGACAATACAAGTTGTGATTCATAATGAAGATAAAGAAGTAGTTATTAGTGTTAAAGATAATGGTATAGGAATGGAGAATGAATTTATAGAAAATGCCTTCAAAAGATATTCAATGGGAAAAAATAATTCTAAGTGTAATACAAAGGGTACTGGAATTGGTTTGTTTGTTGTCAAGAAACTTATAGAAAAACAAAACGGAAAAATAAATATTGTAAGTGATAAAAATAAAGGGACTAATGTTGAAATTAGGTTTAATAAGGAGATATAGTAGTGGAACATGTAAAGGAAAATTTCAAATGTAACAACAAAAGAAAACGAAAAAATTGGATATTTCCTTTTATATCATTAATATATATATATTTATTTTCTTTAATGTTTAGTAATAGTATGAAAATATATATATTATTAAATGATGTTTTATGTGTAGCAGTGGCATTTAGCTTGGGATTAATATGTTTTTTGAAGAGAGAACTAAAATATAGAGCATTTTATAAGAATATAGGGACATGCTTTTTTTTAATAAGCTTAGTTTCTTTTTCTCATATTTTTGCTACTAAAAAGTATATGCTAAATCTTGAAGGCTTTTATTTTAATGATGAAATTGTAAAGATTAGTTATTATATTGAGTATTTTGTAATATTAACATCATATATTTTAGAGGACATACACAAGAAAATAGGATATGGAATTCTTATAGTTATTAAGTTGATATTAGGAGCAGTTGCATCAATTTTAATTATGTTTATGTCTAGAATGATACCTCAATTTAATGTTGTGACTATCTATATATTATGGTGTGTATTACTAATAGATATATATGTCCTATATAAAAATAAAGTTGGATTAAATAACAGAGAAAAGAATATCTTGTATATGTATTTATTTTTGATAACAGTATACCATTATATAAGCTCTTACTGCCAATGTTATGGAAATATTGGGATTGTTATATCTCTTTCATTAAAGTTATTAAGCTATTATGTTATGTTTTTTCTGATATCTAAATGTTTAATGGAGAAGTCATATGAGAGTATGAAAGATGAACTTGAAAATGTTCATGTAGCTGAGAAAGAACTTAATAATATACTAAATAGTAGAAATGATACTTTGTTAGAAATTGAGTATATGATTGAAAAGAGCAGTGAAAACTATAGTGAATTAATTGAACAGATGTCTGATGGAATAGTAATATTTTATTATGATAAAGTATATTATATAAATTCTGAAGCAAAGAAATGCTTAGGAATAGACGAGTCCTTGGATAGATATAGTTTTAATGATTTTTGCAAATTAGTATTGAATAATGATAAATTGGTAGTTGAACAATATGATTTAGTTAAAAAGAATTTAAAGGAAATAGCATTATTACAAAAGAATAATTTTGAATTTGATTTGTTTAATAATTCTGGAAAACAATGTGAAATTTATTTTTTAAATATTGATAGCATAGGTAGATTAATTTATATCAAGGATGTTACAGAAGCAAATAAGAATTATGAATTTAATAGAAAATATGAGGAATATTTAAAGGCAGAAGAATTAAAAAATGAATTTTATTCAAATATATCTCATGAATTAAGAACGCCTATTAATTTGATATATTCTGCACTTCAATTGAGTGAAATGAATTTGAATTATAATAACATAAGCAAGTTAGAAAAAAACAATGAAAAAATTAAACATAGTTGCTTAAGATTGATTAGGACAATTAGTAATTTTATAGATGCTAATAAAATTTCAGAAGGATATCTTAAGCCTGATCTTAGAGTTTATAACATAGTTTCTGTGGTGGAGAATATTTCTTTGGCTTGTAATACATATATGAAGAAAATAAATAATAGTTTGATTTTTGATTCGCAAGAAGAAGAAGTGTATGTGAATTGTGATAAAGAAATGATTGAAAGAATTATTCTTAACATATTATCAAATAGTGTTAAATTTGGGAAAAATGGTGGCGTGATTGAAGTAAATATATATAATAATGAAGATGAAGTTATAATTAAAATTAAAAATAATGGTTATATAGTGAGTGAGGAAGAAAAACCATACGTTTTTGATAAGTTTACTAAAGTTAACAAATCACTTAATAGAAAAAATGAAGGCAGTGGTTTAGGTCTATATTTATCAAAAGCTTTGGTTGAGCTTAATAAAGGAACAATTACTTTTGAATCTTGCAAAGAAATTGGAACAGAGTTTACAATTAAATTCCCTATATATAAAGGAAATAGAGAGATAGAAATTGAAGAAAATTATGAGATGATAGATAGGCTTAAAGAAAAGGTTGACATAGAATTTTCTGATATATATATATAAAATTATGTGTATTTTTGAATATTATTTTTCTTATATACATAACTATATTATAGAATTAATGATTCTATAGGAGTATTTATGGGAGAAATTTTAAAGATTAAAGGAAAAATAAAGATTATTCCTTTGATAATTAGTGTTTTATTACCTTTATCAGGAGCTGGATTGGTAGCGTTTATAACAAGAAATAGTATGAATATATATGAAAAGTTAGAAAAGCCGTTCTTTTCTCCACCTGCTATTGTGTTTATGATTGTATGGCCTATTTTATATATACTTATGGGGATAGCATCTTACAGGATATATATGCATAAGGAAGCGGGAGAAAATATAGAAAATGCATTATTTTATTATGCAATTCAATTATTGCTAAATTATTTGTGGAGTTTTCTGTTTTTTTCTTTTAGGTTATATGGACTAGCACTTATAGAATTTATTATTTTATTTGTTTTTATAATGATAACATTTTGGAAGTTTATAAAGATAGATAGAATAGCTGGATATTTGTTAATTCCATATATTCTATGGTGTGCATTTGCACTTGTTTTAAACTATTCTATATGGAGTGAAAATGAAAGATTATAAATAAAAAAAGTTGAAATTTATTGCATAAAAAAATATAATAAAAAAATAGGCATTTTATTGATGCCTATTTTTTGACGTAAAGTATAATCCAAGTGAATGAGAAAGGGAGTATTTATGAGTAAAGTAATTATTGCAGAAAAACCTTCTGTTGCAAAAAATATAGCAGAAGCATTAAAAGTAAAGACTAGAAAAGATGGATACTTTCAAGGCAATGGATATTACATTACTTGGGCATTTGGTCATCTCTTGCAGTTATATGATGCAAAAGATTATGATGAAAGTATGAAGGGGTGGAGATTTGAAAAATTTCCATTTATTCCTGAAGATTTTCAATATAAAGTAAAATGTGATAGTGTTGATAGAAGTTCTGAAGATAAAGGTGCAAGAAAACAGATTAATATAATAAAAAGTCTTATAGAAAATGAAGAGGTAGATTCTATTGTATCGGCAACTGACTTTGATAGAGAAGGTCAGGTTATAGCAGATGAAATTTTTAATTATTTAGAAGTGAAAAAACCAGTATTTAGACTTCTTTTAAATGAATGGACTCCTGATGAAGTGAAAAAGGGCATGGAAAAGTTAAAGAATAATGAAGAAATGAAATCTTTGCAAGATGCAGGAATTGGGAGACAGTGGTCAGATTGGATAATAGGGATTAATTTGACTTCTGTAAGTACATTAAAATACAATTTTGAAAAGAATAAGACTATAAATATAGGTAGAGTTCTTTTACCGACTTTAAAGATTATTTATGATAGAGATAAGGAAATAGAAAACTTTAAGGCAACAACTTATTATAAAATAACTACAACTTTTAAAACTCCAAAAAATGAAGAGTTTGAAGGTCTTTATTATTTTAATGAAAGTGAAAAATTTGATGATAAAAAGGTTTTAGATGAATTAGTACCTAAGCTTAAAGGGAGTACTGCTAAGGTCGTTGATAAGCAGACAGAAAAGAAAAAGGATTATCCACCTTATCTTTTTAATTTATCTAACTTACAAGGATATATTACTAGTAAATATAAGGGATGGACATCAGATAAAGTTTTAAAGGTTGCACAAAGTCTTTATGAAAAAAAGTTTACTACATATCCTAGAACGGGAAGTGTAGCATTAGAAGAAAGTTTAGAGGATAGGGCAAGAAAGGTTTTAAATACTTTAAAAACAGGTCTTCCTTATGAAAAGGAAATAAAATTTGTAAAATCTAAAAGAGTTTTTGATAATTCAAAGGTAGAAAGCCATAGTGCGATTATTCCTACATATATTAAACCAACAGGTTTGAGTAAAGATGAAGAAGTTGTTTATAATGCTATTAAGAATAGATTTATAATGCAGTTTATGCCTGTTGCAGAATATGAAGAAACTAAGATAACTCTTAAATCTGATAATCCAGAAGTAACTGGTGAATTTATATCTAAAGGAAAGGTTCAGCTTGTTGAAGGATGGAAAAAGGTAGAGAAGATAGAAAGTAAAGATACAATTTTACCTATGGTTCAATTAGACGAAAGTGTTGATGTTGTTGATAACAAGATTGGAAAGGTAACTAAAAAACCACCAAAACATCATACAGAAAAAACTCTTTTAAGAGTTATGGAAACTTGTGGTAAAGGCATGGGTGACAAAGAAGATTCAGATGAAATGATGAAAGCTATCTTAAGTGGTTTTAGTATAGGAACACCTGCTACACGTGCAGAAACTATTAAAAAACTTAAGGATATAGGGTATGTAAAAACTAAAGGGAAGAGTCTTATTGCAACAGATCTTGGGAGAACTTTAGTTGAGATATTTCCTGTGCAAGAACTTTTTGATCTTGAATATACAGGAAGACTTGAAAAAACTCTTTCCGATATTGAAAAAGGTAAATTTAAGAAGGCAGATTTTATAAAACTTATAACAGATTTTACTATACAATCTGTAGATAAGATTAAAAAGGATACAGGAGCTTTATCTAAATTTAAAGTAGATTTGCCAGAAGGGGTTGAAAGTATTGGAATATGTCCTGTATGTGGAAATCCTGTAATAGAATGGGAAAAAGGATTTGGATGTAGTAATTGGAAGAATGGTTGCAAATTTACTATATGGAAGGATGATAAGTATATAGCATCTTTTGGAAAACAAGTATCTAAGGAAATGGTTGCTATCTTACTTAAAAATGGTAAAGTGGGTTTTAGAAATTTAAAGAGTAAAAAAGGAAATACTTTTTCTGCTTATTTTAAATATGTTAAGAATGAAAAGACTGGCTATTTTAATTGGCAACTTGAATTTATTTAACATAAAAGATATTTAGTATTTAGGTTAAACTATTGAGCCAAGTAAAACAATATAAATCAATAAATAAATGGGTATCACACTAATTTTTAAGTGTGGTACCCATTGTTTAGTATATATTCATTAAAGTATAAATATATTGAGCTAATGAATAAGTTAAAGGAGCTATAAATACTGTCATTAGTCCTGCGATGCCTATAGATAAGCCACTCATAGCACCTTCAGTTTCTCCTATTTCTAAAGCTTTTGAAGTTCCAACAGCATGAGAAGCAGTTCCGATTGCAACTCCTATGGCTACACTATCAGTTATTTTAAATAATCTACATATAGATGGCCCTATTACAGCACCTGTAATTCCTGAAATTATAATGGCTAAAACAGTAATAGGTATTATACCTTCTAGTTGACTTGAGAGTTCAATACCTATTGGTGTAGTAACTGATTTTGGAAGTAACGATTTTATTAACTGTGAATCAAGACCTAAAATATAAGAAAGTCCTATTACAGAAAAAATACCTATGATAGAGCCCAGTAAAATACCTATTAGTATAGAAGCAGCATGCCTTTTTAGTAATTCTATTTGTTTATATAAAGGAACTGCTAGAATTACTGTTGCAGGGCCTAAAAACATATTTATAAATTTTGCAACTGCATAATATAAATTGAAGTCTATATTAAAAATAAGCAAGAAACCTATAACTAAAGTTATAGCTATTAGAAGTGGATTAAAAAATGGAATTTTTGACTTTTTATATATGTATAATCCTACTTCAAATGCTATTAGTGAAAGAACAATACCAAAAAGTATATTATTGCTTAAAATATCCAATGTATTCTACGCCTCCTTATCTTTACGTATTTTCATTGAAACAAATTGAACTATTAATCCTGTACTAGCAATAACAATAGCAGTAGTTATTATACACACTATTATAAGCTTTATCCATGTGTCTTTAATAATTCCAAAAGAATTCATAAGTTCAGCTCCAGCAGGAATAAAGAAAAATGCAAGGTGATCTAAAAGAAAGTTTGATATATTTTCTATTTGCGAAATTTTAATTACTTTTGAGCATAATAGAATTAATAGAATTATCATTCCTAAAATGTTGCCTGGGATAGGTAAATTACAGACTTTAGAAATGAAATCTCCTATTAAATAAATTCCGAAAATAATAATAGTTTCTCTAAATAATTTCATTTTATCCTCCTTGATTAATTAAAATATGATTTGTTGCTCTAGTTTTATTATGTAAATTAATTAACGTTTTTATAAATGGGAAAGGAAGCTTATTAAAAAAATAGGCTTCCATATCCATTCATATCGTTCTGTATTAGCTAAAAGTAATTATTAATTTTGTCTGGTTTGAAGGTATTAGAAATGAGTTTGGTGAAAAATGATTCTTTAATGTATGATATTGAACTAATAGAAGTTTTTGTGGTAGTTGTTGTGATGTAAAGGAAAAGATAAGATTTTTAAGTTTGTAGCATTTAGGGGACAGGAATTTTTACATTATCAGAATCATATAGAACAGAACGAATTTGAAAAAGATTTTTATGCTACATATTAAAAAAGAACTAATTATAAAAAATTATCAAAGAGGAAACGTATCTTTTTCCTTTATGATATATATTATGCATTTATACAAAAAAAGGTGAGATACCACCAAAATGGTTATAGTTTTTTTAAAAACAGAATTTTTGGCGTTTTATATTTTTTA
The DNA here is from genome assembly GCA_015058375.1 of Clostridium sp. Classification (GTDB taxonomy): domain Bacteria; phylum Bacillota; class Clostridia; order Clostridiales; family Clostridiaceae; genus Clostridium. The sequence goes on from SVCK01000167.1 coordinate 23,386, forward strand.
AGGGAAAGTTTTTTGAAACTTTCCCTTAATTTATATTACATTTTTGTAAATTATAAATAGTCGTTTTTTCCTAAGTTAATATGTCCTCCTGAATATGTATTGCCATCAACAGTTAATTTTACTTTTTGTATATTAAATGCTTTTAAGAAAGTTTGTTTGATAGCATCTAACATTAAAGTTTCGGCTGAAGAACCAGATTGTAAGTTATATATCGAAGAAGATACATCTAAGTATCCTATGCTATTTTTAATTTCAAAATTAATTGCTTTAGTACCTTTTGGAACTATGTTGTTGTCAGCTAAAGCATTTATTATGCTATATGCAGTTAAATGATTAATAGTAACATTCTTCTCGTTTAATCCATCTGCAGTATCATTTGGAATAAATATTGTTATATTTACTTTTTCATCATTTTTTACTGTATCATTTTCAGATTCGTTAGATGCAGTTTTTTTATCTGTTTGATTATTGTCATCATTTTTAGATTCTTTTTCAGTTATATTATCTTTTTCATCAGTTGCTTCGGTTTGATTAGCTAAAGAATTAGTAGATTGTTTATTAGCATTAGAATCGCAACTTACAAGAAATAATAAACTAGTAGAAAGTAATAATGTAATAAATGTCTTTTTCATTTAAAAACCTCCTTTTATACCCAGATATAAGTGTATTATACAAGAATGCAAATAAAATATCTATACGATAAATGGATATATATTAATAAAATTATAAAAATAAAGGTATAAATGAGATGCTATATTATATTATAATATGTAATTGTGTTACAATGAATAATTAAGGGGGGGTTATTTTGGATAAAGTAAAAGATTTAATTGGTAAAAGATTACCTTTTGAAGGGCAAAAGATAATGCTTGATAGCATAGAAGTTGATGAATTAGTTAAAGTTAAGATGAGTGCAAGTGAAGAAGGATTTGAAAAGTTTACTTGTAGGCCTGTACATAAAGTTAATTATGAAAAAAGAGTCAATGTATATAAAGAATTACTGAATTCTAATAATACCTGTATTTTGGGAGTATATGATAAGGAAAAAAGGAATGTTTTGGGACATATATCAATTTTTGATTATAATCCTAGAAACAGATCATTAGAAATTGGATATTATCTTATTAAAGAGTTTAGAAATAAAGGATATATGAAAGAAGCTATAAAGTTATTTGATAAATTTCTTTTTGAAGAAGTAAAAATAAATAAGATAATGGCTCAGACAGCAAGTTTTAATAAGCAATCTAATAATCTTCTAAAATCATGTGGATTTCATTTGGATGGATGTTTAAGAGAACATCATGAATTAAATGGAGTTTTATATGCTGATAATATTTACAGTATACTTAAGCATGATGTGTATAATATAAAATAAATGTAATTATATATAAAAAATGTAAACATTATAATTGTGGAAATATAACATATGAAGTATAATAGTATGTGGTGTAAGAGGAAATTATATAAAATGAACCACAAAAAGGAAACGTTAACAATTAATGTTTTTAACTAAAGATTAATAATTGAATTTGGAGAGAAGAAATGTATTTATTAAGTATTGATAGGAGTAAATATAATTTTATTGAAGCTGATAATGAATGTTTCAAATATATGGGGAGGATTGATTTTACAGACAAGAAGGCACCTACTTTCATTTATGCTGGTAGTATGATGACAGTAAAATTTCAAGGAACAAGTGTTAAGATAGCAATAAAAAATAAAAGTTTAGATGAAGAAAATTATATTGGATATATCTTAGATCGAAAAATTTGTGGAAAAGTATTAATTACTAAAAATAATAAGAGGCTAGTAATTAATATTATGAGTGGCCTTAAAGACCAAGAGCATGAATTAATTATATTTAAGAGACAAGATGGATGTCATTATTTTGACTTTTATGGATTGGTTTTAGATAAAGGATGTAATGCAATTAGTCCTGATAATTACTGCAAAAATAGAAAAATAGAATGTTTTGGTGATTCTATAGCAGTTGGACAGCATTGTGAAATTGATAGCACTAGAAATTATAAAAAATTAAGAGCTTCAGAAGAGTGCTTTACAAATGCAGGCTTTTCATTTCCTGTAATGTTAGCTCAATTTTTGAGTGCACAAGTGAATAATAATGCACAGAGTGGCTTGAATTTATTAAGAGGTTTAGACAAGAATAAAGGAGAGGTGACTTGGGCATTAGAAGATATTTTTGATAAGTTAAGATATAATCCTAAATTAGGTAAATGTACAGAGTGGGATTTTTCAAAGTATATACCGCATGTTGTTATAATGGAATTGGGACATAAAAATTTAAATTTGAATAAGTTTATAAATTCCGGTATGGATATAAGAAATAAGTGTAAAGATAAGCTTAAGGAGATAATTAAAAAGTTAAGAGGTAAATATCCTAAAGCTTTATTCATTCTTATAACATCGATAATGGAACATGATATAATAATTGACAATATAATGGATGAAGTTCAAAAAGAATTAAATGATTCAAAAGTAGTAAGATACAAATTTTTAAGAAATGGTATTGGTCCATCAAAAGATTTATCAATTTTGCAACAGTCAGAAATGGCTCAGGAACTTACAGAATTTATAAGTACTTTTGGAGAAGGTGTGTGGAGTGACAATTAATGAATTTTATAAATATAAAAATAATAAAGAAACATAATGTTAAATATTTAAATGATTTCTTTAGAAAAAAAACATTAATAGAATTAAATGTAATTCCTTTTAGACTAATCATTTGTTCTTATTGGATAAATAAGTTTAGAAATGAAACTGGACAAAACATTAAATTTCGTACAAGAAGGAGAAGAGAAATTTATTAAAAATAGAAGTAGGCTATTTTTAATTATTAAATTTCTCTTCTCCTTTTTAAGTTTTTTTGCATTACATAATAAAAAATATTGATTTAAAATAGAAAGACTATTCAACTAACGAGTAAATATTGTATAATAAAGTAATAAGTGTAAAAATAATTATCAGGGGTTGAGAAAAAATGAAAAAAAAATTGAAGAGAAAGAATAGAGAATTCCTTTTACTTCTTTTTGTTGTAATTTTAATATTTTCGATGTATCAATTTTTGTTAAGACCTATATTAAAGAAGAGTATGGCAACAGAAGTGATAGGAACTGGAATTACATTTATTTTGTTAGCTTCAGTATTAATTACTTTCTTATTAGTAGTACTTTTATGTGGGTATATATTTTCATTTAAAGTTAATAGAAAGAAATATGCAAGAAGATTGGTGCATTATAGAAAAAAATCTATTATTGCAGCATTAATTAGTATAATGCTATTAGCGGGATATACATATTATTCACAAAAAAACGCATATATTAAACCTTTATGTAATGAATATAATGATATTATTCCAACAAGTATTTCTGACTTAGAAAAGATAGAACTTAATGGAAATGAGCAGTGGATAAGCTTTAAAGGAATAGATAAAAGTAATCCTGTTTTACTAGTAATAGGTGATGGCCCAGGAAAATCTGAGATGGCAAGGTTTAATAAGTCATTAGAAGCTTTGCAAGATGATTTTGTAATAGTAAATTGGGATGAATTAGGTACTGGAAAATCTGCTAAGTCTGTAGATGAATTAACAATTGATAATTATGTTTCAGATGGTATAGAGCTTACTAAGTATTTATGTCAGAAGTTTAATAAACAAAAAATATATGTTTTTGGAAATTCTTTTGGAAGCACTTTGGGAATATTAATGATTAAAAATAGTCCTAATTTATATGAAGGATTTATTGGGACAAGCAGTGTTGTATCTGTTAAAAGAAATGAAGAGTATAGATATAATAGAGCTGTTGAAATAGCTGAAGGCATAGAAGATGAGGCAACTTTAAGAAAATTAAAGGCTCAAGGTGAACCAGGTTATGATAAAAATATGTATAAAAAGCAAAAGATTTATTATGATTACTTAAAAATGAAAGAGAATGAGGATAAAAAAATTGATGGAAATGGTTATAATTCATTAAATGATATATTTTCCTCTGAATATGGACTGTTAGATAAGTATAATAAGATTTTTGCTGAAAAGAAAATTTATGATAAGATTTTCAAAAGTTATTATGATGTTGATCTTATAAGTTCAGCAAGAGAACTTAAGGTTCCAGTATATTTTTTGCAAGGAAATAGAGATTATTTATCATCTTCTGAGTTGTTAAATGAGTATTTTAGTGTTTTAAATGCACCAGATAAACAGATAATATGGCTTGAAAAATCGGGGTCAATGCCATGGATTAGCGAAAAGGAAGAATTTATGAAGAATATAAAAAAGAAGTTATTGAATAAGTAATATAAAGAGTGGATGACGATTTTTATCATTATCCACTTTTTAATGTTTTAGTATATGTATATTTAAAAGCTTTAGATGATGTAGAAAAATGTGTAAAGAAATTTTATAATTAATGTTTCTAAATTAGGGGGATTTAACATGAAGAAGTTAAAGATATATTTTACTTCGGATATGCATGGTTTTGTTTATCCAACAGATTATACAAACAATGAAAAGAAACCAATAGGAATGTTAAATGTAATAAATTCGTTTACTAAGGACGAAAATACATTAATAATCGATGGGGGAGATACAATTCAAGGATCGCCTTTTACAACTTTTTTATCTAATAAGGAATTTAATATTCATCCTATATCTAAAGTTATAAATGCTGGGAAATATGATTTTGTAACTTTAGGAAATCATGATTTCAATTATGGGTTTAATAATTTGAAGAGTTATTTAGAAAATATAAATGCTGAATGTATATGCGCTAATGTAAAAGATAAGACAGGAAGTATTAATATAAAAGAATATGCTATAAAGACTATGAAAAATGGTTTAAAAGTAGCTATAGTTGGAGTGACAACTGATTTTATTAAGTTATGGGAACAACCTGAAAATTTAAAGAACTTTTTTATAGGGGATACTTTCTTGAATGTTAAGAGAGTGTGTGAAGAAGTTAAGAAGAAAGTTGATATTCTAGTTGGAGTTTATCATGGTGGGTTTGAAAAAGATTTGAAATCTCATAAATCTTTGAGTAATACTAAGGAGAATCTTGCTTATAAGATGTGTAAAGAATTGGATTTTGACATTCTTCTTACAGGGCATCAACATATGGAAATACAAGGAGAAAATTTATATGGCACTTATATTGTACAAACTCCGAAAAATGGACAAAAATATGCTGAATTGAATTTAGAGTATGATGAAAGAATAATTAAGATAGATTCAAAGCTTGTAGTTCCAGAAATTAATTCAAGCATTGATATTTATGACGAACTTATGCCAATACAAGAAAAGGTTGAAAAATGGCTTGATAGTGTTGTAGGACATTTAGATATAGATTTAAAACCCAAAGCTCATATTGATATGGCTATGGAAGGTTCGCATTTAGCTAACTTTATTAATATGGTACAATTAGAAATAAGTAATGCTGATATATCATGTACATCTATTGCTAATTCTATAAAGGGATTTAATAAGGATGTAACAGTTAGAGATATAGTTTCTACTTATGTATATCCAAATACTTTAAAGGTTTTAAAAGTTACAGGAGAAGTCTTAAAGATGGCATTAAATAGATGCTGTGAATATTTTTCATGTGATGGAGAAAATGTAGTTGTATCAGATGAATTTTTAAAGCCTAAGGCAAAACATTATAATTATGATTATTTTAGTAATATACAGTATGGCTATAAATTAAATAAAGAGTGTAATAAAATCACACTAGATTATGTGAGATTTAAAGGAATAGATGTAAAGGATGAAGAGGAATTTACTTTGGTAATGAGTAACTATAGAGCAAGCGGCGCAGGTGGATATGAATTTTATACAAAATGTGAAGTGATTAAAGAAATTCAAGTTGAGATGACTGAAATGTTAATTAATTACTTTAATAGATATATTAATGTGGTTGTTGATAAGGAGAAATATATAAACTTTATAGACAGTAAGTAGATTTGTGAAAATTAAAATTTACTTACTGTTTATAAATTATTTGTAATAGATTGCTCTATTTTGCAATGACATTTTTATTCTATCGTAGAATATTGTTATTGTAATACATACGGCTAATATTATTATTTCAGAAAGTATTATATTAAAAGTTGTTGAATATAAAATAATATTATATTTACTTAATATTCTAATAACAGCTGCGTGTGTAAGGTACATTGCTATAGAATTTTGTCCAATAAAGGAAATAATAGTTTTTCGTTTTGGCATTAAAATTAGAATTATTGATGATACAAAAAAACCGCTAATATAATGGAATATTCTTATAAACATAGGGAAAATAGCAGTATCGAATTCAGAAGTATATTTGCTATATTCAAATAGAAGTTCTACTGGAGTATTTTCCGAAATCATGTATAGGAATCCCAAACATATTATTGATATACTAACAATGATATACTTGTATTTTCTTATTATTTCCATGTATGTATTTTTAAAACTCATTCCAGAAATGAAGAATGGAAGAAAGAAGAATGTTCTTGAAATACTTCCATAAGATCCTACACTATTGTCAAAGCCGATATATATAGCAGTAAGTATAGAAAATATAAACCACTTTTTCTTATCTTTAATATAATCTGATATAATATAAAAGCATGTTAATGATAAAAAATACCACATAGTCCATTGAGTTGTAAATAGCTGAAGTTTTATATTTTTATCTCCAAGCATTTTGTTTAAAGCAAAATAAAATATTTGAGCTAAAATATAAATTTTTAATGTATCTACAACTTTTTTTTGAGTAGTTCTGCTACTTTTATTATTAAAATATCCAGAAATAAAAGTAAACATAGGCATGTGAAAAATATATAATACTAAAATAAAATAATGTACATTTAATATTGTTGGATTGGCATATTCTAAAGAATTACCAATAATAACACATATAATTAACAATGCTTTAAGGTTATCAAATTTGTAGTCGCGAGTATTAATGTTAATCTACCTCCTTTAAAGATAACGGATAATTATTATTTTTTTAAAACATAGTTAGAAAATATAAATATATTATTATATGATTTATCTAAGAACAAAAAACCATTTTAAATTATATAAGCATTAATAATATAAAACAAGTATAAAAAAATATTCAATAATAAGATTAAAAGTTAGGAGTGGTGAGTTTGGTAAAAGGAATTTTATTTGATTTAGATGGCACTTTGTTAAATACAAATGAACTTATATATAAATCTTTTATACATATGTTTAGAGAGGTTCTGAATATAGAACCTGATAAGAATGAAATAACACTGTTATATGGAAAGCCTCTAGAGGTATCATTAAAAAGTTATACTGATGATAAAGCTACGATTGATAATATGATTAAAGTGTACAGAAAATATAATCTTTATCATCATGATTCTATGTGCAGAGCATTTGATAATATACCAGAAATGCTTGGAAAATTAAAAGAAAGAAAAATTAAATGTGGTGTTGTTACTTCTAAAAAAAGAAATGTAGCAATGAAAGGACTTATAATTTCAGATATATTAAAATTTATGGATGTTGTAATTACGCCAGAAGATACTAAGAATCATAAACCAGAAGCAGAGCCTGCATTAAAAGCTTGTGAAATGTTAAATTTAAAACCAGAAGAAGTTATGATGGTAGGGGATAGTCCTTATGACTTATTATGTGGCAAAAGTGCAGGTTGTTTTAGTTGTGGAGTAGAGTATACTCAAATAGAATTAGATGAACTTAAAAAAGTAAATCCAGATTATATGATAAAAGAACCTTTAGATTTACTAGAAATTATTTAGGAGGAATAGAGATGAATATACAAATTTTTGGAAGTAAAAAATGTTTTGATACGAAAAAAGCTGAAAGATTTTTTAAAGAGAGAAGAATTAAATATCAGTTGATAGATATGAAAGAAAAGGGTATGAGCAAAGGAGAATTAAATTCAGTAAGATGTGCAGTAGGAATAAATGACCTTATAAATACTAAGGCTAAAAATTTTTCAAAATCAAATCTTTCTAATGTTAGAAGTGTAGAAGTGAAGGAAGAGATACTTTTAAAGGATCAAAGTTTAATAATAACACCAATTGTTAGAAATGGTAAGAAGGCTACGGCTGGATATAAACCAGAAGTATGGACTAAATGGATTGAAGAATAAGGTTAATCCGTCAGTTTAGCATATTTACTAATATAAAGGTATGAGGAAAATCTCATACCTCATACCTTTTAATTAATTTATCATAGAAAGCTATTTACAGAAAAAACGGGACAGTAAGTAGATTTGTGTAAATCCAAATCTACCTACTGTCTTTTTTGTATATTCAGTTGGTATATTTGGAATAATATTCTTATGGTTTTAAGGAGGAATTTTTATGACAAGAAAAAATAATACCAATTTTGATTACA
>SVCK01000168.1 GCA_015058375.1 Clostridium sp.
CGTTCGTCCTGAGCCAGGATCAAACTCTCAATAAAAAGTTTAATCTAATGCTCTAAAAACTTACTTATAAAAGAATTGCTGGTTTTTAACTTATCTATATCTGTTCAATTTTCAAAGACCAATTTATCTTGTCGCCCTCAAGCGACTCCCTTATATTATCACTTCATTCGAACAGTGTCAACAACTTTTTTCAATTTATTTTCCTTTTCTTAAAATAAATTGTTTTATTGTTTTTTCTTGTACGCATCAGCGACGTGTTTTATCTTATCACTTTATTTTATAATTAAAAACAATATATAATGCATATATTAGATTAAATTCATATATTTTCGTCATTTTTCTTCAAATTTTAAGCTTTAACTTATAGCGACATTCTAGGGTGAGTTTTTTTTATTTATCTGAAAATTCTTTATTTACAGAAATAAAGTTTGAGTTTCTTGAAATTAATATAACAATTATGCAACCAACCAAATTTCATCCTATAATTGATAAGATTTAGTTTGTTTTATAAATTAATTTTTCAAAAAATCGCTGTAAGCTTAATGCCTACAGCGATTTTTTATTGGGAAAGTTTTTTATACACCTTTTTAAAATTATAATTATTATTTTTGTTTTTTAATAAATAATGGATACATTTGAGAACCTATAAGTTTTTCATTATTTTTAATTTCTGTTCCCTTATCAGCTATAACATTATCTAGAATTGAATAATCTCCAATAACGCTGTTTTGCATAATTACACAATTCTTTAATTTAACCCCTTCTCCAATATATACTCTTCTTCCTATTACGCAATTCTCAACTTCTCCTTTAATATAGCATCCATTTGCAATAATAGAATTAACTACTTTACTTGAATTTGTATAATGAGTTGGTGCCTCATCCTTAATTTTAGTATATATCGGTCTATCTTCACTAAATATTTCTTTACTAATCTTTCTATTTAAGAATGATAAATTAGCATCATATAAAGCTTTTAATGAACTAATACATGCTAGATGTCCTTTAAATTCATAAGTTCCAACATTTAATTTATCTAAATTTCCTCTTATATAATCTTTTACTTTTCTATATAATCCACTCTTTATACATTCATTAACAATATCAATAAACTTACTAGTTTCTATAACATACATTTGCATATTGATATTTACATTTTCACTATTTTCAATATTTTCCCCAATGCTTATTACTCTTCCTGCATCATCTATATTTAAAACATTACAATCATCAAATGAACTCTTTGATTGTTTCAAATGCTTGTACACAATTGTAACATCTCTACCACTCTCTTTGTGTTCTTCTATAATATTTTCATAATCTATATTACAAATCATATTGGCAGGTGCTAACAAAACATATTCTTTTCTACTAAATTTTAAAAATTCAATATTTTCAGCAAAAGTATGAACATCTTCATAACATGGATCATATTCACTAAAATTAAATACTCTTAACCCATCTTTTTTTCTGTTTAAGTCCCAAGGCTTACCATTAGTTAAATGATCAATTAATGATCTTGACTTATTCTTTGTAAATATTCCAATACAATCTATTCCTGAATTAGTCATGTTAGATAAAACAAAATCAATAATCCTATATCTTGCTGCTATAGGTACTGATGCTAATGTTCTATTAACTACTACTTCTCCCATTTTTCCTTCATTTGCATCCAGATTAATTAAACCAACACAATTATTCATTTTTCTCCTCCTACACTTTTATACAGCTTTATTATTTTCGATAACTGTTCCCATTTTAACTTCTTCTTTCGAAGCAACTACAGCTATTTCACCATCTAAATCTATTTTACAATCTTTTCTTATTATTGCATTAGAGCCAACTATTGCTTTTTCTATAACTACATTGTCTCCAATTTTTGCATTAGTCATAATTACTGAATCTCTTATAACTGTATTCTTTCCTACTTGTACTCCTTGAAATAATACTGAATTTTCAACACATCCATTTACAATACAGCCTTCAACTATTAATGAGTTCTTTACAACTCCACCTTCGCCTATATATTGTGCTGGTCTTACCGGATTTACAGAATATATTTTCCACTCTTCATCATGAAGATTCAATTCATTATTTTCCTTAAGTAAATCCATATTAGCCTGCCACAAACTATCTATAGTTCCAACATCTTTCCAATAACCTTTAAAAGGATATGCCATCATTTTGTTACCATCATCAAGCATGCTTGGAATAATATCTTTTCCAAAATCATTGCTAGATTCTTTATTTGCTTCATCTTGTTTTAAATATTTCTTTAAAGTTTTCCAATTAAAAATGTAAATTCCCATTGAAGCTAAATTACTTTTAGGATTCTTAGGTTTTTCTTCAAATTCATAAATTGATAAATCATCATTAGTATTCATTATTCCAAATCTACTCGCTTCTTTTTTTGGAACTTCTATTACAGCAATTGTTGCTTCTGCATTATTTTCCTTATGAAAATTAAGCATTTCAGTATAATCCATTTTATATATATGGTCACCTGATAACACTAAAACATATTCTGGATCAGCTCCATCAATAAATTCTATATTTTGATAAATAGCATCTGCTGTTCCTTTATACCACTTACCACCTTTTTCTTCTTGATATGGAGGTAATATTCTTACACCACCATTTTTTCTATCTAAATCCCATGGTTCTCCAATTCCTATATGCGCATTTAATTCTAATGGTTTATATTGTGTCAAAACACCTACTGTGTGTATTCCTGAATTTGAGCAATTACTTAATGGGAAATCAATAATTCTATATTTTCCTCCAAAAGGTACTGCTGGTTTTGCCAACTTTTTGGTTAATACACCTAATCTTGACCCTTGACCACCTGCTAATATCATAGCTACAATTTCGTTTTTTACCATTTAATTACTCCCCCTCATTTCTCTACTTTATATACTCTTTTATATATATTTTTTTAAAATTCTAATTTCAAATCCTTTAAGTGATAAAACATTATCTTTATTAAATTCACCCAATTCTTTACTACCATTTAATAAATCAATATATTTTCCTTGCAATATTATATTGTTTAATGTCTTTTCTTCTCTTGACGTATTTGCTGCAATTATAATTTTTTCATTATTAAACTGCCTTTCATAAACACATACATCTAGATCTGTATCATAAAACTTTAAACTTCCTTTTTTTAATGCCTCTTCTTTATTTCTTATACCTATAAATAATTTATATAAATTTAATATTTCTTTATTTTCTCTACCCCAAGGATATGCTCTCCTATTATCAGGATCTTTTCCACCTTCTACCCCTACTTCATCACCATAGTATATGATAGGTACTCCTGGGAATGTCATCTGTAATCCTACTATCAATTTCATTAAGTAAACTTTATTATCAAGCATAGATAAAATTCTTTCTGTATCATGAGTTCCAAGCACATTCATACAAGCATAAAAATTTTCTCTTGGATAATTTTCATAAAGAGACATTAATTTTCTCTTAACTTTATCTGACTTTATATTACCTTTTACAAAATCAATTAAAACTTCTCTAAAAGGATAATTAGTAACAGAATCTAATTCTTCTCCATAAAGATATTGTCTCTTTTTTGAATAACTTACTTTATTAGATGCATCTTCCCAAACTTCACCTATTAACACACTATCTTTTTTAACTTCTTTCATTTTTGCTCTAATCATTTTTATAAATTCATCTGGAAGTTCATCAGCCACATCAAGTCTCCATCCACTTGCTCCTGCTTGCATCCACTTCTTAATTATTGAATTTTCACCCTTTACCATATATTCAACATAAGAAGGTTCTAACTCATTTACATTAGGCTGATTATCAATTCCCCACCAGCACTCATACTTATTAGGATAATCACTAAAATTGAACCACTTATAATATTTAGACTCTTTTGACTGATATGCCCCTAATTCACTATAGTTATTAAACTTATTAAAATATTTACTATCTGCACCAGTATGACTAAATACTCCATCCAATATTATTCTTATCCCTTTTTTAGCAGCTTCTTCACATAACTCTGTAAAAATCTTCGTTGTACCGAACATCTCATCTATCTCTTCGTAATCTGCAGTATCATACTTATGACAGCTTGAAGACTTAAAAATTGGATTTAAATAGATTATACTTACTCCTAAAGACTTTAAATAATCAAGTTTTTTTATTACTCCGCTTAAGTTTCCTCCAAAAAAATCCCATCTTACAATTCTTCCTGAATTATCTTTTATATACATTGGAGTATCACTCCAATCACCATAAATGAAAGAATTTTTTTTAGGATTTAATACAGTGCCATCTTCATTCCCATTATAAAATCTATCAACAAAAATCTGATAAATTATTCCTTCTTTATACCAATTGGGAATACAGTTTGGTTTATACACTGTAATTTGATAAGGATTAGGATTAAAGTTATAAGTATCTCCTATTCCTCCTAATCCATCATAATTATTTCCATAATGAATACACTCATATCCATTACATATAGTGAAATAATATCCTAACAATCCCTTATAACCTGATGTATCTATCTCTGCATTATATCTAAAAAATTTTTCATTTAAATATTCCTTACTCATTCTTATGCTTTTAGTAGACCCATCTTTATTTATAAGTTGAAGTGATACTTCCATATCTTTATCAACATCAATACTCAACTTAACTTTTTCTCCAGAAGCTACTGCTCCAAAAGGTGTTCTATATTGCATATCTTGAGAATCATGAATTATATTTAAACTTTCCATATCACTTCACTCTCCCTACAGATTTTTATAAATTACTTCTGAGCCCCAAATACCAGTAGCATATTGCTCTATTGTTCTATCTGAAGAAAATATTCCTGAATGTGCTATATTTACTCCACACATCTTTTGCCAATTCAACTTATCTCTATACAACATATTTACTTTATCATGTGCATTTAAATAAGAATGGAAATCTTTTAATACAAAGAATTCATCATTAAGTTGAATCAAACTATCATAAATACTTCTAAATCTATCTTTATCAGAATTGTAGCTACCATCTAATAGACTATCTACAGCTCGTTTTATTCTCAAATCATTATTATATATTGCTGCTGAACTATATCCTCCATTATTGTAATAATTTAAAACTTCATCAGCAGTCAATCCAAATATTACCATATTATCGTCTGTAACTTCATCTCTTATTTCTATATTAGCTCCATCAAGAGTTGCAACTGTTACAGCTCCATTCATCATAAACTTCATATTTGAAGTACCAGAAGCTTCTTTTGTAGTTGTAGAAATCTGTTCACTTATATCAGCTGCTGGAATAATTTTTTCTGCTAAAGAAACATTATAATTTTCCATAAACACTACTTTAATCTTATCCTTTATTCTAGGATCATTATTTACAGTATTAGCAACAGAATTAATTAATTCAATTGTACTTTTTGCTAAATAATATCCTGGTGCTGCTTTTCCTCCAAATATAAATGTTCTTGGCTCAATATCCAAATCAGGATTTTCAATTAATAATTTATGAAGGTCTATTATTCTCAAACAATTCAATAATTGTCTCTTATATGCATGTATCCTCTTTACTTGCACATCAAAAATTGAATTTGGATTCACCTTAATTCCCTGTCTATCTAATATAATCTTTGCTAACTTTTCTTTATTTCTATGCTTAATCTGACCCAAATTCTCTAATACATTTTTATCATCTAAATACTTTTCAAAATTACATAAATCAATAGGATGTTTAATAAAACTTGTCCCTATAGTATCTTTTAACAAACCAGTTAATTCTGGATTAATTTTTAAAAGCCATCTTCTATGAGTTATACCATTTGTTTTATTATTGAATTTATTAGGATATAAATAATAAAAATTACTCATTTCTTTTTTCTTTAAAATCTCTGTATGAAGCTTAGCAACTCCATTAACACTATGACTTCCTACAATAGCTAAATGTGCCATTCTAACTTGTCCGTTTGCTAATATAGACATATCAGATATCTTTTGCCATTGACCTTGGAACTTATTCCATAATTCTTCACAATATCTTCTATTTATCTCTTCAACAATCATATAAATTCTTGGAAGTAATGATTTAAACATATCTATAGGCCATTTTTCTAAAGCTTCAGCCAAAATCGTATGATTTGTATAAGATACAGTATTTGTTGTTACTCTCCAAGCAACATCCCATGGAAGATCTTCTTCATCTACTAGTATCCTCATAAGTTCTGGTATTGCAAGCGTTGGATGAGTATCATTTATATGAATTGCTATCTTTTCATCTAATTCATCTATTCTACCACCATGCTTTTTAAAATGCCTTACTATACTTTGAACACCTGCTGATACAAAGAAATATTCTTGTTTTAATCTAAGAATTTTACCTTTATAAAATGAATCTTCAGGATATAATACTTGTGAAATTGACTCAACTGAATTTTTGTATTCAATTGCTTGTAAAAAATCACCTCTACTAAAAGATGAAAAATCAAATTCATTTGAAACAGCTTCAGCACTCCATAATCTCAATGTATTAACAACATCATTTTTATATCCTACTATAGGAGTATCATAAGGAACAGCTAAAACTGGTTCATAATTCACATGTGTAAAAGTTAAATTATTATTTATATAATCTACTTTTACTTCTCCTCCAAACTTTACAATTTCAGCCTTATTAGCCTTTCTAGTCTCCCAAGCATTACCCTCTTTTAGCCAATCATCTGATACTTCAACTTGTTTGCCTTCCACAATCTTTTGTTCGAAAAATCCATATTTATATCTTATACCACAACCATTACCTGGTATATTTAGTGATGCCATAGAATCCAAAAAACACGCTGCTAATCTTCCAAGTCCACCATTTCCTAATCCTTGGTCATGCTCGAAATTTTCCAATTCATCTAAATCAATATTTAGTTCCTTTAACGCTTCCTTACATACATCTCTTATTCCTAAATTAAGAAGCGCATCTCCTAACAATCTTCCAAGTAAAAATTCCATAGAAAAATAGAAAACTTGTTTCTGTCCACTTTTATTATTCTTTTTATTAGTTCTTAACCATGTTCTTGATACATAGTCTCTTATTAAACCTGCTAAAGCTTCATACTTCTGCAAATTGCTTCCTTCTCTTAAATCTGTACCATGTAACTCCAAAAACTTATTTACATATGCTTTTTTGAATTCTTTTTTATCTACTGATATCATTTAGCTTCCTCCCTTATTGTTTACAACTTTCTATCTATAACTTAGTTCGTTGTACATATTTAAATATGCATCAGCAGATCTACTCCAACTATTATCAGAATTCATAGCATGTCTTATTATCTTATTCCATTGTCTCTTATCATAATAAATTCCAATTGCATACTGAATTATATTTAACATTTCATCAGCATTAAAATTTGCGAAACTGAAACCATTACCAGTTTCATCAAATTGATTATAAGCTTGAACAGTATCTCGTAATCCACCTGTTTCTCTTACTATCGGTATGCTTCCATATCTTAAAGCTATAAGCTGACCTAGACCACATGGTTCAAATAATGATGGCATCAAAAACATATCTGAAGCAGCATAAATCTTATGTGCCAACGCATTATCAAATTTAATATTTGCTGATACCTTGTTTCCATATCTATAATCTAACCATTTAAAGTGATCTTCAAAATGCTTATCTCCAGTACCTAAAATTACAAGTTGAACATCCTGCTGTAATAATCTATCAGCAATGTTAACTATTAAATCAATTCCTTTTTGACTTGTTAATCGTGTAACCATCCCTATCATAGGAGTAGTCCTGCTTTGATATAAACCTAATTCTTTCTGAAGTTCCTCTTTATTTGTTAATTTATCTTTTAATGTTGAAACATCAAATTGCTTATATATATATGGATCATTTTTAGGATTAAACTCATCATAATCTATACCATTTACTATACCTCTTAATGAATTTGCTCTGCACCTTAAAAGTCCATCAAGTCTTTCTCCATATTCAGGTGTTTTTATTTCTTCAGCATAACTATTACTTACAGTACTAATTAAATCTGAATAATTAATTCCACCTTTCATAAAACTTACACCATGATCAAACTCAAGACTTTTATTTCTATATGGTTCATAATCATATCCAAAAAGTTCAGGAAGTATTTCTTTGTCATAACATCCTTGAAATAATATATTATGAATAGAATATACCGTTCTAATTCCTGCATAGAATAAATCTTTTCGAGCATATTCTAACCTTAACATAACTGGTATCATACCAGTCTGCCAATCATTACAATGAATAATATCAGGTTGCCAATCAATTTGCTTTAACATTTCAAGTACTGCTCTATCAAAATATGCAAATCTTTCTCCATCATCAAAATATCCATATAATCCATCACGATTGAAGTAAGCTTCATTATCTATTAAATAATACGTTACTCCTTCATATTTATATTCAAATACTCCAACATATCTAGTTCTCCAACTAACATTTATCATAAACCATCTATTAAAATTTAATTTATCTTTTAGTTTCCAGTTTACCCCTTTATATTTAGGTATAACAACTCTAGCATCAATTCCCTTTCTTACAAGTTCTTTAGGTAAAGCTCCAGCAACGTCGCCTAATCCACCACTTTTTATTAATGGTGCTGCTTCTGATGCAACAAATAAAACCTTCATATTCTACTCGCCTCCAGCTAATTTCTTATAGTCTTTTTATTGTCAGCTGTAATATTAATATCAGAAATCTTTTCTGGTGTTTCAATATCTTTTACTTTTAATACTAGGGCAGCCATTGGTGGTACTTTAATTTTCACTGAATATTTTTGATTGTGGAATGGCTCATCAACAGCATATATTGTTTCGCCTAATATTTGACCAGAACCACCATACTTAACATCATCACTGTTAAATACTTCTTCATAACTTCCCAAATAAGGAACTCCAATCTTATAATCGTAATATACATCAGATTTAAAGTTTATTATAAAAATCAATGTATCTTCTTTATCTCTACTCTTTCTCATAAATACTAAAATACTTTGATCATTATTTTCAGCATCTATCCAAGAAAATCCATTAACATCATAGTCAAGTTGCCAAAAAGCCTTATTATTTTTATACAAATTATTTAAATCTTTAAAGAATACTTGTGTCTGTTTATAACACTTATCATCTTCCATAGATATCCACTCAAGACCTTCATACTCTCTCCATTCAATAAATTGAGCAAATTCAGATCCCATAAATAATAACTTCTTACCTGGATGAGCCATCATATAAGATGCAAATACCCTTACTCCTGCAAACTTATTCCATTTATCTCCCCACATCTTATTTAATAATGATTTCTTTCCATGAACCACTTCATCATGAGACAATGGAAGTATGAAATTCTCAGAATAGTTATACATCATAGAGAATGTAATATTTCTATGAAAACTTCTTCTATACAAAGGATCTACTTGAACATATTCAAGCACATCATTCATCCATCCCATATCCCATTTAAAGTTAAATCCTAAACCATCATCCTTAGGTGGTTTACTTATATTAGGCCATGCTGTAGATTCTTCAGCAATCATCAATGCTGATGGGAATTCAGTTAAAACAGCTGTATTTAATTCTTTTAAAAATTGCATTCCTTCTAAGTTTCCATTACCACCATATTTATTTGGAACCCATTGACCATCCTGCTTGTCATAATCAAGATATAAAATACTAGATACAGCATCTACTCTCAAGCCATCAACATGGAATTCTCTAAGCCAATATAAAGCATTTGAGATTAAATAGCTCTTTACTTCTGGTCTTCCTAAATCAAAATTGCATGTACCCCAGCCTGCATTTTCAGCTCTCCACTCTTCTTGATATTCATATGTTGGTGAACCATCAAACTTATATAAACCATGTGCATCTTTACAAAAATGTCCTGGTACCCAATCAAAAATAACTCCAATATCTTCATTATGAAAAGCATCTATTAGCTTCTTAACATCTTCTAACTTTCCATATCTTGTTGTAGGAGAATAATATCCAGTTCCTTGATATCCCCATGATGCATCCAATGGATGTTCTACTATTGGCATTATCTCAACATGAGTATATCCCATATCCTTAACATACTTAGGAAGTTCTTTACTTAATTCTTCATATGTTAAGAAATCACCATTATCTTTTCTTTTCCAAGATCCTAAATGAACTTCATATATATTTATTGGACTTTCAAAAACATTAACTTTCTTTTGTTTACTTATCCATTTCTTATCTTTCCACTTATATTTGTCCTGATTATATATTATGGAAGCATTATTAGGTCTTATTTCACTTTGAATAGCATATGGATCAGACTTATATTCTCCTCTATTTCCATATTTATCTACAATGCAAAATTTATAAAGTTGATTTTCCTCAGGCTCTTGAAAAAAACCACTCCATATACCATGGTCAGTAACTTTTTTCAATTTATATTCTTCTCTAACTTCAAAATTGTTGAAAGTTCCTACTACATATACAGCTGTAGCATTAGGTGCCCAAGTAGTGAATCTTACTCCTTTCACTCGCATTTCTGTAGTTAAATGAGCTCCCATTATGTTATAAACTTCATAATTCTTTCCTTCATGGAAAAGATAAGTATTAAAATCAGTTAAATCATGTTTATTAAGTTTTCTTCCATACTTTTCTATTCCCTCATCCTTTTTTACTTCAACATTAGATGCTTTTTTTGTAGCTGACACTTTCTTACTTCTTTTATTAGACTGAGCAGCATCAGTTTTTTGCTTTTTAACTTTTTTACTACCCTTTTTATTGTTCGGCTTCACCTTTAATTCTTCTTTTTCAACTATTGTTTTTTCTGTTATGATAACTTTTTCTTCTAACTTACTATCATTGACACTATCTTTTATCCTGTTTTTACTTAGAGTGTCTTTTGTATTACTTTTAGTTTCCAACATATAACCCCCCTCAATGAATTAGAACAATTCTCTATACCCTTTTTTAATACGTTATATAAATATAATACCAAATACAAAATGATTTTTCATCTATTTTTGTAAATTTCTTGAAATTTTTTTCTAATTCAATGTTTTTTATTTAAAAATAAAAACTATTAATAGATAAAATAGGCCTACTATTCTACCCATTAATAGCTTTCAAAGATAATAATTAATACTATTAATTTAAAAAAATGAAATGTCTGTACCATCACTACTTAAAGAAATTTTTAATTTCATATACAAAAAAAGAAGCATCAGATTTCTCTAATACTTCTTTAAAAACTACCTGGCAACGTTCTACTCTCCCACACAGTCTCCCGTGCAGTACCATCGACGCTGTAGAGCTTAACTGTCCTGTTCGGAATGGAAAGGAGTGTTTCCTCTACGCCATCACCACCAGATTTACATAAGTTATTATACTCTGTCTATTTGACATTGTCAAC
>SVCK01000169.1 GCA_015058375.1 Clostridium sp.
TCAAAAGACTTATCTCAAGAAGAAGTATTAACTGATATTCAAGGTATAGAAGATTTCTTTGGAGATATGGACTTTAAAGTTGCAGGTACAACAGAAGGTATTACATCAATACAAGTTGATACTAAATTACAAGGTTTAAGCTTTAATGTAGTTGAACAGGCAATAACAAAAGCAAGAAAAGCTAGATTATTTATTTTAGATAAAATTAATGCATGTATTCCAGAACCAAGAAAAGAAGTATCTAAATTTGCACCTAAGACATGTACAATGACTATAGATCCAGAAAAGATTAGAGATGTTATTGGAGCTGGTGGAAAGGTAATTAATAAGATAATTGCTGATACAGGTGTTAAGATTGACATTAAGGAAGATGGAACTGTATTTGTATCTTCAGCAGATCATGAAGGCGTAAATGCAGCAATGAAGATTATAGAAGGATTAACTAAAGAAGTTCAAGTAGGTGAAGTATACTTAGGAAAAGTAACTAAGATAGCTACTTTTGGTGCTTTCGTAGAAATACTTCCAAATAAAGAAGGCTTAGTTCATATATCTAAGCTTGATTTTGAAAGAGTAAATAAGGTTGAAGATGTTGTTTCAGTAGGAGACGAAATCTTAGTCAAGGTTGTTGAAATAGATAATCAAGGTAGAATAAATCTTTCTAGAAAGGATGCTTTAAAGGAGCAACAAGAAAAGAAAGAACAGTAAAAGGCAAAGCATTGCCTTTTTTTTCTGTTAAATATTCAGGAATAGTAAGCCACGAATTTCTTTATAATAATATAGAGAGTGTTCGTGACTTTTATTATAGGAGGAAGTATATGTATAATTTATACACATTAAAAAATGGTTTGCGAGTTGTAACAGAAAAGAATGACGGTGTTAATTCTATAAGTGTAGGTGTTATGGTTAAGAACGGATCTAGAAATGAAAGTGAAGATATAAATGGAATTTCTCATTTTATTGAACATATGTTTTTTAAGGGCACTAGTAAAAGAAACGCTAAAGAAATTGCTGAGTGTGTTGAAAATTTGGGAGGACAACTTAATGCTTTTACAAGTAAAGAAGCAACTTGTTATTATGTAAAGAATTTATATACTCATTTAGATCTTTCTTTAGAAATACTTTCAGATATTATGCTGAATTCTAAATTCGCTCCTGAAGATATAGAAAAGGAAAAGAGTGTAGTTATTGAAGAAATAAATATGAGTGATGATAATGCAGAAGATGCTTTAGATGATCTTCATGCTAAAATAGCTTATGGAAGTAGTTCGTTATCATATCCTATTTTAGGAACAATTGATAAAGTGAAAAGTTTTAATAGAGATTTAATAAAGGATTATATATCAAAAAAGTATACTCCATCTAATTCAGTTATATCTGTATGCGGAAAGTTTGATGATAAACAATTAAAAGAACTTATAGAAAAGTATTTTGGTGGATGGGAAGAAGCTAAAACTGATATAGCCACTTTTGAAAATATTAAAGTAGAACAAGGAAGTTCGTATCTTAATAAGGATATAGAACAATTACATATGAGTTTGGGATTAAAAGGTCTTCCATATGGTCATGATAAAGGGTATGCATTAGTGTTATTAAGTAATATTTTTGGGGGTGGAGCATCTTCAAGATTATTTCAAAAAGTAAGAGAAGAACTTGGATTCTGTTACAATATATATTGCTATCCACAAACATATCAAGGGGTAGGAATGCTTAATATTTATACTGGACTTGGAAAAAGTTATGCAGAAAAAGCTTTAAATGTAATATTAGAGGAAGTTGATAATTTTGCAAAAGAAGGTATAAGTAGTGAAGTTTTAGCTATGAATAAAGAAAAAATTAAAGCTAATTATATTTTAGGGCTTGAAAGCACAAGTTCAAGAATGTTTGGAAATGCAAAATCAATTTTATTTAAAGGTAGAGTAAGTACACAAGAAGAAGTAATTAAAAAAGTAGATAAAATTTCTTTAGATGATATTGATTTTGTATTAAAAGAATGTTTTGAAAAAGGTGTATTAAATGCTGCATATGTAGGTAATAATGTAGATTATAGTAAACTTGACGATATTTTAAATAATTGTAGTTTCGCTTATAGAAATTCTCATAATAGAAATACAAAACTTTAATTTTAGAATATGATTCATTTATGTCACATATAATTATTTGAGAATAATTTGGAGGGGATATAAATGAGTGATACAAGTAAAGGAAAGTTATTAAGTGAAATAGGAAGATATGAATTAATTAATATAAATGATGGAGAAAAATATGATTGTCTTCAAAATAATGACTTGATTGTAGACGAAGAGGGAAATGTTAAATATTTAGTAGTAAATGTAACTGGCCCTAAATTAAGTTTATTTGGAAGTAGTAAACAATTTTTAGAAATACCATGGAATTGCGTGAAAAAAATTGGATCTCGTACTATAATATTAGATGCAGAAGAAAGTGATATAAAGAAAACAGCACTTTAAGATTTTAAGGGGGTAAGACATGAAAATAATCGTACAAAAATTTGGAGGTACCTCAGTATCAACAAAGGAAAGAAGAAAAAATGTAATTAAAAAAGTAAAGAAGGCTATGCAAGATGGTTTTAGCCCTGTAGTTGTAGTTTCGGCAATGGGAAGAAAAGGTGAACCTTATGCAACAGATACTTTACTTTCCTTAGTAACTGATTCCTTTAAAAAGGAAAATAAGTTAGCAGCAGATTTGCTTATGTGTTGTGGTGAGTTTATTAGCTCGGTAGTCATGTCTAATGATTTAGAAGATAGTGGAATTGAAGCTGTTCCATTGACAGGAGGTCAAGCTGGTATAATTACAGATGATAATTTTAATTCTGCGTCATTAAAAGATGTTAAAAACAAAAAGATTTTGCAAATATTATCAGAAGGGAAAGTTCCAGTAGTTACAGGATTTCAAGGAATGACTGAAGACGGATTTTTCACAACTTTAGGTAGAGGTGGAAGTGATACATCTGCAGCAATACTTGGAGTAGCATTAGAAGCTGAAAAAATTGAAATTTATACAGATGTAGATGGTATAATGACTGCTGATCCAAGAATAGTTAAGGATGCTTCATTAATTAATGTAATAAGTTATGATGAAGTGTTCCAACTTGCAGACCAAGGAGCTAAAGTTATTCATCCTAA
>SVCK01000170.1 GCA_015058375.1 Clostridium sp.
CATAGCTCCATCATTTAAATATATTGCAAAATTAACATTATTTTCTTTTACTATAAGAGGTTCTGGTGCTTTTCTTCCACAGTAGAAACTATCCTCTTCTACCACCATTCCATTTTCTTCAAATCTCTTCTTTTCATATATTCCATCAAAAGAAACTAAAGTTTTTATAGCCTTTATAATATGATCTTTAAATTTGTACACACCTTTGCTGTACCATGTAATTAAGTAATATTCAGCAAAATAGTCAATAGTTAATCCACCTATTCCATCGCCTTCACCATTAAACACTCTAAAGGCATTAGTTGTTTTAGAATGATAAAATTTCATTCTTTTTGAAAAAGCATTCCACAACTTTTCATAGAAAAATTTATAATCAAAATTACTTTTTTTACTGTTACTTAATATCCAGCCACATCCCTTATTTTGGTTACCATAATATCCTCTTCCAAGAAATTGATTTTTCTTATTTTGAAGAACTACTATATCACCTTCATTTACAAGAAGCTCTGGATTTTCTAAAGCTTCCTTCAAAATTAAAGGATATTTATTTTTATATTTATTTACATACTCATTTTTTACTGTAAGGGTTATTTCTTTCATTATTTACCGTCCTGCTTTCTAAATTTTCTAACCTATTATAACATAATAGCAATATAGTTTATACCACTCATCAATAAAGCCTAACATTCTATCTTTCTCGATTTTTTTAAGTCAATAGATAAAACTATTAAAGTTATTAATAAGAATAAAGCATCAAAAACTATAGCTCTCTCACGAAACATCTTTACAAATATATTTCCAATAACAGCCCCAATTATAAAACATAGTATAATAAAATAATATAGCAAGCTCTTTTCTCCATTTTCCCTATTCTTTTCCTCAAAGTACTTTAACATGTTTTCATTTGCACTACGGAAATTTCCTATACACATTGTAGTTGCAATACCATTTCCTCTTATTTTACGAAATCCTTGAACTTGAATTCCACAAGCTAGTGAAGTCAAACTATTTGCAATCAAATTAATACTCTGTGGCATAAAACTAACACAAATTAGAACTACTGCTTCAACTGCAATACATACCTGACGCCAATGAATAGAACCTCTTTTTTCTAAAGTAAATCTTAAAATTTCAGAAATAAGTATTCCAATTCCAAAAGATATTACAGGAAAAAGATAGTGCAAAAAATTTTTAAAATTTCCTTCACATAAATTAATGCCAAGCAAAAGCATATTTCCAGTTTGTGCATTAGCAAAAACTTCACCACGACACATATAAGAATATGCATCCATAAAACCTCCAATTAAGGATAACATTATACCAAGTCTTAAAGATTCAGTTCTTTCTATAGCTCTTTGCATCTTATAATCTCCCCTATCTAATTTATTTTGTCTCTAGTTTTCACTTTTAATTATAGGACAATTAATATCTTTAACACCAATTTTACCTGTTACAGCATAAGATAAACACTTTAGTCCTCCTCTACATTTATCCGCCTTATAGCACCTCTTACATTCCTTAGGTATTTCATTATCTTTCAAAGTTTTAATTACACTACTCTCTTCACACATTTCAGTTATAGATTTATCTAATGTATTACCAATAACAATAGGCATTCTTCTACAAGGTAATAAATCACCATTTGCTAATATAGTTAAAAGATTAATACCAGCAGAGCAATGATAAATTGTATCCGAGCCACCTAAAAACATCAAAGCTCTATTTACCCTTATATCTGTTACAGATTTCTTTTTTGCCTTAACAGATTCCTTTTGCAAAAGAGATGCCATTTTCAAAAATTCTTCAGTATTTAACACATCTTCATATGTACCTGTAGGAATTAATCTATCAGCCCAAAACACTTTAACTTTTTCTCTCTTTACAAGTCTTATAACAGACTTAAGCTTATGAATATTCTTCTTATGTGCTGTAAAAGCTACCATAGACTGTATATCATATTTATTTAATAGCCTTATTCCATTTAATGCTTTTTTAAAATTACCTTTTCCCCTAATCTCATCATGCATTTTTCTAGTTCCATCTAAACTTATCTGAACAAAAGAAAGCTTCTTAAATTGCTTTAGCTTTTTAACCATTTCTTCATTTAACAAAGTTCCATTTGTTAGTATCCCAAAAGTTATATTATTTTCTTCAAACATGCTTATTACTTTAAAAAAGTCTGGATGTAGAAAAGGCTCTCCACCAGTAATATTTATATGTCCTCTAAAATTATGTTCTTCTATATAATCAAGATAATCTAAAAATACTTTTTTTATCTCTTCAAAATTCAAATCACTTTTATAATCTTCCTGATAGCAATGAAGACATCTCAAATTACATTTATGAGTTATATGCCATTGAAGCACGTGCTTTTCCATAAATTAATCTGCACCTCCGCCTCCACAACCAGAACAACTTGAACAGCTTGAACAGCTAGAACAACTTGAACAGCTAGAGCAACTAGACCCACTTGAAGAATTGCTTGGACTATGATAACTTTGTGAATGATAATCCATATAAGCAAAAGCGTCATTATAATAGTAATTATCACGATAATAATCATTTTCCTTTAAAGTAGTAACTTTAATTTTACTTGCCATAAAAAATAAATTCTCTATTTCAATAAACTTATTTTTCTCATATTGATTTAATACTTCTTTCATATCATCAGTAAAACCTCGAGCATATTGATTATAATATCTTAATAAAACAGGTATATCTTTTTTATATTCCTTCTTATATTTCTTTATAAATTTATGACTATATGATGCAGTAATCTTTTTTAAAGTTTTCTTATTTTTTAGCATATCAAGAAACCTATTTACCTTAACATAGCTTACTTCATTTTTATCTTGTAATGCTATATTACTCATTTCACGAAACGTTGCTTGTTCAAAACTTTTTAAATCATTATCTAAAACATCTTGATTAATAATTATTTTATCATTTTTTACAGAGAAGATACCTCTTCTAAGCATTTCTAAAAATATAAGTTTAAAACCATTAACATTTGTCCCTCTTACCCCTAATATTTTAGATAGCTCAAAAGGAGTAATATTATTAATTTTAATACTATTAACTAGTGTTAAAATATAATCATTATCTTTTGCTAATTTATTAAGCTTTATTGATTTAATAATGCATTTAACTAGCTTAAAAATACACAAAGCAAATATAGAAAAAATTACTCCACATATAATTTTAAAAGTGCGTTCAGAATCCTTATTCTTTACATATGATTTTTCAGTTATATCATCTTCTTTATCTAAATCATTAAGCTGATTAGTAGTTATTTGTCCTATAGTTGGTAAAAATATATTCTTATCCATAGCAACATTTACTTTTACTATGCCAGAACGATTTTCCTCATTTAGTTCAACATAATCATCATAGATATGATATTTCAATCTAGAATTATTTCTAACTTCCATTTCACAATTCTTTGGTGCATGAATAGTAATATTTAAATCATCTATTTTTTTAGTAAAATCTACACCTACATATCTATAACAAAAAAATGCATAACCATTTTCATTATACTTAACTACGTTAGGCAATACATAACTAGTTTGAAGAGTAACTCTCTTATTTTTAGCTCTGAAATACCACGCATATTCAACATTTTTACCATCATCTATAATGCTATAACTACCTTCAGGTCTTTTATCTATATCATCTGTCAAAAAACATTTCTTATCATCAATAAGAAATTCATTAAACCTTATTTCATCATACTTTTCCATCTCATTAGGATTCTTAATACGACTAATATAAAATCTAGTAAAATCCCCTTGTTTAAAATTAATACTCCAAGTTTCAGTTACATTTGCACTTCCATCTTCATTTAAATAAACTTCAAAATCTGCATTTTCTATATCATATTTCTTTGTATCTGCCAATACTGTTGTCTTAGTTCCAAATATAAATATTCCAATACAAAGTAATAGTACACTAAAATACTTCTTCATATTATCCCCCTTAAAAATATCATTTAAAATTAAGTGTACTAAAAAATGACTTATTACGTCAAATTATTATTACTTAATTCATAAATTAATTTTACCAAAAAAATCGCTGTAAAGCTTAATGCCTACAGCGATTTTTTAATTGGGGGAGTTTTTTATTGCCCCCAAAAAAACAATAAATTCTAATCAATTACTTTTAATAAATTCCATAACACAATCTTTACAGATACAAGCCTTACCTATAAATTCTTTTGGAACCTTTTGCATAAGTTCTTTAGGAACTGAAATTTTTTCACACCAACATCCTTCATGTATTTTGCCTTTTTCAAAAGCACAATTATTAGGCTTTCCACAAATAGGACATATTCCTCTATTTACTTCCATTTTCTAATCAATCCCCTTTGTACTATAATCTCTTAATATTATAAATTTGTAAATATACCTAATAGATCAAGAATTCCATAGCCCCATTCAACATTAGGATATATATCATTCTTTCTTCTATAAGTTCTTTTCACCATATAAGATTTAATAGTTTGAGAATACATATAAGGGTCATTCCCTTGTACAATTCCCCACTCAAATAACAATAAAGCTGCTCCTGTTGCTACTGCTGCTGAAACACTCGTTCCAGTTATATAAACTCTACCATTATTTAAATAAATGCATTTTAAATCTACTCCTCCTGCTGCAACATCTATTTGATAAGATTCCATTTCTGTAATCGCCACTCCTGATTTAGGATAAACAGTAATATTATTTTGATTATAATTACTTACAGTTAAAGAATACCTACTTATACTTGGATTCGTAATCGTTCCACTTGTACTTGAAGAAGTTAAAGAAGTTCCTCCCTTTAACATTTTTTTTGAAAGTAACCAAATATCATATCTTCCATCTAAAATATAATTACCATAAACCCTTATTTTCCATATTCCAGGCTGCAAATCAAAAAAATATACACTTATTACTTCATCACCAGACAAATCATCAGGAATATAATATTGAGTCAAAATTTGAGTTCCTTCTATTACAAACTTGGACATTTCCTTTTGCTTTAATAATGCTTCTATTATTCCTGTACTTTCTCCTGAGGGCGAAATAATATCAATTGACATCTTATTAGGTTTTCTAGCCACTAAATCAAGCATTAAAAATTTTTGTTCCTTATCAACATATATTTGAGTTTCCTCTATATCACCAATTTTTTGAATAATACTAAAATCATGATTTCTAGCATCACCTTCATCGCCTGAACTAGTTACTACAGTCACTCCCAAATTATTACACACCTCATCTATATAGTTTTCTAAAACACCATTAAATCTATGATTACCCAAAGTTGTTCCAAATGGCATATAAATTACAGTTGGTTTATCACTTTCCAATGCAAACATAAAAATATAATTAATTGCAGCCATTATTGATGCCATATCATATAACTCTTTAGATTGAGTTATTATTTCAGATACTAAATCTCTACTAAGCTTTACAATAACAAATTCACATTCAGGTGCTGCACCTCTAATCTCAGGATCAAAACCAGATGCACCAATTACTCCTGCCATGGCTGTACCATGACCTAATTCATCTTTAGATTCTACAATGCTATATGGATCTTCACCTGCTCTATATGCATTTAAAGCATTATTAATTTGCTCTTTTGTATATTCAACCCCCCATGAAGCATTTTCTTCACCATTACCATCTTTGCCCAAAAGACTTTGATCCCATATTCTAAGTATTCTAGTATCTCCATCTTTAGTTTGAAATTCTTTGTTTAAATAGTCAATTCCAGTATCTATAATACCAACTACTGTACCTTTTCCAGTTAAGTTAATAGACTCTAAAGAACTAATAACATTAATATTAGCAGCTTCTATAGGATTAATTGATACTTTTTCTGTAAAATCCATAGTATCTAAAGTACAATAAATATAATACCTATCTATAAAAACAACAGATGGAAAAGGAATATTTTGCAAAGTTAGCCTATCATCCATAACATCACTAAACTCTTTTGTAATTATTACATATTTTGCATTCAGCACAGTTATATAAATATTTTTTGCCAATCCAAGAGGAGCTTCACTTATAATATCACCTTGATACTCTGCTACATACCTTGCATAAGATGGGTTATTAAAAATATATGCTGGTACATTATTAAATAGAAATTTCAACAAAATTCACCTCCATATCTTTTGGAATTCTTACATATAATTTATTGCTATAATATTCCACAAAATCTATAGACTTTCTAAATTTTCTAGTATCTAATTTAAGTCCTGAAATACTATAAAAAGTTCCAAGCAAATCTAATGTTCCATATCCCAAACTTTCATCTGGATATTTTCTATTATCACCTCTAGACGCTCCTGCAACCAAATAGCTCAAAATCTTGTTAACATACATTGTAGTATCATTTTTATCAACAATTCCCCATTGCATAAGAAGTGCACATACACCTGCCACTATTGCGGTAGCTGCTGATGAACCCGTAACTGCAACTTTCATTCCCCCAGTACTAGTAGCAAAAATTCCAACACCAGGTGCTGCAATATCAGGTTTTATAATTGGAAATAAAATAAATCCTCTACCGGACTCTGCAACTACACTATTATTGTTTTGATTGTAATATGATACAGATATTACATTATTTGAGTCTGACGGCACACAAATTGTTTGATTTGAATCAGGCTCTAAAAATTTAGTTCCAGGTTTTAAAGTTATAGCTGGTGGAAGCCATATATCAAATCTTCCATCAACTATATACTCACCCTTAAGCCTTATCTTCCATATACCAGGTTTAATATTAGAAAATGCTAAACTAAAGACTTGTAATCCCGAAATGTTCTCTAAAGCATAAAAATATACTGTCAATGATGTATTTTCAAAAATATAGTTAATAGTCTTTTTCTTATAAAGATTAGAAGACATGAACTGTGAATTTTCACCAGATGGAGAAACAACTGAAATAGACATTTTATTAGGACGCCTAACCCATACCTTAAACTCTAAATGTTTCATTTCACTTTCAAGCTTAAGTTCAACCTCTTTTATATCATCTACATTAGTTAAATACCCTGAAGCATGACCATCTGATATTCCTTCATTACCACAACCTGCAACAAAGACAATCCCTCTATAATTTGTAACCTCATTTAAATATCTACAAAATCTATCACTAGAATCATGACTATAATCAGAACTGCCAACAGAATTCAATATAATCATTGGCTTTTTTGACATTAGCGCATGATACTTCAAAAATTCTATTCCAGCTATTATAGAAGTTAAATTATATACTGGAACATCCCTTATTCCTTCTTCTTCAAGTTGTTTTTTAAACTCCATTGATTGTCTAAGTTTTACTACAGCAAAGGTACAATCATTTGCTACACCTACAACATCACTATCATATCCCCTTGCCCCAGCAATACTAGCAAGTTGAGTACCATGACCTATTTCATCTTTTGAAGGTACTATAGCATATGGATCATTTCCATTAATCTTTGCCGAAATAGCTTGATTAATTTGAGAATTATTATAAACAGTTCCTGAATAAAGTTTATTTATAGGATGATCTGAATTAGGTGTATTAATAGTCTGGTCCCAAATAACTTCAATTCTTGAAGTATCATCTTCCCTCAAAAATTCTTGATTAGTATAATCTATACCAGTATCAACAATTCCAATAACAATACCTTTTCCTGTTAAATTTAAATAAGGATTAATCTTAATAGGCTCAATATTAGCAATATCAGTTGTACTTGTGCCTTGCAAAACATACATATTTTTAAAATTAACAAAACTAATTGCTGGTACAGTTTCTTTAAGATCATAAAGCCTACCAGCTTTAACAATTAAAATTGCAAGTCTATCCGAAATTTCAAATGCACATGCATAATCAATTTTGCTTAATTGCTCTAAAAGGTCTCCCCTATATTCAATTAAATATTCATTTACATCCTCATCTTCTAGAAATGAACTACAATTTATTCTATCCACAAACGGCTTCTCCTATATAATAGTAATTAATATAAATATATCATTTTTTTATATTAATTATTCGTAAGGTAATTGTAAAAAAATATCACTTAAAAAAGCTGACTCCTGTTCAATTCAGGAATCAGCTTTTTTTACTACATTACACTTTTATTAAAAACTATCTAAAGCATCCCATGCCTTTTAAATCACTATTATCTTTTAAATGCATAAATGTTACATTAGGAAGTGTACCATTATTACCTCTCTTTTGAGATAATTGATTTACATCTAAGCTTTGAAAATCATCTGCTGAAACAGTAACACCTCTCTTAGACCAAGAGTTATTAGTATAATTCTTAGCAGGTAAATTTGCATTCTTAAAGTTAGTTCCTCCAAAAGCTATATTATAATGTAATACTTCTCTAGTACCTGGTATATCTCTATTGTCAGTAACGCTTACTCTTTCAAGCATATCAAAGTTTCCGCCTCTATTATTATAAGCAGTATTGTATGTCCAATTAGCTGACTGACCTGGTTGATGATTTGCATAGAATCCATGAGCATTATTATTAGCAGCTAAACAATTCTTTACTGTATGAACTGGAACTACTTCTGGAACTCTTCCTGAACCATATCCACCAATTTTAAAACCATTAGAATCTCCACCTGTTTTCATATTGAAAGCCCAACATCCATCAAAAGTATTAGCACCTTTAGAAGTTATACAATCAAATCCATCATCACTACAGTTCCAAGCTCTACATTGTATAAATTCAACACCATCAGCATGAGCACCAAAACCATCAGTATTACCTATAGATTGTCTATTAGTACCTATATTATTGTAAGAATCGCATTTAATACACTTTCCTGTTCCATGATTTACAAAATAAAATCCATTTGCATTATTGTCATGGCAGTATACTTGATTAAATGTTGCATTACCTTCAACTCTTATACATTCAGATTGCTTTTGATTACCATCTTTAACACCTTTAATTTCCATAGCTAAAAAATTTACATTCTTTACACCAGGTGCAATACGGAATGCTGCTATACGCTTTCCTGGATAAACATTAGAAAAATCAAACACAGGTAGATTTTTTGAAGAATATGCTCTATATAATATTCCACTTTTAGTTATATTATTTACATAGTAATAGTTATTATCTTGACTATCTATTGTAAAATCCTTATAAACTCCGCCCATCATATAAACAGTATCTCCATAAGAAGCTGCATCTTGTGCTTTGTTAATACTCTTAAATGGTGATGATATAGTTCCTTGATTATTATCATTTCCATTTGGAGCAATATAAAAATCTTTTGCCTTACATTCTACGCCTTTTGCGACAAAAGGAAGTCCTGCTATAAGCAGGCAAACACCTAATTTCATTAATCTATTAAACATAAAACTGTCCCCCTAAAACTTTTATTATACTTAATTTTCACTAATATGCTAACATACAAGCCTTTTGCCCTCTAGATAAATATCGCTAAACCCACAATTTATATCTTAAACTGACTTTTTATTTAATATATTCTAATTCATCTTCATTAAAGACTCTTTTTCTTATAGCCAAATAACTTACAATCACAGTTAATCCTGTAAGTGCCCATGAAACTGGATACACATTCATTAATATTTCAAAACCTGTATACCACTTACATACTGTAGCAATCCAAATTAATCTCAAAACGCATGTCCCAAACACAGTAATAATAGTTGGAGTCATAGAATACCCCATTCCCCTAAGTGCTCCACCTGTTACTTCATATGTACTTACTAAACAATAAAAACTTAAAAGATGGACCATACGTATTGATGCATACCTTGCCACCTCTGATTCTGATGTAAATAGAGAAATAAAGAATTCTCTTCCAAAAACAAAGCATAATGCCATTCCCCAACTTACTAAAATACTTATAGAAATAGTTTGAATAAATATTTTCTTACATCTATCATATTTTTTAGCACCAAAATTCTGACTTGTAAAAGTCACAGCTGTCTGAGCAAAAGCTGACACAATAAAATAACTGTAACATTCATAGTTAAGAGTAACTGCTGAGCCTGCAACTGCATCTGAGCCATAACCATTAAGACTTGCTTGTATAAAAACATTAGCAATAGAAAACACAACAGACTGTAACCCTGCTGGTAACCCCATTCTAAGAATTCTTTTAAGTTCATGAACTGATATTCTAAGCTCTCTTAAAGATAATTTAATATCCCCTTCTTCATGAATTAAAAGATAAACTACAATACTTGAAGTAATCATATTAGACACAACTGTTCCAATTGCAACTCCTGCAACACCTAAATGAAAGATAATTACCAATATCATATTTAAAGCAGCATTTATTACACCTGCTAGACCAAGACAATAAAGAGGTCTTTTAGTATCTCCTATACTTCTAAGAATTGCAGCTCCAAAATTATAAACCATCATAAAAGGCACACCTAAAAAATAAATTTTCAAGTAAAGAACAGCATGTTCAAGTACATCTTCTGGAGTATTCATCCACACCAAAATCCCCCTTGAAACCAAAAGTCCTACAAAAAGCACAATAAAACCACTTATAATTGCTACAAGCATTGATGTATGTACAGATGCATTTATTCTATTTTTTCTATTTTCCCCTATGTACCTTGCTATTACTACGTTAGCTCCTACTGAAATTCCAATAAAAAGAGTTAATATCAAATTAATTACTGGCCCATTACAACCAACTGCTGCTTGAGCTTGACTAGAAGCAAACTTTCCTACAACTGCCATATCTACAGAATTAAATAGCTGTTGTAAAACACTACTTGCTGCAAGAGGTAGGGCAAAGAACAATAACTTATCTAATATACTTCCATTAAGCATATCTACTCGTTTAGATTTTTGTTTTTTAATTCCTTCGCTTTGCAAATCATTCATCTCCTGTTCCTTAATTATTACCTTTATACACCAGTATATTTTACACTAAAATACAATTAATCGGTAGCTATTTTATTTAATTTTCATTCAATCTAACTACTTCATACTATTATTTCATTAATTCCTGTAAAATGTATTAATTAAAATTTCTTATTTCCCTTATTCATAATACCTACTTACATTTATTCTAACTATTAACTAAAAAAATATTACTGGAACTAAAATTTCCAGTAATATTTTTCAATACTAAATTCATAATATAGGTATTATTTATCTTCCAAGTACAACCAAATCGTCTATCTGCTTAAATCCATTTTTTACATAAAAATCATAAGATTTATACCCCTTCTCTGTATTCAGAAGAATTCCATTTAAGCCTTTATTTTGTATATCTTTTTCTATATATTTTATAAATGCACTTCCTATACCTTTTCCTTGTTTTTCATAACTAACGCAGAACTCATCAATATAGTATTCTATCCCTTCTATCCAAGGTTTTTTCATACCTACACTTATAGCAACCACTTTACCATTTTGTATAGCAGCATATCCTAAGAAATAATTATTTTTCAAAAAATTTTCAAAAAACTCAACCACTTGATTTCTTGATTCATACACATCATACCAAGGTTCTTTTGTAAATGTATCTATAAATAAATCAACGCACTGATCAAGTATATTATTATCAATGTTAACAAAGTCTAAATTTTCCATTATTTTAACTCCCCATTTATAATTTTTATTTTATACATATAACTTAAAAATCAAATTCAACATCCTCTAAATCAATATTATTTTCATCTTGATTGCCTATTTTTATATTTTCTATAAGTATATCTTTATCCTCTGTAACTATACTTAAAATATCATTATAGTATTCTGCAAATTTTTTAATTGTTTCTTTTTCAAACAACTTAGTGCAATATTCCCAATCGCACACCATACTATCCTTCATATCTTTAACACTCATATTAATATCAAATTTTGATATATTTTCTTCATACTCGTAATTAGCAAATTTAACATCTGCAATTTTCTTAATATCTGCCTCAATATTTTGATATGAAAACATAGTGTCAAAAATAGGATTTCTACTTCCATTAGTAATATAATGTAAATCTTCAACTAACATTTCAAATTGATATTGCTCATTTTCATATGCTTCTAGTAAATTTGAATGTAACTCACTTAAATACTGAGTAAATGACTTTGACCCATCAACTTTACTCCTAATCGCTAATGTATTTACAAACATTCCTACTGTGTATTCTAAATCAGCATGAACTCTTCCTGATGAAGGTATTCCTACTACAATATCATCTTCATTAGCTAATTTAGATAATAGAATATTGTATGATGCAAATAAAATAGTATGCTTTGTAGTACCACAATCTATTGCTAACTTATCTAATTTTTTCACTATCTGACTATTAATATCTAATATTAGTTTATCTCCTTGGAATGATTGCATTTTAGGTCTCTCATAATCTAGTGGTAAATTCAATACTGGTATTGGATTTGAAAATATATTTAACCAATATTCTTTTTGTTTTTCAAACTCTTCTGACTCAAAGAATTGATTTTGCCAAACTGTAAAATCTTTATACTGTATCTTTACATCTTTCAATTCTTCTCCTAAATACAATCTTACAAATTCATTAATTAAAATTCCTACAGACACTCCATCAACAGCAATATGATGCGCATCAATCAATAATAAACAATTATCTTGTGCAAAATTCAAAATTTTTGTTCTTATTAAAGGTGCTTGATTTAAATTAAAAGGTTGTATAAATTTAGCTATTTCCTGTTTTATAAACTTTTTATCGACTTCAATACTATCTACTTTAACTGATATATTTTTATGCACTTTTTGTACAATTTTATCATCTATCATATGAAATGAAGTTCTTAATGCCTCATGTCTTTCTACCAACTGATTTATTACTTTTTCAATCTTTTGTTTATCTATATTACCTTCAATTAACATAGCTTTAGTTATATTATAATTAACATTATGAGCAAGTTTATCTAACACAAATAATCTCTTTTGAACAGATGATGCTTCATAATATTCTCTTTCTTCTACTTGATTTATAACAACATAATTAGATTTCATTTCTGTTTTTAAATATTTAGCAACCTGTCTTATAGTATTATGTTCAAATAACTTTCTTAATGGCATCTTAACATTAAACTCTTTATCTATTTTTGAAATCAATAATGTAGCCTTTAATGACTGTCCACCTATTTCAAAGAAATTACTATTCACATCAATTTCCTCTAAATTTAGAACTTCACACCACATATCATATAATATTTTTTCAACATTATCTTTTGGTTTCTCAATTCTATTCTTTGATATATTTACAAAATTAAAATCTGGTAATTTATTCTTATCTATTTTACCTACAGCCGACATTGGCATTTCTTGTAAAAGAACACATTTGTAAGGAATCATATACTCTGGTAAATATTGTCTTAAGAATCCTTTCACATAATTTTGATCTATATTAAACCAATTATACTCATCACTTTCATAATATGGATGTTCCATCCAAACACATGGATCATAATACTCTCCAATATCATTAGCTATATCAATTTTAACTGGTTGTAATACTTTACCAAAATTAAATTCTCCTGATTGGTTAATCTCTTCTCCTGTCCACTTTTTCCATTCATCTATACTTCCAGAAATATATTGAGATTGAGTTTCTATTCTTAATAACTTTGCACCTAATCTTTCATGAATTCTTAACCAATTATCTTTATATAGTCCATCCTCTCTTCTAGCATTACACCATTCTTCAAAACTCAATTCTTGATGTTCAACCTTTCCTGTAGGTCTTACTGGTACAATAATTCTCGATAAATTATAAGCCTTAGCTAATGACTTAAATACTTTAAGAATTAAAGTACTCAATCCTTTATTTCTATATTTTTCATCGACAACTGCTGCTAATACTAAAAGAGTATTATCAGGTTCAACATCCTTTTCTCTAATGCAAGCTGTTTCTAATCCTTCATCCCATCCTTTTGGTAAGTTTTCTTCTTTTCCATCCCAATATGTTGGAATTGAGTTACCAGCAGCTACCACTTGCCCAGATTCGTCTTGTAAAACAATTTGATATTCTGAAAAATCACTAAATATATTATCCCAATATTCTATATTTATTTTATCTCCTGCAAAATATTTAGGCCACGCATCTAAATGAATACTTTTTATCTTATATTCCAATTCTGGATTTTGATAAACTGTAGAAATCTTATATTTTTCTCCATTTTTACCCTTTATACAATTTATATTTTCATCAAGTGTAATATATAATATTATTCTATCTTCACCATTTTGATCTTTTCTAACAACCGCAGCACTCTTATCAATTAATTTATTCGTAGTTAATTTATTTTCAATTTCATCTAA
>SVCK01000171.1 GCA_015058375.1 Clostridium sp.
AACAATAAATAACCTTTTAAATTCATCACTATATGTAATTCCTTTGCTACTTACATTCCTAACATATTTATTTTTAGACAGAATATCTATTTCATCTTGTGTAAATAATTTTTTGCTCATTATATATCTCCTAACTTTCTTTTATTTAATTATACAGAAAAGTACCCTATAGGATAGACTTTTTTTATATTGTCTATTCTATAGGGTACATTTTATTTCTTTAGAATGTAGTTTTTCCATTTTTAAAGATTTCATATATTGTTCTTGATATTTATCAACCTCGGTTATATACTGTGATTTCATTTTATCTATATCTTTTTGATATTGTTTTTCCTGCTGTAATAAAGCTTTATCCATTTGAAGTTGCATTTGTTCTTTTAATAGTTTTGAGTCTTCTTCTTTTTGTTTTTCTATTAAAGATATTTGTGATATATATGATTTATTCTGAGCTAAAATGTTTTTATAATCTTCTTCAAGAGTACTAAGTTTTTCAAGAACATTTTCGTAATCTTCTAAGGATTTTTCCATATCATTAACTTTATTCTTAAGATCATTACAAGAATCTGTTAATGCTTTATTTAAATTATTCTTATCTTCTATCATTTTATTTAAATTTATAATTTCATTTTTATATTGAGCAGTAGTTTTTTCTAAAGAGATCTTTAGTTCTCTATTGTCTTTATCTAGATTTTGAACCATATCAGATAGATCTCTTTTTAACTGTTTACTTTCTGACATTTTGTCTTGAAGTTCTTTAATAATTTTATCTTTTGAAATAAGCATTGCTTCAAACTCACTTCTTATGGTTGTTGAAAGATTTTGATTATCTTCAAGGCTACTCATAAACATTCTAGTCAATACTCCTACATATTTTTAAAATTGCTCTATATCTGCTTTCTTATCCATTAAAATAGCTTTGCCTGATTGAAATTCATAGCTTTCAATTAGCTTAGCCATGGTTTGTTGTTGATTTCCACCTATAGATGCTGCTATTTCTTTAAATCTATTGGCAGTTTCCTCATCGATTCTAAATGATTTTGGTTTTATATCTTTATTTTCATTCATAATTATCAACTCCATTTAATTTAAAATACACTACAATACAATGAATTACTATGTAATACAAAAATATTATGCTAATACTTACAATAAAAATCAAACTGCAAGCAAATTGATATGTAATACACTACGTTGTAGTTTAATGTATTACAAAGCTTAAATAATTTAATATATTTAAATTTAGGGTATACTCTTTTTTTACAATCTACTTCCCTATCTTTTGTGTAAAAATAGACTTTAAAAATATATTAATTTACAAAATGTAAATTACATCATGAGTTTAAATTTGAAAATGTCAAATATCCTGATATAATTTAAAGAAATATATGTTTGGGAGAGTGATTTTTTGAATTTAGCATACTGTAGAGTTAGTACAATACTTCAAAATGAAGCAAGACAGATTGAGGCCCTTAAACAATACAATATTGAAAAGTGGTTTATAGATAAAGTAAGTGGAAAAAATACAGAACGACCACAATTACAAGAGATGTTAGATTTTGCTAGAGAAGGTGATATAATTTATATACATGATTTAAGCAGACTAGCAAGAAATATTAGAGATCTTTTAGGAATTTTAGAACTTTTAGATAAAAAGAAAATTCATTTGGTCAGCAATAAAGAAAAAATAGATACTTCTACTCCAACAGGAAGATTGATGATCACAATAATTGGAGCACTTAATGAGTTTGAAAGAGATGTTCTTTTAGAAAGGCAACGTGAAGGAATTGAAATTGCAAAGAAAAATGGAAAATATAAAGGACGTAAACCTATTAATATAGATCCTGATGATTTTAAAGAGAAGTATGATGAATATCTCCAAAGAAAGATAAATAAAGGGGAGTTAGCTAAAGCACTTAATATTAGTCGGCCAACTCTTGATAAGATATTAAAAGAATATTAATACTATTAATTCAATTCTTTTTATTTAGAAATAGTTAGAATTAATGTAATTAAAAAATTATCAGTGTAATTTTATTTTGGTGAACTATATTCAAATATTAATGATTAACTACTATTAGATAATTATGAAAAATCAAAGTTTTATCAATTATAACTTAATACAATTTTATTAGAATTTTTTAATGAATTATAGATTTATAATCAAGTTCAAAGTTGTTAGTTTCAGAAGCATTGTTTAAACCTGTATATTTATATTTTGAAAGAATAACCGTCTAGATTAGAGAGTGAAGATGTATATGAGGAACTAGTTAGAAAATAACAAAAAATTTAGTAACTTAGATATTTTTTCATAAGATCCTTCGTTATTAAGATAATATTATTTCAAAAAAATAAGTTGAAATAAGTACTTGACAAAAAAAATAAAAGATATATTATAAAGATAATGAGTTTATATTCTAAACAGTTAATAAGCTAAACATATTATATAGAGTAAGTAGTGAGGTAAATATAATGAGAGAATATATAAATAGTTTTGAATCTATGGAAAGGATTGTTAATAAATACAACACATGGGATAAAATAACTAGAAGCTATGGTACTGACGTTAAACTTTCAAAAACTGAGATCCATACTATTAATATTATAGGTAAAAA
Source organism: Clostridium sp. (assembly GCA_015058375.1). GTDB lineage: Bacteria > Bacillota > Clostridia > Clostridiales > Clostridiaceae > Clostridium. The sequence continues at coordinate 2,613 of SVCK01000171.1, forward strand.
TAAGGATATTAATTTAACTAAGCTTGCAAATATTCAGGGAATAACAAAGGGTGCAGTATCGCAAATGATAAACAGATTGATTAAGAAAGGGCTGTTAACTAAGAGTGTATCACAAGAATCAGAAGCACAAATAAGGTTTAATTTAACTGAAAAGGGTATTGTAGCATTTAAATCACATAAGAAGATGCATGTTGAAACTCATACGGATTTTTTTAATACATTAAAAAATATGTCAGACTCAGAATATGATATTATGATTAATATGTTAAATAGTTTCGAAGAGTTTCTTGATGAAATAATAGAGAATAGCACAGAAGATAATTAAAATTTTAAAAAATATATTTTTAGTAACAACTATTAATATATTTTTTTGCTAAAGGGGTTTATCTACTATACAGTTTAATGTATAAACAAATTTTAATTATGAGGTGATTTATTATGGTAGAGGATAACAAAAAAATATATTTACTAAGAGATGAAAAGATACCTGTGGCATTAATAAAACTTGGTATCCCAGCAATGATAGGAATGATGGTATCAGCGTTTTATAATATAGTTGACTCTTATTTTGTTGGAAAGCTTGGAACATCACAGATGGCTGCAGTCTCTATAGTATATCCATTGAGTTTGATTATTTTAGCAGTAGGACTTTTATTTGGATGTGGAGCTGGAAATCATATATCAAGGCTTTTAGGAAATAAAGAATATGAAAAGGCATCAGAATATGCATCTACAGCGATTTTTACAAGTATGATTGTAGGTGGTATCATTGTTTCATTAATGCTTATATTTATAAATCCTCTTTTAAAAGCTATTGGTGCTACTGATACAATAATGGTTTATGCTAAAGAATATGGGGTACTTTTTATAATTGGTTTATTTATTAATGTATTTAATTCAACCTTTACGAACATAATGACAAGTGAAGGGGCTTCTCTATATAGTATGGTTTCTATGGTATTGGGAAGTATATCTAATTTAGTATTGGATCCATTATTAATTATAACATTTGGATTCGGAGTAAAAGGAGCTGCAATGGCAACTTTAGTTTCAAGAATAATTTCATTAGCTATAAATTTGAGTTATATTTTCTTTAGTAATAGTGTATTAAAAATATCATTAAGTAAGTTTAAGCCATACAAAGAAATTTATTTGGAAATTTTCAAATTAGGAATGCCAATGCTTGCTTATCAGTTTTTAACAAGTTTTTCATTATCTTTAACTAATTTATTTGCATCTGATTATGGGGATAATGCAGTTGCAGGACTTGGGGTTGTTTCTAGGGTGATGTCATTAGCAACTATGACTGTATTTGGATTTTTAAGAGGATATCAGCCAATAGTAGCTTATAATTATGGAGCAAAACGCATGGATAGAGTTAAAAAGGTAACTCATATAAGTCTTTTATGGACTACTATTTTCAGCATAATAGTTGCAGCTATATGTATAGTATTCTCAAAAGATATAATATATTTGTTTACTAAAAATGATATTAATGTAGTAGATGTAGGCTCTAAAGCATTAATTGTGAATGCAATTTTATTCATATTTATGGGATTCCAAGGAGTATATTCATATATGTTTTTAGGGTTAGGAATGGCTAAAGAAGGTGGATTGATATGTATGGGAAGACAAGGGATATTCTTTATACCAGTAATAATAATTTTTAGTTTTGTATTCCATTTAAATGGTATTATTATGGCACAGCCAGTAGCAGATGCTTTATCAGTTTGTCTTGTATTTATACTAATAAATAAACATAAATCATCATTAAAATTACAAAACAGAGTTGATATGCAAAAATATTAATTTTATGAATGTTTTTAATATATTAGAAAGTATATCTTATGCAAAAAAGAAATTTTTGTGTAAGATATACTTATTTTTTAAAATAAAATATAAAATTTAGATTATATATTCATAAGTTGAATATTATTACATATAGGAGTATAATTAGGATGACAATGTGAATTAGGACAATATTTAAAACTAAAATGAAAGGAGTTTAGTAAATGCAAAATATAGCTTTATTATTTTCTGGACAAGGTACTCAGTATCAAGGTATGGCAAAAGAACTTTATTGCAGTTCATCAGTAGTGAAGGAAACTTTTGAAGAAGCTAGTGATGCAATAAACTTAGATTTATGTAAATTATGCTTTGAAGATAGTTTACAGAATTTATCACAAACACAAAATACTCAGCCTGCATTAGTAACAGTAGGTGTGGCTTATTTTAGAGATTATATAAAAAAAATAGGAATAGAACCTAAGTATCTTGCTGGCCATAGTATTGGTGAACTGACAGCCTTAGCCTGCTCAGGAGCTATTGAATTTAAAGATGCTGTAAAGATAGCAAGAAAAAGAGGAATATTCATGCAGGAAGCAGTGCCTTTAGGTATGGGTTCTATGTTAGCTATAACTGGACTAGATAAAGATGAAGTAGAGGAAATGTGTATTAAACTATCAAATGATAGTGGCATAGTATCAATTTCAAATTTAAATTCAAAAGAACAGATAGTTGTTTCTGGAAATAAAGATAAAGTTAATGAGTTGAAAGAAAGAGTAGATTTACTCGGAGCTAAGACTATATTACTTAAAGTGAGCGGTCCTTTCCATAGCAAGCTTATGAAGAAAGCTTCATATAATTTAGAAGAAGAATTAAAGAAATATAAGTTTAATGATTTTAAGTATAAAGTATGCACTAATCTATCATCATTACCTTACAAGAATAAAGATGAGATAGTGCATAATTTGTCAATGCAGATGATTAACCCGGTACAATGGGAACGAACAATAGCATATTTAAGAAGACAAGGCATAGATATGACAGTGGAATTAGGACCAGGAAAGGTTTTAAGGAATCTTTCAAAAAGAAATATTCCTGAAATAGAATCTTATTCTTATGATATTACAGAAGATAGAGATAAATTAAAAAAAGAATTAGTTACAAACAAAAAGAGTAAAGACTTTTTTTCTAAATGCTTAGCAGTATGTGTCTCAAGTAAAAATAGTAATTGGAATAATGAAGAATATGAAATAGGTGTAGTTGAAAATTATAATAAGATAAAAAATATAGAAAGTGACGTAAAAGAAAATAATAGAAATAAAGAAGACAGCATGAAGGAAGTACTAGATTTAGTATATTCTATTTTGGTAACAAAAAAGGTTGAAGTTAAAGAGCAGATAAATAAAATACAAGATATAATTACAGAAACTAATACAGAAGAAATTTTTTCTGATTTTATACCTACAAAATATAATGTATAAGTAAGATTGGAGGGAGAAATTTGGCAAATTTTAAAATGCCTAAATTGAGTGAATTGAAAAATAACAATACAGTTAATTTTCAAAACAGCTCATCAAATGATATAGCAATTATAGGTATGTCTATTAATTTGCCTATGGCAAGTAATATTCATGAGTTTTGGGAAATTCTATCTAACAAAGTTAATTGTATAAGAGAATTTCCAGAGAGAAGAAGAAAAGATTGTGATGAATATTTAAATGATGGCAATGTGCGACTTGAAAGCTGATTTATAGGCTGTGGTGAGATTCCACTATCTTATCTATCTTGGATAATCCTAACATTACATGCATTTTAGTAATAAGGTGTGTGAAGCTAATGTAGAAATAGGTAGATTTATGAGCTCACATAAACTCCTATAGGATAAGCTATACTATGATCAACATATGTGAACTGTTGTAAGCATCGTAACATTAAAAAAGCGAAAATGAGATGTAACGCTTAAAGAGGAGCTAAGAGTATATAGATTGTTGCCTCTATATATTAGATAGACATATAGCTTTCGGTGTATAGACAGGATCTAAGGTATGGTGTTATGGCTATAAATTGGAACAAGGTAAGCCCTATATATTCCTTAAATTATAAGGTAGAGATTTCGCAAGAAAAATCAATGATATAGAGGGTAGAGGAATGTGAAAAAAGCTAATGACATTTAATTAAGTAATAAGATGTATAGGGATTTTTATCCTAACTAGAAATAGTGCAGACTTTCACATGGTCTTGAATTGTATGAAAGGAGAAAATTCTATGAATAAGGTAAAGCAAAATTCCACTTCATATAGGAAGTGTGGGGCTGACTTAGATAGTAAAACGCTTAGTTCTGAATGGAATAGTATAGATTGGGACAAAGCATATAAAGTTATTAATAGAATAGAATCCAGGATTGCAAAGGCATATACTAAGAATAATTTGAATTTAGTTAAGAAATTACAGTATTTATTTGTAGATAATTATTATGTTAAAGCTATGGTTGTTAGAGAAATTTCAAAGGGATTTGAAGCTGGAATTTTAGGTATAGATAAATGTTTATGGAATAAACCTGATATATTAATGAAAAGTGTCCATGAATTAAATAAGAAACTATATAAATGCAAAAAAACGAAAAATGTATATTTATATAAACTTAATGGAGAAAAGGTAAAGGTTATTGTACCTACAATGCATGATAGGGCTATGAAATTAATTTTTACAAAGTCTTTAGAAAGTATTTGGAATGAAAAACAAGATAATATAAATAGTGTTAGAAATATGATATATAGAAGCTTTAATAGAGGTAAATCAAAATTTTTCTGTTATAGCATTAATTCATATTTAAATGAAAAAAATTATTTATGGTTACTTAATAATATTTTAATAGATAAGAAAGTCTTGTCAGAGTTTCTTAGTAAAGGAGTGTTGTCTGAAAATAATGTAAGTGCAATTTATGGAGTAAAATCTGTTTTTAATTGTTTAGAAATTCAACTATTAAAATGTATTTTTGAAGCATTAAAGAAAAAGTTAGATGAAACATTTATACAAGATATATTTATATATAAAAATAAAATGGTTATTATATGGAATAAAGATAATAATATTGATATTTCAAAAGAATTTATTGAAAGTTTATTTTCTGAACTTCATTTAAATATACATATAAATGAAGTTCAACAAGGAGATATAGATAATACATATTTAGAGTTTTTTGGATGGAAATATAGGAAATATAATGGAAAATTAAATGTAAATATAAGCAAGGATTGTAAGTTGGAAATATATGAGGGTATTCGTAAGATAATTTATACTAATAGAGCTTCATCTCAAGATGAATTGATAGTAAAGCTAAATAAGAAAATAAAGTTGGCAAAACGATTATACTGGGGAGATAAAGTAAATAAAGTGGATTTCAATTCTATAGATGGTGTGATTTATAAACAATTGTGGAGTTGGAGCATAAGAAGACATGGTAAACAATCAAAAGCAAAGGTTAAAGATAAGTATTGGAAAAATGAAAATTGTTCTTATAATTTTTGTACATCAGAACATAAGTTGATTAAATTTTCTAAGAGAAATTGCTAGAAGTTTTAATGAGTTTTATATGTAGAGAGGCAAAAATTTTGCTGCTGTGTTTATATGAAACATGGTTAGAGAGGCTTGAGCCTTATGACGGGAAACTGTCACGTAGGGTTCTTAGACGGGAAAAGATGAGTAATTATCTGACCTAGTCGACAAATATTTAAAAGCAGCATATCTAGATTCAATAGATATGTTTGATTACAATTTTTTTAATTTAACACCTAAAGAAGCAAGTTTGATGGATCCAAGACAAAGGCTTTTTTTAGAGGTTGCATGGCAGGCAATAGAGGATGCAGGCTATAGTGCAGATGAATTAAAGGGAAAACAGGTAGGAGTTTATGTAGGATTAAGTGACTTTTTTGATGATAAATATCTAGATATTGTATCCAAAATGGATTCTGATTCAGTAGATACTGCTATATCAGGAAATTTTTCAGCTATACTGCCTAGTAGATTGTCATATGTTTTAGATTTGAAAGGTCCATGTATGGCTGTGGATACTGCATGTTCATCATCATTAACAGCTTTGCATTTAGCATGTAAGGCTATAAAGAATAAAGAATGTGAAATGGGGATTGTTGGTGGGGTTAGAATACATCTTCTTCCACTTAAACACAGGCCTGGAATAGGAATTGAATCAAGTGATGGAATTACTAGAACATTTGATGATAAGGCTGATGGTACAGGAATTGGAGAGGGAGCAGCGGTATTAATTTTAAAATCCTTAAATGCAGCTAAAAGAGATCATGATAATATTTATGCAGTTATTAAGGGAAGTGCAGTCAATCAAGATGGTAATTCTATTGGAATAACAGCACCAAATAGTGACTCTCAAGCAGATGTTATTGAAAGAGCATGTTTAGATGCAGGAATTCCTATGGATACAATTTCATATATAGAAGGGCATGGAACAGGTACATCTTTAGGAGACCCTATAGAGATAGATGGTTTAGAAAAAGCATTTAAGAGACATACATTAAAAAAGCAGTTTTGTGCAATTGGTTCAGTTAAATCTAATCTTGGACATATGTATGATTTATCTGGTGTAATTAGCGTAATTAAATCTGTGTTGTGTCTTAAGAATAAAGAAATACTGCCAACTATAAATTTTGATAGACCTAATTCTAAAATTGATTTTGTGAATTCTCCAGTATACGTAAATACTGAATTAAAACAATGGAATGTGGATTCTGTAAAAAGAAGATGTGGCATAAGTTCATTTGGTTTGAGCGGTACCAATGTACATGTGATATTGGAGGAGGCTCCTGAAAAAGAAAAAACAGAAAATGATAGTGAAAAATATATTTTTACTTTGTCTGCAAAAAGTAAAAGAAGTTTAAAACTGCTAATGAAAAAGTATAGTGAATTTCTTGATAATACAACATCAACATTAAAGGATATTTGCTATACAGCAAGCGTAGGTAGAAAACATCATAATTTAAGAAAAGCTTTTTTAGTTTCATCTATTGATGAATTAAAAATGTATATTAATCAAGTATTAGAATTAGATAATATTAATAATGAAAATATATTCTCAGGTGAAGCTAAATCTCAAAATTTAAGTAGCCAATGTAATGAGATTATTAAAAAGGTTTATGAAGAAACTGGGGAAAGAGAAAAATATCTTAAAAAATTATGTGAGTTATATGTAAGTGGTGCAGATGTAAAATGGTTAAGAGTATATAAAAATAAAAAAGTATTTAGGGTGAGACTTCCATTTTATGAGTTTAATAGAAAGAGATGTTGGGCAGGTATAAATAAATATAAATCTCTTGTACAGGAAAATGGAAAATATATAAAGAAAAATATCCGATTAGAAGGAAGAGAAGAAGAAAAATATAGCGATATAGAAATAAAATTAGCTGAAATTTTTAATAGGGTTATGGGATTCACTGTAATTAATATAAATGATAATTTTTCTAATTTAGGTGCAGATTCTTTGTTATTAGGAAAAGCGCATACTTTAATACAGGAATCATTTTCAAAGAATATATCTATTACTGATTTATTTACTTATCCTACTATTGAGAAGTTGGCAGATTATATTCAATCAAGTAATATTAAAATCAGAAAAAATATAGTTGAAAAGAAATTAAAGCTACAAGAACAAGATGATAATGATATTGCAATAATAGGGGTAGCTGGACGTTTTCCTTTGGCAGATAATGCATATCAATATTGGGAGAATATAAAGAATGGAGTAGAGTGTATAAGTGATTTTCCAAGGAATAGAATTAAGGATGTTGATGTTCTTTTAGATGGAAATAGTAATGTTAAATATTTAAGAGGCGGTTATTTAGAAGAAATTGATAAGTTTGATTTTAAGTTTTTTGGAATATCGCCAAAAGAAGCAAGTTTAATGGACCCAGCTCAAAGAATATTTTTACAGACAGCCTGGAAGGTTATTGAAGATGCAGGATACAAAAAGGAAGATATAAATAATACTAAAACAGGAGTATATCTAGGGTATGCCAATGATTTATTAAATAGTTATGGCAAGTTTATTAATAAAATAGAACCAGAATCAAGTGCTATTTCATTAGCAGGAAATTTACCATCAATTATTCCTAGTAGGATATCATATTATTTAAATTTAAAAGGTCCAAGTCTATTAATAGATACAGCATGTTCATCTTCTTTGGTGGCAATTCACTTGGCTAGAAAAAGTATACTAGATGGAGAATGTGATATGGCCATAGCAGGCGGAATAAAGATATCTTTACTGCCAATTCGTGAAAAGGATAAAGATATTGGAATAGAGTCACCTGAATATAAAACAAGGACATTTGATGATAAAGCAAATGGAATTGCAATAGGGGAAGGTGTAGGAGCAGTATTATTGAAGCCTCTTAGACGGGCAATTTCAGATAATGATAATATTTATGCTGTTATAAAGGGAAGTGCAATGAATCAGGATGGTACATCTATGGGAATTACATCACCTAATTCATTATCACAGTCAGAGGTAATAGAAGAAGCATGGAATGATGCAAAAATCAATCCATCATCAGTATCTTATATAGAAGCGCATGGAACAGGAACAAAGATTGGAGATCCTATAGAAATTGAAGCTATTTCTAGATGGCTTAGAAAATATACAGATAAGAAACAGTTTTGTGCTATAGGTTCGGTAAAACCTAATATAGGCCACTTGTATGAAGCTGCAGGTATAGGAAATATAATAAAGGTTATTATGGCATTAAAAAATAAGCAGATTCCACCATCTATAAATTTTGATAGACCAAATGAAAGAGTTAATTTTATCGATTCACCTATATATGTTAATAACACATTAAAAGATTGGAATACTGATGGTGAAAAAAGAGTATGTGGAATAAGTTCTTTTGGATTGAGTGGAACTAACTGTCATATAGTTATGGAAGAGTATAAAAATCCAGAATATGAAGCTTTGGATTCAGGAATAAACATAATCACATTATCAGCTAAAGGTAAGAAGTCATTAGAAATGCTTGTAGAGGATTATATAAGGTTCTTAAGTGAAGAAGATTTTGACGTTAGTATTGAAAATATATGTTATACAGCTAATACGAAAAGAGATATATATGACAAGAGATTGGCACTAGCTGTTAGAAATAGGATTGATTTAAGAGAAAAGTTAATCAATATAAGAGATTTTGGAATTGATTATATTCAGGATAAAGATATATTCCTATCAACTGTAGATGGAAATGTTGAAGATAGTTATGAGTTAAAAAAAATGCTTTTAGATAAGAAGAATATAGCTTTTGATTTTAATAAGGAAAGAAAGATAGAAGATGCTAGGAAGCTATGTATGTTATTTACAGCGGGAATTTTAGTAGATTGGGATATTGTATATGCTGATAAAAGAATAAGTACGGTACATGTGCCTGGTTATGCATTTGAAAAAAATAGATGTTGGTTAAATGTAAGAGCTTATAAGGAAAGGGTGCCAAGAGTTGAGGATATCATTAATGGAACTGCTTTTGGAAATATACCATCAGAACTTTCTAAAGAGATAAAAGAAGTTTTCAATAAATGGAAGTATAAAAATGTTATAAAAGAAAAAACTATTGATCATCAAGTTACCTTAACAGGAAGAAAGAATGAAATATATAGTAAAAATGAATATTTAGTAGCTAAGGCATGGGCAGAAGTATTAGGATTTGATGAAATAAATATTTATAATGATTTCTATTCTGTTGGAGGAGACTCAATATTAGCAATGAAAATGGCAAAGGTTATAGGAAAAGAAAATATTAAATTAAGTGTTTCTGATATCCTGCAACATGATACAGTAGAAAAACTGGCACAGTACATTAATAAGTTAAATGAAGAAGAGTATGAAGAGATAAAAGTTTTAGATAAAAAAGAATATTATGAAACATCTTCTGCACAAAAAAGAATGTATATTTCTTATGTTACTTATGGAGGTACTTCAGACAATTTACCAATGCTACTTGTTGTTAATGATGAAGTTGATAAAGAAAGACTTAGAGAGGCAATAGTGAAAATAACTGAAAGACATGAAGTGCTTAGAACATCTTTTGAGTTTATAGATGGAAACATATATCAGAGAGTTTGTGAAGAGCCTCGTGTAGATTTTACTTATGTTGAAAGTAATGAAGAAGATGCTAAAAAAATAGTTAATAGTTTTGTTACTGAATTTGATTTGAAGTCAGCTCCTTTATTAAAAGTTAAATTAGTTAAAGTAAGGGAGAATAAGTATGAAATTTTAATAGATATGCATCATATAATTTCAGACTGGACATCACTTGGAATTTTAATTAATGAAATGCTTCAGATATATTCAGGAAAAGTATTAACTGATTTAAAGGTTCAATATAGAGATTTTACTGCATGGCAGAATAAACTTTTAGACAGCAAAAAGTTAAAGATTCAAGAGAAATACTGGATTGATAGATTTTCTGATGGAGTTCCAGTGTTAAAAATACCAACTGATTATTTTAGACCTGACATTAAACGTACAGAAGGAAATTCTTTTGACTTTGTTATAAACAAAGAAATAACTGAAAAATTAAATTTAATGATTTCAAAAAATAAGTTTACATTATTTATGATAATGATTGCTGTTTTTAACATTCTTTTACATAAGTATTCGGGACAGACAGATATTGTAATAGGAACACCTATTTCAGGAAGACATTATAATGATATTCAAAATAATATAGGAATGTTTATAAATACATTAGCTTTACGCAATAAGATTGATAGTAATCAAACTTTCTCTGAATTTTTAGATAGGGTAAAACAAAACACTTTAAAAGCTTATGATAATCAAGATTATCCGATTGATAATTTGGTAGAAAAGTTAATTATAGAAAGAGATGCAAGTAGAAGTCCTTTATTTGATGTTATGTTTATCTTACAAAATTCTAATAAGGATCAGTTAAATAGGATGGATAATAAGGTACATGGTGAAAGAATTGACAACAAGGTTTCTAATTTTGATATGACGTTAGAAGCTGTAGAAGTATCAGGACAGATATCTTGCGAAATTCAATATTGTACAGCGTTATTTAAAAAAGAAAGTATCAAGAATTTAGCTAATGACTATATAGATATAATTAAGCAAATATTAAAGGATGAAAATATAAGAATACATGATATTTCTATAAGTAAAGTTCCGGCAACTTCAAAAATTAATGAATTATACGTAGATTTTGATTTTTAAGAAAATTAAATAAATATTGGGGTGATATATTGTGGAAGATGTGAAAGAGAGGTCTGCAAAAATAAAGGATTACTGGATGGAAAAACTATCTGGTAATCTGATTATTAGTCAGATTACAGCTGACAATATTGTAGGGGATAGTGAAAAAAATTTAAAGAAAGATTATTTAGAGTTTTGTATTCCTGAGAAGGTAGGAAAATTTATAAATAAGATTAGCAGAGAATCTTATTATGGTATATATATGGTTCTTCTAACAGGGGTAAATTACTTGTTGTATAAATATACTGATAATCAAGATATTATTTTAGGAGCACCTATGTTTAATGGTGATAATAATTTAAATAGTATAATTATTTTAAGAAATAATATTAATAAAAATATGACATTTAAGCAGCTTCTTTTAAATGTTAGAACTAGTGTTATTGAAGCAAAGGAAAATATGAATTGCTCAATGGATGAAATTCTTAGGAATTTGAATATTGATTTTAAGATATTCAATGTAATGGCAGGTTTATCTAATATTCAAGGAGATGATTGGATTAAGGCTGCAGAAAGTGATATATTATTTGATTTTTCAATTAAAGATAAGAGCATAAATTTTAGGATACATTATTCATCATTATTGTTTAATAAAGAAACTGTTCAATTATTGGGACAATATCTAATTAATTATTTTAATGATATATATATTGAGCCAAATAAAAAAATTAAAGAGATAAATATTATACCTGATTCGGATAAGGAAAGAATTGTAGAAGATTTTAATAATACACATTTTTCTTATGATAGAAGCAAAACTATTCAGGAATTGTTTGAGGAACAGGTAAGAAAGACTCCAGATAAAATTGCTGTTATATTTAAGGATAAGAAAATTACTTATAAAGAATTAAATAAAAAAGTTAATAAGGTAGCAAGAGTGTTAAGAAAATGTGGTGTAAAGAGAAATGAAGTAGTTGGTTTATTGCTGAATCGTTCAATAGAAATGGTAGTAGCACTTTTAGCTATTGTTAAATCTGGTGCTACATATATGCCATTAGATCCAGGATATCCAGACTATAGAATTCAATATATGATAGAGAATAGCAATACGAAAATTATGCTTTCAGAAAGTTTATTAACAGAAGGTTTAGAATTCCATGGAACAATAATTGATATTAAAGATGCTATGAATTCAGAAGAAAGTGATATGAATTTAGAAATTATAAATGACGTAAATGATTCAATATATGTTATATATACTTCAGGATCAACAGGAAAACCTAAAGGTGTACTTATAAAAAATATAAGTGTAAGTAACTTAATTGAAGGGTTCACAAAAGTTATTGATGTATCTGAAGATAAAACAATGTTGAGCACAACAACTATATGCTTTGATATTTTTGTAATAGAATTGTTGATGCCTCTTACTAGAGGATTGAAATTAGTATTAGCAACAGAAGAACAGCAGATAGATCCAATAGAATTAAATAAGGTAATAGTTGAAAAGAATATTGATGTGATTCAGATGACACCATCAAGGATGCAGCTGTTAATGAGTAGAGAAGATACTGCTAAATGTGTAAGGAGATTGACAGAAATATTAGTTGCAGGAGAAGCATTTCCTATGAGTTTGTTGGAAAAATTAAAAGAGCTGACTAAGGCTAAAATTTATAATTTATATGGTCCTACAGAAGCAACAGTATATGCAACAATTAAGGATTTGACTTTAGAACATAAGATTACAATAGGAAAACCAATAATGAATACACAAGCCTATATTCTTGATGATGAGTTGAATGTACAGCCTATAGGTGTAAATGGTGAACTATATATAAGTGGTGATGGTGTAGCTAAAGGATATTATAATAGATCAGATTTGACAGAGGAGAGGTTTATTGATAATCCTTTTAGACCTGGCAAAAAAATGTATAGAACAGGTGATTTAGCAAGATGGAGATATGACGGAGAAATAGAGTATATGGGAAGAAAAGATGCTCAGGTTAAAATAAGAGGATATAGAATTGAACTTTCAGAAATAGAATATTATTTATTAAAAAATGATAGTGTAAAAGAAGTAGCGGTTATATGTGAAGAGGATGAAAATGCAGAAAAACATATATGTGCTTATATATCTTTGAATAATAAAGTTTCAGGTGTAGAGCTTAGAAAATACTTATTGGACAAGCTTCCTGAATATATGATTCCAGAATATATTCGTTTCTTAGATGAACTTCCTAAAACTCCTAATGGAAAGATTGATAAGAAAAATCTTAAATCTAAAAAGGTAGAAAAGAATGAAGATAAAAACAATGAAGACAAAGCAACAGGTAAATTGGATGATGTAGAGGATATTTTAGATACAATATATAAAGGTACATTAAAGCTTGGTGCTATAGGAAAGAAAGATAATATTTTTGAAGCAGGTGCTAATTCATTAAAAATTGTTCATTTATTTAATGAGATAGACAAAATATATCCAAAGCAGATAAAAGTAATGGATATAATTTCAAATCCAACTATTGAAAAGTTAAGTAATTTTATAAAAGAGAAAATTAAATAATAATGAAGGCAAGGAGTTTAGAGATGAGAAGTATAAAATTATTTTGTTTGCCTTATGCTGGAGGATCCGCAATGATGTATTTGCAGTTAAAGTTTTTTTTTAAGGGAAAGAGCATTCAGGTATGTCCTGTAGAGATTGCTGGAAGAGGTTCTAGAATTACAGAACCTTTATATTCTAACATACATGAAGCTGTTGAAGATTTGTATGAATCAATTAAGAAACAAATAAATGAGGGAGAATCTTTTGCATTGTTAGGATATAGTATGGGAGCATTACTTGCATATGAAATAGCAAAGAGAATAAAAGAAGATAAGATTAAGGGACTTGAACATATTTTTATGGTTTCCAAGGAATCACCGGATGTTTATGAAGATGAATATGAGCAAAATTTATATGAGCTTCCAGATGATATTTTTATTAAAGCAATTGGAGAACTTGGAGGAACACCTAGAGAGATACTCGAATGTGAGGAAGCTATGAATTTTTTTGTACCAATTTTAAGAGCGGATTATAAAATTGTAGAGACTTATGAGCCTGAACCTAAAGCTATAGATTTAGGTTGCAATATTACAGCTATTGCGGGCAGAGAAGATAAGTTTACAGTTAAATATTTAGAGAGGTGGAAAAGATTTACTTCTAAAGATTTTAAAATGTTCATTATGGATGGAGGACATTTCTTTATAAATGAACATATGAGTGAGTTAGCAGATATAATCAATAATACATTGAAAGAAAATAGATAAAATTATAATTTTGTGGAGGTATAGATATATGGAAGAGAAAATATTTTATTGGTCACCATCAATAAATTGGAAGGTTACAGAAGGAAAATTAAAGATCGAAAGGTTCATTTATACTGGAGATATAGTAAAACTATTTCCTGAATTCTATTATATAGCACAAGACGGAATTGATTTAAATAAAATAACAGATTTATTTCCAGATGTAAGTGCTATGAGAATAAAAGTATTTATAAAGGATTTAATTAAAAGAAATATATTAATTGATTCAATAATGAGCCCAAATCAAGTATTTTATCCACAAAAAAAATTTGTGAAGCATAGTTATTCTAAAAATCTTATGTATGATCCAAATGAAATAAAAGAGTATAAGGCAGTTCAATTAAATAGAAAATATGAATATCATAATGATGTTATTATCAATTTGAAACAAACTCAAGAGTTTCCTAAAACTATAACAGAACGTAAGTCACATAGAGAATTTAGTAAAGATATTATATCATTTGATATTTTTTCAAATTTAATTTCAATATTTAAACAAATAAGTAATAATAACGGTTATGTTAAATATTACTATGCTAGTGCTGGAGGACTATATCCAATAGATATATATGTATATATAAAAGGAAATAGAGTTGAGCATTTAAATAGAGGATTATATTATTACAGTCCTATAGAAAATAGTTTATCTTTAGTTACAGAACAGGAATTGACTGAAGAAATGCACTATTATTCAAATAAAGAAATATTTAATTCATCAGCAATATCAATTTTCTTTGTTTATAATGCTCAAGCTAATATTCCTAAGTATGGAGGAAACGGATATTTATATGCATGTATAGATACAGGAATAATGGTGTCTACTTTTACTACTATAGCAGAAACCTTAGGAATTGGTCTATGTTCAATTGGTGAGATGGATTTTAAGAAGGTATCAAAATTATTTAAGTTAAATAAAGATCAGATTCTTATTCATGAACTTGAGTGTGGAATTAAAAAAAATATTTAGGGGGGGTGAAGTGATGGAATGTAGTTGTTTAGGTAGAAAATTAGTACTAAATAAATACTTAACTAATAAAGGAATTACTTTTGTCAAAAAAGAGAAAGATAAATTTATATCTTATAGTGAATTGTATAAGTCTTCACTAAAAATTTTAAATGCTTTTAATAAAAAGAAATTGTCTAAAGGACAAAAGGCAGTTATTTATATAGAGGATGAGGAGAAGTATATATACTGCCTTTGGGCATGTATTTTAGGAGGAATTACAGCTGTTCCACTTCCAGTTACATATAATGAAGAAGGAGTAGATAGAGTTTTTAAGGTATGGAATAAACTTGATTCACCTTATATGATTACTTCTAATAATCTGTTAGATGATATAGAGAAAATCTCTAAAGAAAAAGATAAAAAAGAAACATTTAATCAAATAAGTAAAAATTTTATTGATATAGATAAATGTATTAATGAAAAAAGTGAAGCCGAGGCATTATGTGATATAGATGACAGCAGTACAGCTTTAATTATGTTTTCATCAGGGTCTACAGGGGAACCAAAAGGAATTGTATTAAGTTATAAAAATGTGGGGGATGCCGTAGATGCAGCTAAGGTTCATTTGGAAGTAAAAGATGATGATATATTTTTAAACTGGATGCCTATAACTCATGCAATTGGACTAAACTTTTTTCATGTACTGCCATTATCAGCAGGAGTAAATCAAGTTCTAATAGATAGAAAGTTATTTGTACAAAATCCTATAATCTGGATGGATAAAGCAAATGAATATAGAGCATCTATTTTGATTTCACCTAATATTGGGTTCAAACAGTTTATGAATAGTATTGAAGATAACAAGAAATATAATTGGGAATTATCCTGTGTACGTTCTTTCATAGGCTCAGCTGAACCTTTATCAGAGGATTTATTAAATAAGTTTTTAGATGGTTTAGAAAAATATAATTTAAACAAAAACTCTATGAAGAACTTATATGGTATGACTGAATCAGTTCTTGGAATAACTCTTACTCCAGCGCATAAGAGTATGGATTTTGTTAGGCTTGATAGAAAGTATTTAAATATAGGAGATAAAGTTCAATCTGATAAAGCTGGGGAAGGTGTTGTTTTTGCAGTATCAGGTACGCCATTAAGTAGTCTTGAAGTTAGAATCTGTGATGATGATGACAATGTATTAGAAGATGGGGTCATTGGTAATATTCAAGTTAAAGGAAGTAATATGACATCAGGATATTATAAGAATGACTTGGAAAATAAGAATTTATATACTGAAGATTTATGGATGAGAACAGGGGATATTGGTTTTATAAGTAATAACAATACTGTAATAACTGGAAGAAAAAAAGACATAATAATTCTTAATGGACAAAATATATATGCTGTAGATATTGAAAGAATTGTACGACAGGCAGAAGTTAAGGGCGTAAAAAAAGTTGCAGTATGTGGAGCATTTGATACTAAGTTTTATGGGGAGAAGCTTGAGATATTTGTAGAATATGAAGGCACTTTAGAGCAGTTCATTGAGGATAAAAGAAAAATTAAAGGCTTTATAAGTAAGAAGATTAGTATAGAAGTAGATAATATAATTCCTATTGATGAAATGCCTGAAACTTCTTCTGGAAAGATTCAAAGAAATGTACTTAAAAAGAGATATTTAAATGGAAACTTTAAAGAAATAATTAAAAAAATTCAAGAAAAAGATTTTAAAAAAGTTTCTAATGATGGTCACGCAGAAAAGGATGAAGTTAATGATTTAATTAAGAATATTTGCTGTGATATATTACAAGAAAAGGATATTGGTGTTGATCAGGATTTGTTTGAACTTGGTTTGCATTCAATCAGCATTATGAAAATTCAATCAAAAATAAAGAAAGAATTAGATGTAGAGATTGAAATAAGTGATTTTATTAATAACAATACAATTGCGTTATTAGCTGAAAAAGTGAAAAATAGTTATGCTGTTGAAAGTATATCTTATCCTTCACTAGATAGTAATAAGCAGGATTTATATAAGCCATTTCCTCTAACACAAGTACAAATGGCTTACTTAATGGGAAGAAATGAAAATATAGAGGGTGGAGGTGTATGTACTCACTTCTATCATGAAATAAAGACAAAATATGATATAAAAAAATTGAATAAATGTTTAAATAAGCTTATAGATTATTATCCAATGCTGAGGGCAGTATTTAATGAAAATGGCAGCCAGAAGATATTGGAACATGTGCCTGAATATACAATTTTGAATAAAGATATAAGTACTTTTAGTAATGAAGAAAAAGAAAAGTTTATATTAAATGAAAGAAAAATAATGTCCCATCAGGTATTTGAAATAGATAAGTGGCCTTTATTTGAATTTAAATCATATAAAGTATCATCTGAAGATAGCTATTTATTTGTAAGCTTTGATCTGCTCATCGCAGATGCAGCAAGTATTTTCGATATAGGCCAGATGCTTGTTGATATGTATAATAATGAAGAGTATAATCTCCCAAAAATAGATTTTACATTTAGAGATTATATGATGGGGTATAAAGAATTAAGAAAAAGCAAGTTATATGAAGAAGATAAGAATTATTGGATGGAAAAGATTGATGACTTTTCTTCAGCACCAGCATTACCATATAAAATTAACTCTACAGAACTAAAAAAACCCAGATATAAACGTGTATCCCAAATAGTGAGTGAAGAAGTATGGATTAAATTAAAGGCTTTGGCAAGGAAGAATAGAGTTACTCCTTCATCAGTATTATGTACAGCATATGCTAAAGTGTTAGGATTTTGGAGTAATCAAGAAAGTTTAGCTTTAAACTTAACAGCATTTAATAGATATCCATTCAATAAGGATGTTGATAACATTTTTGGTGACTTTACATCTGTAGTACCGTTGGATATTAGTATTGATAAGCAAACTGAATTTTTTGATCAAGCTAGGAGAGTACAAAGTACATTAATGAATTCACTTCAACATAGGCATTATGATGGAGTTGAATTTATAAGAGAGTTAAGTAGAAATAATAAGTTTGAAATTGGAAAAGCAGTTATGCCTATAGTATTTTCAAGTTTATTATTTGATAATGGTAGATATGGATGGAATGAGCTTGGAACTATAGAAATGGCTGTAAGTCAGACACCTCAAGTGTTTATAGATAATCAAGTTATGGAATATGATGGAAAATTATTGACTAGCTGGGATTATGTAGATGAACTATTTGATGAAAAAGTTATTAATAGAATGTTTGAACAGTACATTGATATTTTAAACAATGTAGCTCAAGGAAATATTGATTATTCATTAGATGTAAGTGAAGAAGATAAGAAATTTATAAATAAATTTAATGATACAGATGTTGAAAGAGAAGCAAAAACTCTT
>SVCK01000172.1 GCA_015058375.1 Clostridium sp.
ATTTTCATCTATTTTAATTTCTTTTACCTCTTTAACCCAGCCACCGATTGTTGATTTTGCAATGCCATATTCGCTACTTAGCTCTGCTAAGCTCATTCCTGACTTAAATAAGTCTACTATCATATCCTTGTATTTTTGATCATATCTTCTGCCCTTTCCCATAATGGACACATCCTTTCTTAACTAAATAATATTTTACTCAGTTCGATTTAATGTGTCTACTACATTATACTAACACCAAACGCTGGTATGGTTGCTTTTTTATACACTCTTTTATGAAAAAAATCAACATTTTTTAAATAAAAACATGCAAAAAGTAGGGGAAAATATATTTCACGACATTTTTGTGTGCAAAATATGTAATATAAGTTAAAATATAGATAAATATTTGATTAGGGGGAATAATTTATGAAGAAGAAAATATTAAGTTTATTATTAGCTGGACTTACAGTTGTAAGTGTAGTGGCAACAGATTTTATTGCTATGCCAAATACTGAAAGTAATACAGTTGTTTATGCGGCAGCAGAAAAGAAAGGTACAGTTACAGCAAGTACTTTAAATGTAAGATCTAAAGCTGATACTACAGGAACTATTCTTGGAACATTAAGTAATGGGACAAGCGTTACTATAGTAGGTACTGAGTCAAATGGATGGTATAAAATCAAGTATAAAAATGGATATGGATATGTTAGTAATAAATATATATCAGTAAATAATACTGGAAATATAAGCAAGGTAAGAAAAGAAATTATAGCTAGAGCAGAAGAAATGATTAATTTTTCATGGTCAAGTAAGAAAGCATTTGATGTATGGCAAGGAAGTACAATAAATGGTTCAAGTACATTTAAAGCAAATACAACATATACTGGAATGCCTTATAGCCAGACAGGAAATCAAATGACAAGTGGAACTCAATTTAAACAAAAGATTGCAGCTGCTACTGGAAGTTTAAGTACTACTTGTTATAGCGGTAAAAAATGTCCTCTATATGGAAATGATTGTAGTGGATTTGTAAGTGCTGCATGGGGAATAAGCAGACATACAACTAGCACATTACCAGATGTATCAAGACAGATATCATATAATGACTTACAACCAGGTGATATTTTAAATAAGGCTGGCTCTCATGTAGTTTTATTTGGAGGATGGGCAGATAATGCTAAGACTAAGATGATAATCTTAGAACAAACTCCACCAAAAGCTAAAAAGTCTACTAAGGACAAGTCATATTATACTAGCAGAGGATATGTAGCTAGAAGATGGAATAATCTTTAATATATAATGTGTAAAGGGATATAAGTTATAAATAGAACTTATATCCCTTTAGTTTTATTGGCAATATGGAAGTAAGTTTTTAAACATCAAGTGATAAAATTTAGAGTAAAGTTCTTGATTTAAATCAATGCCATTAGCAAGTATCGTTAATTTATATCCTTCGTAGCCTTTTCTATAGGGAAGTTGTACGTGTTCAAAATCATATAATTTAAATCCACAATTTTTATAAAAGTAGTATCTTTTTATAGATATATTATCTATAGGAGGGTCTATTTCTAATATTAAATTTTTTTCTATTAAGCAGAATTCTTTTAGAATTTTTGAACCATATCCTTTATCTCTTAAATTCTCATCTATAGCAAAGTGTTCAATATATATAAATTCTTCTAGTTTCCAAAAAAATAAAATACCTATAAAAGTATTATTTTCAGTTATATATGTACAATGGAAATTTTCATCATCTAGTGCTTTAATATGTGTATCAAAAGTTCTTCTTTCATATATGGGAAAGCTTGTTTCATAAAGGTTCCATGCTTTATAAAAATTTTCTTCATTAGTATCAGTGATTCTTATAAAATTCATAACTTATAAAATTCCTTCCAAATTTAAATATTACAAAACATATTATATAGATAAATAAAAGGAAAATAAAGTTGAATGTATGATATAGTATTACTATGATTTTTAGAATGATGAGATATTACTGTGTTAAGTGAGGTGAAAAGATGGATTTTGATTTTATAAGAAGAAAGATTATAAATAATAAGTTTTCTTTAAGTTATAAGAATGGTGAAAAATTATTTCAAGAAGGAAAAGTTGAAATTGTAGATATAAAAGATATTGAGAACATAATATACATATATGGAAGAGTTAAGGATAAAACAAGAATATATTCCACTTTCATTAAATTTCACAAACAAGGTAAAATATTAAAACTAAGTTGTAATTGTGAACTGAATGAAGAAGCAAGAAGAGCAGTAAGTAGTTTTGCTTGCTCACATATAATTGCTACAGTTTTAAAGTTATCTAATAATGAACATTTAGATAACAATAAGACTAAGGATGGGGTGACTTTATCTATACTATTGGAAGATAGCTTTAAAGATGATTATTTATATAATGTAAGTTTGTATTTAAAAGATAGAAGCAGAATAAGAATAAGTGATAAAGCTGATCTTGAGTATAATATTTTAAATGATAAAGCAGTTTATTCTTTTAGAAGAATAAACTATACAAAGGCTGATAAGGCTTTGATTAAGAAAATAAATAAATTGAATTTTAAAATAAAAGATGAGGATGTTAGGGAATTTCTGTTTTTAAGCAGATTTAGTAATGTAAAAGCGAAAATTAATTCAATGGAATATAATACTCCTATAATAATTAAAGAATTACCTTTAAGATTTACACTAAAGATGGAAGGAAGTAAAGTTAAACTTCAAAGGAGAAAAGATACAATTATATCTTTAAATAAGGCTGGAACTGCTTTTATTTTTAATGATGAAATATATCTTCCACCTTTTAAACAATGTAAAGCCTTTGCTCTTATTTATTCTATTTTAAAAGATAAATATTTTACATATGTTAAGAAAAGTTCTTTAAAGAAGGTAATAAAAATTTTATCATCTATAGGGGAATTGAGTATTCATGATGAAGTAAAGGATATTTTAGCAGCAGAAGAAGATATTGATTTATACTTTTCAAAGGAAAATTCAACTATTTGGTGTGAGTTCCTTAATAAAAAGAATTATATTAATGGAGCTACAAGAATAAAGGCTATAGAAGAAAAATTATATTTATATGGCTTTACTAAGAAAGGTGACAAGTATATTTTCACTCGCGATGATGAGGATTTATTTCAAGTATTAAAAGGAGATATAGGAATACTTTGTAATATAAAATCATCTAAACAACTTGGAAATTTTAATATAGTTTCTATAGATAATTTTAAAGGAAAAATCATAGAGCAAGATAATAAATTATTTTTTGACCTTGATTTTCAAGGTAATAAAGATGAAATTTTTAATGCTATAGAAAGTTTTAGAGCTGGACAGAAATTTTATAAATTTAAAGATTCTAGTTTTTTAGATTTTACAGATATAGAAACACGTGAGTATATGAAATTTTTGAGTTTTGTAAATTTTACAGGAGATAAGCTTAACATACAAAATGGATATGAAGAACTTTTCTATGAACAGGGTAGAAAATTTGATTTTATTGAATTAATAAAGAAGAATCAAATTATACAACAAGATGTAAAAAGTCCAAAAGGATTAAAGGGAACGTTAAGAGAATATCAACTTGAAGGAATGAGATGGCTTCAAAATAAAAAGGATAATGATATGTTTGGAATATTAGCAGATGAAATGGGACTTGGCAAAACCGTACAAACTATCAGTTTTTTGCTTAATAACAAGGGCGATTTGTCTATGATTATAGCTCCAACATCATTAGTATATAATTGGGTTAATGAGTTTAAGAAATTTGCTCCAAGATTAAAGGTGGCATGTGTACATGGTAGTAAGAGTAAGAGAGAAAATTTCATAAAAAATATTAAAGATTATGATGTGATAGTTACATCGTATGGAAGTATTAATATGGATATAGATTTGTATAGCGATATTAAGTTTGATAATTTAATATTAGATGAAGGTCAGACTATAAAAAATCCTAAATCCAAAATAAGTATGAATGTTAAAAAATTAAACTCAGAATGTAGATTTGTATTAACAGGAACACCACTTGAAAATAATTTGATGGAATTATGGAGTATATTTGATTTTTTACAGAAGGATTATTTATTTTCTGAAGGAGAGTTTAAAAGAAAGTTTAAAGCTAATAATGAAGAAGAAATTAAATACTTAAAACTTTTAATAAAACCTTTTATTTTAAGACGTACTAAGAAAGAAGTACTAAAAGAACTTCCGAATAAAAATGAAGAAATAGCATATGTTGATATGACAAAAGAACAAAAGGATATTTATAAGAACAGTATAAAAATATTTAAGAAAAAAGCAGAGAATATGGATAATAGTATATCTATATTAGCTCTTTTAACCAAGCTTAGAGAAATTGCACTAGATCCTTGTTTGATAGATAAAAATTATAAAGGGGGAAGTGGCAAGGTTAATGAAGTAATTAATATTATTAAAGCTTCGGTTAAGCAGAAAAAGAAGATTCTTGTATTTTCTCAATTTACAGGAATGTTAGATATCTTGAAAAATCAGTTAGATAATTCTAAAATAAAGTATTATTATCTTGATGGTTCTACTAAAGCAGATGAAAGAATTAGATTATGTGAGGAGTTTAACAAGAAAAAGAGAATTAAAGTTTTTCTTATATCTTTAAAAGCAGGAGGAACTGGATTAAATTTAACTTCAGCAGAAACAGTTATTCATTTTGATCCATGGTGGAATCCAGCAGTAGAAAATCAGGCTACAGATAGGGCACATAGAATAGGACAGCAAAATCAAGTAGAGGTTATTAAAATAATATCAAAAGGAACTATTGAGGAAAAGATATTAAGGCTTAAGCAAGAAAAGAGTAAAATGATTTCTGAATTATTATCTAGTAATGATAATAATGCGCTAAGTAAAACAACATTAACAAAAGAAGAAATTAATTATTTGATATCTTATGAAGATGTTTAAGAATTAGCATTTATGATTGAATGTTTATAATTATAAATAGATAAAAATCGAGACTCAAAATTAGGAGGAAAAAATGTCAGTAAAAAGTTTAACGGTTGAAAAAACTAAGATAAAAGTAAAAGAACCTAAAAGATATAAGGTTGTAATGTATAATGATGATTTCACATCTATGGACTTTGTGGTATATATTCTAGTTAATATATTTAGAAAAAGACAAGATGATGCTGTAAATATAATGATGACAGTACATAAGAATGGCAGTGCTATTGTTGGAATATATTCTTATGATATTGCTAAAACAAGAGTTATGAAAGCTAATGCATTAGCACAAGAAGAAAACTATCCTTTTAAAATAGAAGTAGAAGAAGTTTAAAGGAGGAGGAATATGAAATATTCTATTGAAGTTGAAGAAATATTAGAACATATGCTTACATATGCTAAGGCAAACAATCATGAATTTATAACTGCTGAACATTTATTGTATTCAATTACTTTTAATCAACAGTTTATTGATTGCTTTAATGTTTTAAATGGTGATGTTGATAAATTAAGAAAAGATTTGGAAGGATATTTTGATGAAAATATTGAAAGGGTTGAAGGAATAGAACCAGAAGCTTCAGAAAATTTGGGAATTGTATTAATGCAAGCAGGGTATCAAGCAGTAGCTTCAGAATGCCAAGAGATTAAGTTGACACATATAATAAAAGAAATTTTAGAGTTAGAAGAAAGTTATGGAGCGTATTATATATTTTCTCAAGGAATAGATAAAACAAGTTTAATATATGAATTATGTGAAGAGGAAAGAGAAGTTGAAATGGAATTTACTACTGCAAAGCAGGAAGAACATGATGACTTATGGAAAAAGTTTGTTGTATGTCTTAATGAAGAAATAGATAAGTATCCACCTTTAATAGGAAGAGAAGAAGAACTTGAAAGGACTATGCAGATTTTATGTAGAAAATATAAGAATAATCCTATTCACGTTGGTGAGGCTGGTGTTGGAAAAACTGCAATAACATTAGGCCTTGCTAAGCTTATAGAAGAAGGAAAAGTTCCAAATAGATTAAAGAATGCAAAGGTATTTTCAGTTGATATTGGAGATATTATTTCAGGAACTCAATATAGAGGAGACTTTGAAAAAAGATTTAAAAGTGTGTTAGAAGGAGTTTGCAAATATGAAAATCCTATAATATATATAGATGAAATACATAATATTGTGGGAGCTGGTGCAATTGGTGAAAGTTCATATGATGCTTCAAATATGTTAAAGCCGTATTTAACTTCAGGAAAAATAAGATTTATAGGGGCTACTACATATGATGAGTTTAGAAAACATATTTCTAAAAATAAAAGTCTTTTAAGAAGATTTCAAAAGATAGATATTAATGAGCCTTCTGTACAAGAAAGTATTGAAATTCTTAACGGATTAAAGAAATTTTATGAAAATTATCATAATATTAAGTATGCTAAAGGAACTATAGAACTTGCGGTTACGTTAAGCGATAAATATATAAATGATAGGTTCCTTCCTGATAAAGCTATTGATTTAATTGATGAAGCAGGTGCTTATAGGGTTATGCATCCTTTAAATAAAAAAATTCAAACTGTAGATAAAAAGTTGATAGAAACAGTAGTATCAAAAACATGTTGTATACCAAAAGAAACTGTTGAATCTGATGAAGTTAAAAAATTGCTAAAACTTGAAGAAAAGATAAAAGAAAAAGTCTTTGGACAAGACGAAGCAGTAGAAAGTGTAGTAAATGCTGTTAAGTTATCTAGAGCTGGGTTAAATGAAGAAAATAAACCAATTGCAAGTTTATTGTTTGTAGGACCTACAGGAGTTGGAAAAACTGAAGTAGCAAAAACTTTAGCACAAGAGTTGAATGTAGAACTTATAAGATTTGATATGAGTGAATATATGGAGAAACAATCTGTAGCAAAATTGATAGGATCTCCAGCTGGTTATGTTGGGTACGAGGATGGTGGACTGTTAACAAGTGCTATTCAAAAAAATCCTAATTGTGTATTATTACTAGATGAAATTGAGAAAGCTCATAGTGACATATATAATATTCTTTTGCAGGTTATGGATTATGCAACTTTAACTGATAATCAAGGAAGAAAAGCAGATTTTAGAAATGTAATTTTAATTATGACTTCAAATGCAGGAGCTTCTAAATTGAATAAAAATGCTATAGGATTTGGAGAAAGAAAATTTAAAAATGAGTGTATAGATGATGAAGTGAAAAAAGTATTTTCACCTGAATTTAGAAATAGACTTAATAAGATAGTTGTATTTAATAATATCAATAAAGATATGGCAATAAAAATAGTTAATAAAGAAATAAATAATTTAGAGCAAAAGTTAATAAAGAAAAAAATCACTCTTAAATTATCAAAAAAATGTATTGATTATATTATTAATAAAGGCATAAGTGAAGAATATGGAGCACGTGAAATTAAGAGAATTATTGATAAAGAAATAAAAAATCTGTTAGTTGATGAAATTTTATTTGGTAGATTGAAAAAGGGAGGAAAATGCAATATTGATTTTAAAGAAGAAATATTAATTTCTAAAATAAATATGGAAAATTTGTAATAAATAATATATAATTGAATTAAAATAGAATATTATATTTAAAATTTTTTTAAGGATATTTTTAGGTCTTATTGAATTTAAGTAAATATTTAAGGAGATTTTGGAACAAGTTAAGCGTAGTTAGTTGTTGTAATGGTGGGAGAAGTTACAATGGATATAGGACGTGGAATTAATTTATGTTCAAAACTTATAAAAAATAAGATGAACAAAGAATTGGAAGATTATAAAATTACATCAGTGCAATTTTCAGTATTGAAATTTATAGAAATGCATAATGATGAACCGGGCTTTAATACAGCAGCAAATATTTCTCAAATGCTGGATATGGATAAACCTACTATTTCAGCAGTAATAAATAGACTTATAGAAAAAGACTATATAGAAAAAAGACCACATCCAACTGATGGGAGAGCATGGGTGTTATCTTTGACTGATAGATATAAGGAAAATTCAACTTTAATGGAACAAAAAAGTGAGGAAGTTATTAATTTAGCTGTATGCGGTTTAAATGAAGAAGAAGTTAAATATTTTAATAAAACATTACATAAGATAATAGGAAATCTTAAAGATTTTCACTAAAAAATATTTAAAAAAATTGGTAAGGTCTAATTATATAAATATAAACGATAAAAATATTAACGATTAACTATGTTTGGTGTTTAAGAATAAGAGGGTATGTTTTCATACCCTCTTATTTAGTATAGTGTACTATATAAAATTCTTCTGATACTAAAATATTTTATTTTATATAATAAGATGATATAATGTTTTTTGAAAATGAGGTGTTAATATGAGTAATTTAGCAGGACAGGGCTGTGAAAGAATAATTCCAGCAGAAGACAAAAAACCTTTAAAAGAAATAGAGAGAAGTATTGTAAAAAGATATAGAAAATATTTGTGGTCAAAGTTTGTGAAGGCAATTAAGGAGTATGAACTTATTCAAGAAGGAGATAAGATAGCAGTAGCTATTTCTGGAGGAAAAGATAGCCTTCTTATGGCAAAATTGTTCCAAGAATTACATAGACATGGTGAAGTAAACTTTGATTTAGAGTTTATAGCTATGGACCCAGGGTATCATCCACAGATAAAGGCTTTATTAAAAGAAAACTTAGATTATCTTGGGATAGATGCACATATATATGAATCGGGAATTTTTGAAGTTGCTGAAAAGATGGCAAAGGATTATCCTTGTTATATGTGTGCTAGAATGAGAAGAGGATCGTTATATTCAAAAGCTCAAGAATTAGGATGTAATAAACTAGCTTTAGGACACCATTATAATGATGTTATAGAAACAACTATGCTTAATGTTCTTTATGGAGGTAATTTTAAAACTATGCTTCCAAAGTTAAAAGCACAGAACTTTAAAAATCTTGAACTTATAAGACCATTATACTTTATAGAAGAAGATTCTATAAGAAGATGGATTGATTATAGCGGTATATGGCCATTAAATTGTGCATGTATGATTGCAGCTAAAAAAGTTGGAAACAAGAGATTTGAAATAAAAGATTTAATAAAAGAATTAAAGAAGACTTTTGATGGTGTAGATAAATCAATTTTTAAAGCGGCAACCAATGTAGCAATGGATTCTATTTTGGGTTGGGAAAAAGATGGAAAGAAGTATTCCTTCTTAGATGTTTATGATGAAGAATAATAAATGAGATAAGGTGAAGTAATAATGAAGATTGCTGTTATTTCAGATGTGCATGGAAATACTACTCTATTAAAAAAGTTCATAGAATATGTTAATGCAGAAAATATTGAAATTATTTTAAACTTAGGAGATATTATAGGTGGAGATAATCCTTTAGAAGCACTTAGGATAATTATGAATGATAATAGATTTATTAATGTACGTGGAAATCATGACAGCAGTCTGTTTCTTGAAGATGAAATGACAACAGAAGAAAAGTTATGGATAGAAAATTTGCCTTTAAATAGAATTGTTGAAGTAGAAGGAATTAAGTTCCTTATGGTACATAGTAGAATAAATAGTAATACAGATATACCTTTATTATTTAATGATAGTAGTTTATCTGAATTTTTAAGAGACTATGATGGTGATTATGATTATGTTTTGTTTGGGCATACTCATTATCAGTGCTTCCTAAATTTTTATGAAGGAAAGACAATGATTAATCCTGGTTCTTTAGGGTTGTCTTATGATCAAAAAATGAATTTTTGTATAATAGATATAAAAAAAGGAAATACTAGTGTAAATATTATAAAAATAGAGGTATAATTAGGTAAAGTTATAAAAAAAAAGTACGAAATAATATAAAAGGAAATAAATCGTGAGTTAGGAGGAGAACTAAGAAATGAATAAAGAATCTTTACTTTCAATGGATCCAAATATTTTAGTAAGTATGTTAAATATGAAATTAAGAGATGAATTTGATTCACTAGAAAGATATTGTGAAGATGTTGGAGTGACACAAGAAGAATTAAATGAAAAGATAAAGATTACAGGACGAACTTACGATAGAGTTACTAATCAATTTAAATAGTAGCTATAAATTTGATATTATAAGTAAAATATAATAAAGTAGAAAAGTACATATAATATCAGGAGGTCAAAATGAACATGAAAAAAACTAGTAAGTTAGTAATTTTTATTTGTGCTACAACTGCATTAGTGGCATCTTTAATAAAAGACAATAATAAAGATACAAAAGAAGAAGAATAAATTTTATAGAGAAATTTAATATATGTAATTAAACTAAAGTTTTAGCAATTGTACTTTCAACAACTGTTGTAAATACAATTTGTAGGATTAATGATGTATAAGATTATAGAAAAAATTATAAATCATACAAGAATAAAATTAAATTAAGCTTTAAGTAAAAGATGGATGTAATATTTCTAATGGAATAAAAATACTACATTCATCTTTTTATTTTTTGTTTATATAATGAAAAACTTCAGGAGTATCATTATCAATTACTTTAAATGTATAACCTTGTTTTTTGTAATATTGAATAATGCCAGGTAGAGCTTTAGCGGTGTTTTTGCTTTGATATCCACAATGCATAAGAAGAAAAATTGTATCTTTATCACTTTGTGTTTTCTTTATTAATGTAGATGGTGATGCATTTGGATTTGCTCCATCAGTACTATCAACATTCCAGTCATATATTTTAAAATTATTATTGTGCAGTAATTCAATTAATTCAGGTTTTAAGTGATATGAATTATTATTGCATCCAAAAGGAAAGCGCAATATATAGCTTGTATAACCAGTAGTTTCTTTTATTATATTTTGAGTTTCTAGCATTTCTTTTAAGAAACTTTCATTACAAGAATATAGGTTCGATTTTTCATGAGTCATACTATGAAGACCTAGAGAATGACCTTCTTCATACATTCTTATAATAATCTGTTCTTGATTTTTAATTTGATTTCCTATTAAAAAAAACGTTGCATGAACATCTTCTTCTTTTAGGGTATCAAGAACTTGAGTTGTAACTTTACCAGCAGGACCATCGTCAAAAGTAAGATAAATTGACTTTTCAGTGTCTTCGGCAGAGAAAGTTTTTATTGGAGTTGCTAAAGATATTGCCAAGGAAATAAAAAGAATACATAATTTTTTTAATAAGTTTATTTTCACTTTATCACCTTCAAAAAATAATATTACAAATTTATTATGTTACTAATGTTAAAATTTATTCTTAAAAATGAACATATAAATTTATGGATTGATATGTATAATAAAGGTTAATATGGTAATATATAAATGAAACGATAAAAAATGGGGTAGTGATAAAGTTGATAGAGTCTTTAAATTATCAAGAAGTTATTGATTCTCTAGATATTGTTGTATGGCAATATAATGAAGAGACTAATAAATTGAATTTTTCAGAAAACTATAAGATGATTTTAGGGATAAAAGAAGATATAGAATCTTTTGAAGACTTGTATTCTTTTATTGATAGTGAAGATGCTGAGTATATAAAAGTTTTTTTTTCAGAATTAATAAAAAATAGATTAGAAGAAAAATTCATATTAGAGTTCGTAATTGTTAATGACAATAATAAGAGAATAAACATAGAGTGTTCAGGAAAGGGACTTAAAAAGCAAAATAATTATGTGATTACTGGAGCTTTTTTGGATACTACAGAAAAGGTGGGACAAGAAAATAAACTTAGAATAAGTGAGAAGAGGTACAGAAAAGCTTTTGAAGGAAGTAAATATATAATGTTTTATATTAACTTAAAAGAAAAATATATAACATTAGATGGAAAAGTATCTAAACTTATTGGAGTTGAATGGAAAAGCCAATATAAATTTACTATTGAACAGTGGCTTGATTTCATAATCTATGAAGAGAGAGAAATTTATAAGAAAAAGTTTTATGAAATGTTAGAAAGTAATGAAAGCAAGTATTTTAGTATAGAATATAGAATTAGAAATAAATTTGGAAGAGTGTTATGGATAAAGATTAAAGGAAAACGAATTAGCGAGGAAGATGGAGAATATATATATGGTTCTATTAGTGATGAGACAGATAGAAAAGAAAAAGAAATAAAAATTAATTATATGAGTTATTATGATGATGTGACGGGAGTGCCTAATAGACGATATTTTATGATCAACGCAGATAAAATGAGACAAACATCATTAGTGAACAAAAAAATATTTGCATTAGTATTTATAGACTTAGATGATTTTAAATATGTAAATGATAATTATGGTCATGCTGTTGGAGATATAGTTTTAAAATCATTTTGTGAAAAAATTGCTAAGATAATTAATAGAAAATGCTTTTTTGCTAGATTTGGTGGAGATGAATTTGTAATATCTATTGAAAATATAAACAATGAAAATGAAGTTATAAATATTGTAATGCATATTTTAGA
This sequence comes from Clostridium sp., assembly GCA_015058375.1. Taxonomy (GTDB): domain Bacteria; phylum Bacillota; class Clostridia; order Clostridiales; family Clostridiaceae; genus Clostridium. Next base: position 12,381 of record SVCK01000172.1, read on the forward strand.
AGAGTGTAATATACCTATGCAAATTAGCAATAAGGAAATTTTTAATACAGTAAGTATAGGTGTAAGTATGTGTTTTAATAGAGGAGAATCAATTCAATCTTTATTAAAGAAAGCAGATATAGCTATGTATAAAGCCAAAAGCACAGGAAAGAATAAATTCTTATTATTTAATAAAGACATGTCTGATAAAGTTGACAGAGAATTAAATCTTAGCAGATGTATAAGAAAATCTATAGAAAATAATGAAATATATTTTTTGATGCAGCCTAAATATTGGGCTAAGTCAAAAAAAATGCAGGGTTTTGAAGTGTTAGCTAGATGGAATAGTGAAGAATTAGGCTTTGTATCGCCTGAAGAATTTATTCCTACAGCTGAGGATAATGGTTATATTATTGAAATAGGTAAATTTTTGATTAGGGATTCTTTGAAAAAATGCAAAATATTAAAGGATAAAATGGATAATGATTTTAAAATTGCAATAAATCTTTCGGAGATTCAAATTAGAGATGAAAATTTAATTAGTTTTGTTAAGCAATGTATAATAGATGAAGGAGTAGATCCTAAAAATATTGAGTTTGAGGTTACAGAAACAGTAATTATGACATCTCTTAAGAATAATATAAAAGTATTAGAAGAATTAAAAGCTTTAGGAGTATCTATAGCATTGGATGATTTTGGGGTTGGATATTCTTCGCTGAATTATCTTAGAAATCTTCCTATTGATACAGTTAAAATTGATAAGAGCTTTGTTTATGATATAAATAAAGATTTTAAAGGTAAATGTATTATTGAAAAAATAGTGGAATTAGCTCATTTGTTAGATTTGAAAGTAGTAGCTGAAGGTGTTGAAAATAAAGAACAATTTGAATTTTTGAGAAACATTGATTGTGATATGATTCAAGGATATTATTTTAGTAAACCAGCAACTTTTGATAAAATTTTGGAATTAATAAAATAAATAAGTTTATAGCACATTAATTCTTTAGTGTTCATATTTTATATAGAAGAATACTAAGGAGGCTTCATTATTATGAAGGAAAAAAAGGTTTACTGTACTAATATGGATGATGATGATCCTATTATAGAAAAATTTTTGAAAGAGTATTTAGATGAAAAAGAAGATAACATTGAAGATAATATTGAAGTAGATAAGAGTGACGATTTAGTAGTGAATTTCGATATTACTTATGGTGACGGCGAAAGCGAAAATTATATTTGCAATAATGAAAGTGAAGTTTTTGGTGAAAGAGTAGAGGAAAAAAATGAAAAAAAGAAACAAGACGAAAAAGAGCCAACAAACGAGAATTATTCATACTATGCAGAAAATATAGAAGGCTACGATATTGAAAATGAGATAGGTAAGTGGACCAATTGTGTAGATGAATGGTGTGAATCTAGCAGTAAAAAGAAAGAAGTAGAATATCACGAAGATAAAGATTGCAAATGTGAGGTAGAGCAAAAAGTTGAAGAAATTAACAAAGGTAATGGTACTATAACTGTATATTCACTTTTAGCTTTAAATGAAACTACAACATTAAAAGGTGTCACAGTTAATTTATATAGAATAAATGGGGTTAAACCTGAATTGGTTTGTAGTAAAGAAACTGATGAAAAAGGAATGGCTGTTTTTAATGATGTAGAAGAAGGAAACTATAGGATAATTCAAATTATAGATAAGAGGTATTTTGAAAAACCTACTTATTTAACATGGAATGAAGTAAATATAAGTAAAGCTAATACAGAATATGTATTATACGTGTTAAATACTTTAAAGACTATATAAAAAAATTAAAATTGTAGTGTGCCAAAAAATCGACGACTTTTTAAGACGTCGATTTTTTTGTTGTATATTTATTTTAGTATAAATTTTAATTTATTGGATTTAAAAATATAGATTAAATATAAAATATACTTGTATTTTACAGTTTGTTTTATATAATAAATTACAGAAATAATAAAAAGGAAGGAAATATTTTATATGAAAATAAGAATTAAATATTTTGAAGGTGCTGTAAAGTTAAAAAAGATAGTAAAAGGTAATTGGATTGATGTATATGCCAATAAAGATATATTTGTTAAAGAAGGGGAAAGAGCAATGATTCCTTTAGGATTTGCTTTAGAATTACCATCAGGATGGGAAGGACATTTAGCACCAAGAAGTTCTACATTTAAAACATGGGGGATAATCCAAACTAATAGTGTTGGTGTAGTAGATGATACATATATAGGAGATAATGATCAATGGCATATGCCTGTTTTTTGTCTTCAAGGAAAAGATAAAGAAGAAAATATTAAAGGTACTTGGATAAAACAAGGTGATAAAATTGGACAGTTTAGAATTATGGAAGTTATGCCTGAAATAGAATTTGAAGAAGTGGTAAGCTTTGGAAATCAAGATCGTGGTGGATTTGGAACTACTGGAATTAAATAAATATTGAATGTACTTGATGGTAATATAATATTAAATAAAAATTAAAATATAAGGAGATGGTTTTGTGGGGAAATGTTTATTTTGTAATAAAGATACTGAAAAATCTATAAAAGTAGAAGGTTATGATGGACTTTCTAAAAGTGAACAAATTGTTTTTTGTTGTAGTAAAGAACATGAACAAGAAATTAAAAAGTATTATGATAATGCAAATGAGCATGGTAAAAGATTTATTATATTAATTTTATTATTATCTTTATCGGTATGTGGAACAATTCCATTAGCTTTCTATGTTAATAATCTTATTGTAAGTATGGTAATAGCATTTTTACCTTTCGTGCTAATAGGTCAAGTTATTTACGTATATCCATTTGCAACCCCACAGTCAACTAGAAAAAGAGGAATTGCTAGTTCGGTAGAAAAGACTAAAAAACTTGCTAGGTTTATTCAGATAATTTCTATAGTGTTAGCAGTATTATTATTTATAATAATAAAATTTATATTATAATATGATTGGTATTATAGGTAATGAGAAAAAATGAATAATGATAGTACAGTAGTAATTATTATATTTGCTCTAATTGCTATTAGCTCATTTCTAATAGGTTATATAGTAAAAAAATATAAGATGGCTGATATAATTTCAGGATATGATAGTTCAAGAGACAATCCTGAAGTAGTTTGTAAACTTATGGAAGATAATATGATGCTTATGGGAATAATTATTGGAATTTTAACTGTTGCATTCTACTTTTTTAAAAATGAAATTTCCGCTAAGCTTTATACCTTCACTAATATTGCTATAATAATTTTATTGTGTATAAATATTTATTATAGATGGAATAAGAATATTAAAAATAAGTTATAAATAGGAAAGCATTATTTTAAACTTTCCAATTTAATAACTTTCATTCTAAAAGTTTTAGAACGACTGTGTGAAAAAAAGTCTGTAAATTATAAAATATAACAGCTTTCTATGATAAAATAAATATATATCATAGAAAGCTGTTGTTTTATTGTAAAAAGAAAATAAATATTAATAATCCTTATTGAAATTTATTATTGTTATATAAAAAATTAGATACTATGTGAAGTTTTTTGTTAATATGATTTATTCGTTAGCTGAAAGTTCTTCCCATTCTTCATAAAGCAGCTCAAGTTTTTCTTCTAAAGCTTTAATTTCTTTGTTTACTCTTTCGCTTTCTACAGGATTTGAGTAAACTTCTTCTAAGCATTGAGATTCTTGAAGGCTATTTAATTCTTCTTCTGCTTTAGTAATATCATTTTCAATAGTTTTAATTCTTAATTTTTTAGCCTTTTCTTCCTTTTTAGCCTCGCGTTTTTTTCTGTTCTCTTCTTTGATTTGAGTTTTTGTTTTTCCTTTAGCGGCTTGTTCTAAAGTTTCAAATCTTTGAGGATTTTTTTTCTTTTCTACATAATAACTGTAATTGCCTAAGTACTCGTTTAGTCCATTTTCTTCTAATTCAACTATTTTATCGATAACCTTGTTTAAGAAATATCTATCATGGGATATAACTATTAAAGTACCATCATAGCTTAAAATAGCATCTTCTAAAGCTTCTCTAGACATAATGTCAAGATGATTTGTAGGTTCGTCTAAAAGTAAAAGATTAGCTTTAGAAAGCATAAGTTTTAAAAGATTGATTCTACACTTTTCTCCACCACTAAGTTTGTCAATAGTTTTAAATACGTCATCACCTTTAAATAAGAATGAACCAAGTACACCTCTAAGTTTGCTTGTAGTAAGATAAGGAAAATCGTCCCATACCTCATCCAAAATAGTTTTTCCTTCTGAAAGATTAGATTGTTCTTGATCGTAGTAGCCAACATTTACATTAGTACCTAAAGTTTTAACACCTGAATCAGCTTTGATTTTATCCATTATTATCTTAAATAAAGTAGTTTTTCCACGACCGTTTTCACCTATAAGAGCAATTTTATCTCCTCTCTTTAAATCTAAGGATACATTAGAAAAAAGATGCTTGTTTTCATAACTCTTAGATAGTTTTTCAATATGTAAAACATCATAACCACTTTTGACTGCCGTTTCAAAAGAAATTTTTGAAGGATCTTTATCCTTATCAGGAGCATCAATTCTTTCAATTTTATTAAGAGCTTTCTCACGACTTTCAGCAGCTTTAATACTTTTTTCTCTATTAAAAGAACGATATTTTTCTATTATAGCTTCTTGTCTTTTTATTTCAGCTTGTTGTAGATTGTATGCTTTTAATTGATTTTCATAATCCTTTTTTCTAAGTTCAATAAACTTTGTATAAGGAGCATTATAGCAATTAACGTGTCCATTAATAACTTGGAATGTTTTTGTAGTTACAGAATCTAAGAAAAATCTATCATGAGATATAACTAAAACAGTTCCTTTATAACTTTTTAAATAGTCTTCTAACCATTCAATTGCTTCAAGATCTAAGTGGTTAGTAGGCTCGTCTAGAAGCAATATATCTGGAGATAAAAGAAGTAATTTGCAAAGAGCAACTCTTGTTTTTTGTCCTCCGCTTAAAGTGTTTATTAATTTGTTAAAGTCATTTTCGAAGAAACCTAATCCTTTTAATACTCTATTTATTTCGCCTTTATATGTATAACCGCCTCTATTAGTGTATAATTCTTGAGCAGTTGTATAGTCTTTTATTAATTTATTATGATATTCAGCATTATTTTCGTCATAAGGTTCATTCATTTTTACTTCTAAGGTTTGTAACTTATTTTCTAATCTTAGAAGATCTGAAAACACAGTAAGCATTTCATCAAATATTGTATTATCAGAATCTAAGTTTAAGTGTTGGGCTAAATATCCTACAGTTTTATTTTTATCTATAAATATTTCTCCATCATCAAAACTTAATTGTTTAGTTAATATTTTAAATAGAGTTGATTTTCCTTCGCCATTAGCACCAATAATTCCAACTCTATCCCCTTCATTAATAGATAAAGTAACATCTTTTAAGATTTCATCTATACCATAACTTTTACTTATGTTTTTACAACTTAGTACAATCATTTAATTTTCCTCCGGATAAATTTTAGGTACACTATATCTTGTAATAAGTTACCTAAGTTCTCATTATATTATACTATTTAACTTAAGTCATATCAATTTTGAGACAATTGGCATAGTTACTAAGGAAAAAAATTCAAAAAATAATTGACTAAAGGTCATAATGGAGTATAATGGTAATTGACCGATAGTCATGAGGAGGAAAAATGCTTAAAGAAGAAAAAAAGGTTAGCAAAATAAAAGAAAATAAAAAAAGAAAGGAGGAAGATTTATTTACAGCAGCTTATGAACTATTTACAACAAAGGGAACAAAGAATACAGCAATAGATGAAATTGTAAAAAAAGCAGGTGTAGCTAAAGGAACTTTTTATTTATATTTTAAAGATAAGTACGATATAATTAATAAATTAATTTTGAAAAAAAGTATTCAGATAGTTGAAGAAGGGATAAGAAAAACAGAGGAAGAAAATATTGAATCCTTTGAAGATCAGACTATATTTTTTATTGACTACGTAATAAATTATTTTAAAACTAATAAATTGTTATTAAAGCTTATTAATAAAAATTTTTCATGTGGTTTATATAAGAGAACTATGCTTAGTGATGAAGAATCACATAGAGATGTTCGAGAAATAATGAAGAATTTTATTGATAATCTACAAAATAAATATGGCATGAATTTACAAGAAGCTGAATTGACAATATTCATGATTTTTGAATTAGTTGGTGGTGTTTGTTATAGTTCAATAGTCCTAGGAGAACCAGAAGATATAGATAAAGTTAAACCAATTTTATTTAGAAAAATTTTAGCTATGATGCGGAATTAAGAAGGGGATGTTATGAGTGAACAAATTTAGTAGGTTTATTTCGAATCATGATAAATTTGTGGTTATAGTAGGAATTTTATTGTTGATTCCTTCTATATTTGGTTATGCTGCCACAAAAATTAATTATGATATATTAAGTTATCTTCCACAAAATCTTGAATCTACTCAGGGGGAAAAGGTTCTTGATGAAGTCTTTTCAGATGCATCTACTGGAATTTTAATAGTAGATGGAATGGAAGGTAAAGAAGTTGATAAACTTAAGGAAAAAATCAAGAAAATTAATGGCGTAAGTGATGCTTTATGGTTATATGATGCTTTAGATCTTAGTGTGCCACAAGATATACTTCCAAGTGAGTTAAGTGACAAAATTTATAGTGATGATGCAACTATGATGATTATAAAATTTAAAGAGTCTACAGCATCAGAAAGTACACTTAATGCAATTGGAGAAATAAAGACAACAATTAATGAAAATTGTTTTTTAAGTGGAATGTCTGCGATATTTAAAGATACTAAGGATTTGTCAGATAAAGAAACACCTTTTTATGTTGCTATTGCAGTTTTATTATCTATAGTAGTATTGGTATTATCTATGAAATCTACTTTTGTTCCAATAATATTTATGATATCTATTGGATTTGGAATACTTTATAATATGGGAACAAATATTTTCTTTGGAGAAATTTCATATATTACAAAAGCTTTAGCAGCAGTTCTTCAATTAGGAGTAACAATGGATTATTCAATATTCTTAATGAATAGATATGATGAAGAACTTAAAAAACATGATTCAAGACGAGAAGCCATGGCAGAGGCAATAAGTGCGACAATGCTTTCAATTTCAGCAAGTTCATTAACAACAATAGCAGGATTCTTAGCACTTTGCACTATGGATTTAACTTTGGGAAAAGATATAGGACTTGTAATGGCAAAAGGAGTATTATTGGGGGTAATTTCTTCGGTAACAATTTTACCAGCCTTTGTACTAACTTTTGATAAATTAATCCATAGATTTAAACATAGAACTATAATACCTGAATTTGATAAGATAAGTTCAGTAATAGTAAAGAACTATAAAGTTATAATTGTTGTATTCATATTAACAATGATACCAGCCTTTATAGGACAATCGAAGGCTGCGGTTTACTACAATTTAGATGAGACTCTTCCTAAAGATACACCTTCAATAGTAGCATTAAATAAAATGAAAAATGATTTTAATATGATGACTACTCAATTTGTTTTAGTAAACGACGAGACAAAATCATATAAGCTTAAAGAAATGTCAGATAGAATAGAAAAAATAGATGGAGTTAATGCTGTTATTTCTTATGATAAGTTTATAGGTTCAGGAATACCTGAAGACTTTATACCTGATAATGTTAAAGAAATATTTAAGCAGGGCGGATATAATATGGTTCTTATAAATTCTGCATATAAAGCTGCTTCAGATGAAGAAAATAATCAGATTGAGGAAATTAACTCAATAGTTAAAGAATATGATAAAGATGGAATGATAACAGGAGAAGCTCCTTTAACAAAAGATTTAATAGCTGTTGCTGATACAGATTTTAAGAAGGTTTCATTTGCATCTATATTGGCTATTTTTGCAATAATTTTAATTTCCTTCAAATCTATTAGCGTTCCAGTATTACTTGTTGCTTCGATAGAATATGCAATATTTATTAATATGGGTATACCTTTTTATACAGGTACTGTTATACCTTTTGTAGCAAGTATAGTAATTGGAACTATTCAGTTAGGAGCGACAGTCGATTATGCGATACTTATGACTTCAAGATTTAAAGAAGAGCTTAATAATGGATATGAAACTAAAGAAGCTTTAGTTATAGCAGTTAAAGGAAGTGCTAAGTCAATAGTAACAAGTGGTTTGACTTTCTTTGGAGCTACAGGAGGAGTTGCATTAGTATCAGATTTGGAACTTATTAAGAGCTTATGTTTCTTAATGGCAAGGGGAGCCTTAGTAAGTATGGCAGTTATAATTTTGGTGTTACCATCATTATTAATGGTATTTGAAAAAGTTATTAATAAAACAACCATTGGTTGGAGAAATAAAGAAATTACAAATAATGAAGCGGTCAAGACAATGTAAGGGGGAGATTATGATGAAAAATGCTATGTCAAAAAGAGTTATTGCATTGGTTATTATAGGTTCAGTTATGGGAACAACAGCAGCACAAGCCGCTGAAATTAAAAAGGATGAATCTGTTTACGTTACTTTAGATTCTGAAGGAAAATTAGAAAAAGCTACTGTTTCTGACTGGATACATAGTGATGAAGGTGGAGTTACAGTTTTTGATAAATCTAATCTTAAGGATATTAAAAATGTAAAGAGTGATATTGAACCTCAAAAGAGTGGAGAAAATTTAATATGGGATATGGATGGAAGTAACCTTTATTATCAAGGAACTACTAATAAATCTATGCCTTTAGATATATCTATAAAGTATTATTATGAAGACGAAGAAATTAATCCTGAAGATTTAGCAGGTAAATCTGGTAAGGTGAAAATAGAAATAGATGTAAAAAATAAAGAATATAAAGAAGTTAATATAAATGGAAAGATGAGAAAAATTTATACACCATTTATAGTAGCTGGAGAACTTACATTACCAAATGATAAATTTTCAGATATAACTACAGATGGAGCAACTACAGTTTCAGAAGGTAATAATGTTTTAGTTGCTTTTGCAAAAATGCCAGGTTTAAATGAAAGCTTAGGATTAGATACTATACCTTATGAAAAAGTAGCTGAAATGAAAGATAAAGCAGATATCTTAAGTGATAAGAAAATTGTAGTAGAAGCAAATGCAGAAGAATTTTCTTTAGGACCTATAATGATAACTGCTACATCTGATACTTCAATGCTTGGAGATTTAGAAGGTGCTTCGAATTTAACTGAGCTTAAAGATAAGCTAGACTTAATGCAAAGTTCATATAATAAAATTTTAGATGGCGAAACTCAAATAAAAGATGGTATAGTTAACGGATATGCAGAAGCCAAAACTAAGATTGCAAATGAATCTCCTAGAATGCAAGGAATGATTGATTTAGTAAAAGATGATTATAAAGTTGCAAGATCAAGACAATTATTACAGGATGCATATGAAGCAAAGGATATGCCAACAGATGAGTTGAAAAGAGAAGTTTCTAGCTTTTCTAATAGATTTATGAATAGTTTACAGCTGGTGAATAATGATAATGCAAGACAAAAATTAAAGACATTTGCAAAACAATGCTATCAAATGAAACAAAGTGGACAGTTGGATGATATTCTTACTAAATATAGTAAATTAGTACAGATGAAAAAAAGCGGAAAAATCAAAAATCTAAAAGAAGAATATGAAATGATTAAGATGCTAGATAGTTCAGGGAAATTAAAGAAGTTTAAAGACGGATATGTTATGCTTCAGTCTATGAAGAAATCTGGTGATTTAGATAAGATTATTAATAGTGGCAAAAATATTTTAAATAATTATGAAAAAATAAATGAAACATCACAATTAGCTGTTTCCTTATTAAATAATAAAGGTGTCATGTTATTACTTAATGATATTAATAATATGGAAAGTGCTTATGATAATTTAACTCCAGAAACAAAACAAGTATTAAAGGTATTATCATCAAGTATAACAGCAGAAAATTTGAATGCAATTAAGAATATGAATAATGAATTAACTCCAGTTCAAGAAAACTTAAAAAATGCTATTAATGCAGCAGGAGGAATTGATAATTTTGTAACATCACTTAGAAGTTCGTTAACTACATTAGGAACTTTATCACACACTTTATCACAAGTAGATTTTGCAAGTATAAATAGTGATGTAAGTAAGTATGGAAGTGCCTATTTAACTATAAGAGCAGAACTTATGTATGCTTATGTTGGTGGAGGAAATTCTGGCTTAGAAACTAAGAAAAAAGACTTAAAACAAAGTGTAGAACAAATTTATAAAAGTAATGATCAATTAGTTAAGCAATTAAAATCATCAATAGATTTATTAGCTCAAGATTTAACAGCTGACAAGATCCAAGAAGATTGTAGAAAAGCTCAAAGCAATGCTAAAACTTTAGCGGAATTATCAAAAGGAGTTAAGACTTTAGAAAACATTACTCCTTTACTAAGTCAAATAAGTAATTTAACTTCAGATGCTGCTAAATTAAAGGCAACATTAAATATTTTAACAGGACAAAATCAAGTAATATCAAATTTGAAAACTTTAGTTAATAGTATATCAGCATTACCTAAAGATCAACAGGTAACTTTAATTAATATGGTTGGTAAATTAGGTGATGTAATGGATCATATAGATTCAAATAAACAGACTATAGATACTATTAATGCATCAATGGGTAAGTATTTATCACAAAGCGAAATTAAAAAATTGAATGAATATGCAAATCAATTAAATAGTGCAAAAGATACAGTATCTAAATTGAGAACAATAAATATTTCATCTAGTGATATACCAGATATAGACGTATCTAAATTAAATATACCTAATATAGATACATCAATTTTAGATATGAATTTACCAGAAATAGATCCATCTATATTTAGCGTGAATTTAGGAATTAATATTAATGATATTGACAATATTGATGGAGTTGTAAATGATGGTAAAGTACTTGCTAATAAGGTTTCAAATATGTCTGAAAAATTATTAAAAATGCAAGGTCATTTGAAAAATGATGAGGATATATTAAAGGTTATGAATGATGCTATAGAAGCAGGAAATATAACAGAAGCTAGAAAAATGATTAACCAATTACCAAATTATAAATCTAAATTAGAAGAATTAAATTCAGGAATTCAACAACTTTCAGATGGTATGCAACAATTTAAAAATCAAGCAATAGATGAACTTTATAATAAAGGAACTGAAGGAATTAATGTGTTAGATGAGTTATCTTTAGCAAAAGATGAGATAACTAATGCTTCAAAACAATATGGTTGCTTCTCTGGAAAAGATGATAGTGTAAAAGGAACTACTAAATTTATAATTAAGACTAAAGAAATTAAATATGAAGCTCCAAAAGATGATGATAAAAATGAAGTGAAAACTGAAAAGAAAGGATTCTTTGAATGGATTAAGAGTCTTTTAGGATTAAATTAGAAGTAAAAAAAGCTGTATCTGAATGGTGATATGATACCTCTAAAGTAGACATGGTAAATAACCAAACTCTACTTTGGAGGTATTTTTTTATGGGAAGAAAATTTAAATATTCAGTTGAAGATAAAATACAAGCGGTTAAGGATTATCTTTCAGGACGGAAGACTAC
>SVCK01000173.1 GCA_015058375.1 Clostridium sp.
AAAGCGCCTATAGTATATGACTTGGAAAAGATAGGAAAAGTAATAACAGTTCAAGATATTACTGATATAAAAAGACTTGAAAATATGAGGAGTCAATTTGTTGCTAATGTATCGCATGAACTTAAAACACCATTAACATCAATAAAAGGATTTGCCGAAACTTTAAGATATGTAGAAGATGATGCTACACGAGAGAAATTTTTAGATATAATAAATAAAGAGTCGGAGAGACTTTCAAGGCTTATTAATGATACTCTTGTATTATCAAAAATAGAAAGTGAATCTATTGGAGAAGAGGAAGAGTTTTATCCAAACAATGAAATTGAGGATGTAATTAACATGGTTAGGTCTGTTGCTGAAAATAAGAATATTAATCTTGTTTTAGAGCAGACAAATTTAAATCTTCTTTATGGAGATAAGGATAGATTTCTTCAACTTGTATTAAATCTTGTTGAAAATGGAATAAAATATTCTAATTCTGGAGCAACTGTGATAATAAGAAGTTACACTGAAAGCGAATTTTATATATTAGAGGTTGAGGATAATGGAATAGGAATTCCAAAAGAAGATCTTCCAAGGATTTTTGAAAGATTTTATCGTGTTGATAAAGCTAGGAAAAGTGGTGGGACAGGCCTTGGGCTTGCTATAGTAAAACATATTGTTAAATGTTTTAATGGAGAAATTAAAATTGAAAGTAAATTAGGCGTTGGAAGTAAATTTACAGTAAAAATAAAACATATTTGATATGACAATCTTTTACTTAATGAAAGTTAGGTAGAAGATTTTTTGCTACATTTACAGTATATTATGAATGTCAAATGTTAATATAACTTACTTTTTAATTGACTAAAGAAAATTATTAATGTAAGATATCATAAGATAGAAATCTTTTGCAGAAGAAAAAAGGATTGTTTGAAAATTTATTCTTTTTTAGGTAAAACTATAGATGTAAAACTATAAAAAGAATTAATATATCGAATTATCTATAGTAAGAGGAGGAATAATAAATGGGAAAACCTATAGTAGCTATGGTTGGTAGACCTAATGTAGGAAAGTCTACATTATTTAATAGATTAGCAGGAAAGAGAATTTCAATAGTTCAAGATACACCGGGAGTTACAAGAGATAGAGTTTATGATGAAGCAGACTGGTTAAATTATAATTTTACAATGATAGATACAGGTGGAATTGAACCTGAAAGTGATAATGTAATTGTAAAGCAAATGAGAAGACAGGCACAGATAGCTATAGAAACAGCTGATGTAATAGTATTTATTGTTGATGGTAAGGAAGGTGTAACATCAGCGGATGAAGAAGTTGCGGGTATGCTTAGAAAGTCTAAAAAACCAATTGTATTAGTAGTAAACAAAGTAGATTCAATTAAAGAAGAAGAAAATGCTTGGGAGTTCTATAATTTAGGAATAGGAGATCCTGTAACAATCTCTGCCTCACAAGGATTAGGGCTAGGAGATATGCTTGATAGAGTTGTAGAACATTTTGATAAGGATGCAGCTTCTGAAGAAGATGATGAATATGTAAGAATAGCTATGATTGGTAAGCCAAACGTAGGTAAGTCATCACTAATAAATAGACTTTTAGGTGAAGATAGAGTAATTGTTTCAAATGTTCCAGGTACAACAAGAGATGCAGTTGACAGTTATTTAGAAAATGAACTTGGAAAATTTATATTAGTAGATACAGCTGGTCTTAGAAGAAAAAGTAAGGTTAAGGAAGAAATAGAGAGATATAGTGTAATTAGAACTTTAACAGCTATAGAAAGAGCTGATGTATGCATATTAATGATAGATGCAACTGAAGGTATTACTGAACAAGATGAAAAGATAATAGGATATGCTCATGAAATGAATAAAGCTATTATGGTAATAGTTAATAAGTGGGATTTGGTTGAAAAAGATGACAAGACAATGAACAAGTTTAAAAAAGAATTACAACAAAATCTTAAGTTCTTATCTTATGCAGAATATTTGTTTATTTCAGCATTAACAGGTCAAAGAACTCATAAAGTTTTAGAAATGGCTAAAAAATGTTATGACAATTATAATAAGAGAGTTTCTACAGGTATACTTAATGATGTAATAAGTAAGGCTGTATTAATGAAAGAACCTCCAGTTGTAGGAGTGAAGAGATTAAAGATATTTTATGCAACTCAGGTAGCAACAAAACCACCTAAGTTTGTATTCTTTGTAAATGATCCAAGTGCAAGACATTTTTCATATGAAAGATATATAGAAAATCAATTAAGAGATAGCTTTGACTTTAAGGGAACAGGGATTCAGATTGAATACAGAGAGAGGAAGGAAAAATAATGACAAAGATAGCCTTTGTTGGTGGTGGAAGTTTTTCTACTGCATTAGCTATACTGTTGGCTAAAAAGGGTAATATAATTTCTATTTATGCTAGAGATAAAAATGTAGTTGAAGATATTAATAAGAATAGAAGAAATGATAAGTATATAAAGGGATTAAATATTCCTGAAAATGTAATGGCTTATGATTCTATAGATGAAGCAGTTAAGGATGCTGAATATATAGTTTTAGGTGTACCTTCTCATGTTATTAGAACTATGGCCGAAAAATTAAAAGAAAAAATTAATAAAGATTCAATTATTATTTCTATAGCAAAGGGAATAGACCAAGAAACAGATGAAAGATTATCTAGAGTAATAGAAAATGAGTTAGACAATCAAGTAGTTGTTTTATCCGGACCAAGTCATGCTGAAGAAGTGGCGTGTGAATTACCAACAACTATTGTAGCTACATCAAGAAATATGGATTGTGCGAAACAAGTACAGGACTTATTTATGACAGAAGACTTTAGAGTGTATACTAATGATGATGTTGTAGGTGTAGAAATAGGTGGAGCTGTAAAAAATATTATTGCTTTAGCTTCAGGAATAATAGATGGTTTAGGATATGGTGATAATACAAAGGCGGCATTGATGACAAGAGGTATGAAGGAAATTTCTAGAATTGGAATTGCATTAGGAGGAAGAGAAGAAACTTTTTATGGCCTTACTGGTATGGGGGACTTGATAGTTACATGTACTTCAATGCATTCTAGAAATAGAAGAGCCGGAATACTTATAGGAAAAGGCAAAACTATGGATGAAACTTTAGAAGAAGTAGGTATGGTTGTAGAAGGAGTTAAGGCGTGTAAGGCATTTTATAAATTGAAGGAAAAGATAAATGTATCAATGCCTATAACTGATGCTTTATATAAGGTTTTATTTTTGGGTAAGGATGCTAAAGAATCAATAGTGGAATTAATGACACGAGATAAAAAAAATGAAAATATGTAATTAAAAAATCCAGCTAAAATTAATTTTGGCTGGATTTTTTTGCTCATTTTTTTGATTTATTCGAATAGATATATTAATAAAAAGATGCAATTATATATATGGAATAATTTGTATAAGGAAATAATATATATATATTGTTAGAAATTATTTGTAGGAGGTAATAACTTGGACAGCTTCAATATATACAAAGATATTGCTGAAAGGACTCAAGGGGACATATATGTTGGTGTTGTTGGACCTGTTAGAACTGGAAAATCAACATTTATAAAAAAATTTATGGACCTAATGGTTATACCAAAGATTGAAAATAATTATAAAAAAGAAAGAGCAAAAGACGAGCTGCCTCAAAGTGGATCTGGTAAAAGTATTCATACTACTGAACCTAAATTTGTACCAAATGAAGCTGTTGAGATAAGTC
>SVCK01000174.1 GCA_015058375.1 Clostridium sp.
AAATTTGGCTAGTATTACTGTTATAGGGTTCTCTTTTAAATAACCAGCCATTATAGCTTTTACTTGTGGAATACCACTTCCACTTGAAAAAGGTTCTAGTTCTATAACTTTTCCTACTATGAAACCTGTAAGTGCTAGTCCTATGAATAGTAAAGGCACAGTCCAAGGATTTTCAGATACATAGCTATACATAGAAAAAGAGAAATTTTCAGCTTCAGCAAGGGCAAATCTATATAGCACAGTAACTATAGAAGCAATTATACCAACTATAAGAGACTTTAGTACAAGTCTTACTTTTTTAGATTCACCTTTTGTTAATATATCTAAATTATTCTGCATATTTTTTCACCTCATACATCATTATAAATCAAATAGCAGAAAAAATTAAATGTCTGTATTTTCTAACAATTTGAGACTTTTTTTAAATCGTAATCACACTTATAATACTCTAAGAATAATATAAATTAAAATTGAATCTGCGGAGGTCTAAGTTAATGAATGGTTATGAATTCATTATGATGATTCAAAATAGAATGAAGGACCCAAAATTTGCTCAGCAGTTTAATGCTCTTGTAGCTCAACTTAATGCTATACCTGGACTAAAAAATGAAGTACTTAAAATTGCTCAAATAAATGATGAAAAAAAGAGACAAAAGGCGATAGAAAAATTGCCAAAGCAAGCAAAAGATATTGTTCAAAAGATATTTGTTTTGTTAAATAACTAAAAAGTTAGGACTACTCTACAATTAAGCAGAGTAGTCCTTTTTTCAATAATATGATTGAGTTAAAAATAAATGTTAGGCTATTTTATTTTTAGTCATTTTTGATTTTAATATACCGACCAATAAATTCCATATTGATATTAAATATAAATAGAAGGCGAATATAACAGAAGATGATGTTGCTCCGATAGTCGCTAAAGGAACAGCTGATGCAACGCTCCAAGGAATTAAAGCACACATAATTATTGCAGTATCTTCAAGTGCTATAGCCATTTCTTGTTTGTCTTTAATAACTTCATCATTCATTTGATAAGTTAAAAGAGTAGCAAGTGTTTGGTTACAACTTAAAATATTTGTTAAAATACTAGTAACTAATACAGCACCAAAAGGTGTTATTATGTTTGATACCTTTATTATGCTATTTTTTAATCCATTTAATAGGCCTGTCTCATTAAAGATAGTAAAGTAAGTTGATGATATTAAAACTATTAAACTAACATTTATCATAGAAAGAATTCCGCCACCATTTAATAAAGTAGCAATATCATAATTGCTGCTTTCGTATCCAAATACAAGACATTTTATAATTTCAAGAAAAGTCATATGTTGCACAAAAATTGATGATAATATACCACTTAAAATACTTATTACCATAGTTTTTGTTACATTTACTTTAAAGATAGAACATACTATTATAATTGCAGCAGGAATAAGTGTAATAATTGATAAATTAAAATTTTCATTATATATGTTAACTGTTTCCATATCTATAAAAGATATTGAAGACTTTGAAGCTAAAAATATGTAAAGTAAACAAGTAAGAATAAAAGGGACTATAGATGTTTTAATCATAAGTTTTATATTTTGGTAAATATCTGTATCAGTCATTTCGCAAACTAATAATGCACTAGATGACATAGGCGAACATCTGTCTCCAAAGTAAATTCCTGAAAGTACAGCACCACCAGTTATTACTGGATTAATGCCAAGTGATTTGGCAATAGTCATACATACAATTCCCATAGTTCCAACTGTTCCAAAAGATGTTCCTGTAATAAAGGACATTAAAGAGCATAGTAAGAAACTGCAAAGTATAAAGTACCTTGGATTAATAAAGCTTACAGCATGATAAATAATATATGCTATTGTCCCACCGGACCTCCAAACAGCAGTTAGCATTCCTATTAATGCAAAGATTACAAGTAACATTTTAACAGTTTTCATGCCTTCAATAAGCATCATTAATATGCTTTTTACAGTATGCTTTTTATAAAGTGCATATCCTAAAAAACATATAAGCCCTAATATCAATGCTATTAAAGTTGATGTGTTAGTAATTATGGTTATTAAAAGTCCACATAAAAATAATAATATCGTTATTCCTTCAGTCATAAGTTTTCTCCGTACATAATTTTTAATATTCTACTTGAATTGTATTGTATCATCTTACAAAATATCTTGTCTATTGTGTAGAATTTTCAATATTTAAATGATAATATTAAAATTTTGAATTAATAATAAAAAAATTAAAAAAATAATAAAATATATTATTTAATATCTTATAGGAATACTTATAAAAAATAATACTACAATAAAATGTAAATACTTTTTTTATTTTGGAGGTATAATGGCAGGCTGTGGTAAGTGTTATAGTGAAATTGACGTTTTTTTAGAAAGTGTTAAAGACAAAAAAGGAGCCTTGATTGAAGTTTTGCATTACGTTCAGGATATGTATGGATATATTGATGAAGGAATGCAGGAGCATATATCTGAAAAAATGCATATACCACGTTCAAAAATTTATGGTGTAATATCTTTTTATTCTTATTTTACTACAGAGCCTAAAGGAGAACATGTAATAAGTGTATGTACAGGTACAGCATGTTTTGTTAAGGGTTCTCATGAAATCTTAGAAGAATTTAAAAAGATTTTAAAAATTAATCCTGGTGAAACTACAGCAGATGGAAAGTTTACATTAAATACTTTAAGATGTGTGGGGGCTTGTGGGCTTGCTCCTGTAGTAAGCGTAGGGGATAAATTATATGGAAGGTTTAAAAAAGAAGATGTTAGAAAAGTAATAATGGAGTTTAGTGAGGAAAAGCATGGCACAAATTAAGGATTATAATGAATTATTAGACCTTAAGAAAAAGTATTATGAAGATATAAAACTAAGATTTGAAGATGGCGAAAGTGATAAAATTCATATTTTGATATGTGGAGGAACAGGTTGTAAAGCTTCCTCTTCTGATGAGATTAAGAAAGAACTTATAAGGGAAATTAAAATTAATAATCTACAAGATAAAGTTAAAGTAGTTATGACTGGCTGTTTTGGATTTTGTGCAAAGGGACCTATAATAAATATTCTCCCAGATAATGTTTTTTATATAAAGGTTACTAAAGACGATGTTCATGAAATTGTAAATTCTCATATTAAAAATAATACAGTTATTGAAAGACTATTATATGTAGATCCTAAAACTAATAAAAGGATAAAATCTCAAAAGGAAATTCCTTTCTACAAAAAGCAACTTAGAATAGCTTTAAGAAATTGTGGTGTTATTGATCCTGAAGATATTAATGATGCTATAGGAAGAGGGGCTTACTGTGCACTTGGAAAATGCTTAACTTCTATTACTCAAAAAGAGGTTATTGAAGAAATTAAAAATTCAGGCCTTAGAGGAAGAGGCGGTGGAGGCTTTAAAACAGGTGTAAAATGGGAAACAACTTTTAAATATGATTCTGATATTAAATATGTAATATGTAATGCAGATGAAGGTGATCCTGGAGCATTTATGGATAGAGCAATATTAGAAGGTGATCCACATTCTGTATTAGAAGCAATGGCTATATGTGGTTATAGTATAGGTTCTGATACTGGATTTATTTATATAAGGGCAGAATATCCTTTAGCTGTTAAAAGATTAAAAATCGCAATTAAGCAAGCTGAAGAAAAAGGCCTTTTAGGTAATAATATTTTAGGAACAGGTTTTAACTTCAATATAGAAATAAGATATGGTGCTGGTGCTTTTGTATGTGGAGAAGCTACAGCTCTAATACATTCTATAGAAGGAATGAGGGGAGAACCTACTATGAAACCTCCAAGAACTGCTGAAAAAGGTTTATGGGATAAACCAACTTGTGTTAATAATGTAGAAACATTTGCAAATATTAATCCAATTATAGATAAAGGTTCAAGCTGGTATAGATTGATAGGTACAACTAAGAGTACTGGTACTAAGGTTTTTGCACTAGCTGGAAATATTGAAAATGTTGGACTTGTAGAAGTTCCTATGGGTATTTCTTTAAATGAAATAGTTTATTATATCGGCGGTGGCGTAAAGGATGGTAAAAAGCTTAAGGCTGTTCAAACAGGAGGCCCATCTGGAGGTTGTATTCCAAGTAAACTTGCTAATATAAGTATTGATTATGATTCTCTAAAGTCTATTGGTTCTATGATGGGATCTGGTGGAATGATTGTAATGGATGAAGATAACTGTATGGTTGATATATCTAAATTCTATATGGAATTTACATGTGATGAATCATGTGGTAAATGTACTCCTTGCAGAATTGGTAATAAGAGAGTATTGGAAATTTTAGAGAAAATAACAGAAGGAAGAGGAACAGAAGAGGATTTAATTGAGTTGAAAAATTTATGTAACATTATAAAGAGTACTTCTTTATGTGGATTAGGTGAAGCTGCAACTAATCCTGTTTTAAGTTCTATGAAATATTTTTATGATGAATACTTAGAACATGTTAATGAAAAAAGGTGTAGAAGCAGAACCTGTACAAATCTTGTTGTTTATGAAATTAGTGATAAGTGTATTGGGTGTACTAAATGTGCTAGAGCATGTCCAATGTCATGTATAGATGGAAAGGTAAAACAAAAGCATCAAATTGATAAATCAAAATGTATAAAATGTGGTGCATGTTTTTCAGTATGTCCAATGAAAGCAGTTGTTGTAAAATAGGAGGCTTTATGATTAATTTAATTATAAATGATAAAAATGTTGAGGTTGAAGAGGGCTACACAATTTTAGAAGCAGCACAGAAAGTTAATATAAAAATCCCTACATTATGTCATATGAAGATGAGTGATAATGTTTCTGTTAATTGTAAAGGTACATGCAGAGTATGTGTTGTAGAAGTAGAAGGATATAGAGAATTAAAACCTGCTTGCTCTTTCAATGTTAAAGAGGGAATGAAGGTATATACTAATTCTAAAAGAGCTATTGAAGCTAGAAAAACTATTTTAAAACTTCTTTTATCAAATCATCCTAATGACTGTTTAAACTGTAGTAAAAATTTAAATTGTGAACTTCAAAAATTGGCAATGAGTTATGGAGTTACTGGTGTAAAATTGAAAGATGAACTTAGAAAAAACGTTGATGAATCAACACCAATTATAAGAGATGAAGAAAAGTGTATTTTGTGTAGAAGATGTGTGACATCATGTTGTGATGTGCAAAATATCAATGTGCTAACTCCAGCTGAAAGGGGATTTAATAGTTTTATATCAACTTTTAATGAAAAAAGTTTGAAAGAAAGCGAATGTACTTATTGTGGTCAATGTGTTGCAGTATGTCCAACAGGAGCTCTTCAAGAAAGGTTTGATTATAAAAAGCTTATGGACATATTAAATGATGATGAAAAATTTACAATTGTACAGTTAGCACCATCTGTTAGAGTTGCTTTATGTGAAGAATTTAATATGGATATTAAAGATTTAAGTTTAAAAAAGATAGTTACAGCTCTTAAGGCTTTGAATTTTAAAAAGGTATTTGATACTAATTTTTCTGCAGACCTTACAATAATTGAGGAAGCTGAGGAATTAATAGATAGAATCAAAAATAATGGAAAGCTACCTATGTTTACAAGTTGTTGCCCTGCATGGGTTAGAATGGTTGAAACTAAATATCCTAAGCTTATAGATAATTTATCAAGCTGTAAGTCACCTCAGCAGATGTTTGGAGCTACTGCTAAGGCATTTCTTCATAACGTCTATGATGTGAATAAAAAGGATATGTTTGTTGTATCTATTATGCCTTGTATAGCTAAAAAGTATGAAGCTGATAGAGAAGAAATGAAAGATGATGTTGATATGGTAATAACAACACGTGAATTTGCAAGACTTTTAAGATTAGCATCTATTGATATTAAGTCTTTAGATGAAAGTGAATTTGATTCACCTTTTGGTGTTTCTTCAGGAGCTGGAATGATTTTTGGAAGAACTGGAGGAGTTATGGAGGCAGCACTTAGAACAGCTTATAGAAAATTAAAAGGTGAAGATATGACTGTTAATTCTATAGATTTTAAGGAGAATGAAGCAGGTATTTTTGAAGGATATGTTAATTTAGATAATAAAAAATTA
>SVCK01000175.1 GCA_015058375.1 Clostridium sp.
AATAATATAGCTTAGACTACCTTAAAAATTTATATTTTGAAGTAGCCTTATTAAAATGCGCCTTTTTTATTAAGTTTATTTTTAAAACAAAAAATGGAGCTTGTCGCTAACGATTTTTAACCGTTAATGCGACAGCCCCTTTTTATGTTTATGAAAACAATCTGATTAAGCTTGGTTAATTGATCCGAATAATTCCATCTTTTCTTTAACTGTAGCTTTGATTGCTTCGAAACCTGGAGCAAGAAGTTTTCTTGGATCGAATCCTTTTCCTTCTAAATCTTTACCAGCTTCAATGTATTTTCTAGTAGCTTCTGCGAAAGCTAATTGACATTCAGTATTAACGTTGATTTTAGCAACTCCTAAAGAGATAGCTTTCTTAATCATGTCTGAAGGGATACCAGTACCTCCGTGAAGAACTAATGGCATATCTCCAACTGTCTTTTTGATGTTTTCTAATGCATCAAAATCAAGTCCCTTCCAGTTTGATGGGTATTTACCATGAATGTTTCCGATACCAGCAGCTAACATAGTAGTTCCTAGGTCTGCTATCTTTTTACATTCTTGAGGATCTGCGATTTCTCCAGCACCTATAACACCGTCTTCTTCTCCACCGATTGAACCAACTTCACATTCAACAGAGATTCCCTTAGCTGAAGCATCAGCTATTAATTTCTTACTTTTTTCTATGTTTTCATCGATTGGGTAATGAGAACCATCGAACATTACTGAAGAAAATCCAGCTTCGATACATTTGTAAGCTCCTTCAAAGCTACCGTGATCTAAGTGAAGAGCAACTGGTACAGTGATGTTTAAGTCTTTGATTAAACCATTAACCATACCTACGATTGCATCGTATCCACCCATGTATTTTCCTGCACCTTCAGATACACCTAAGATAACTGGTGAATTGTTTTCTTGAGCAGTTAAAAGAATAGCTTTTGTCCATTCTAAGTTATTGATGTTAAATTGACCTACAGCGTATTTACCATCTCTTGCCTTGTTTAGCATGTCTTTTGCTGAAACTAACATAACTCGACCTCCAATAATTATATAAATATTTTGAGGTTAAAATATCAAATATATTTAGCCTCTATTGGTTATTATAACTTTTATTTGTTAAAAAAGAAACACGTTATTTGAAATTTATTAGTTGTTTTTAAGTAGTTTTACTAAGATTGCTTTTTGTACATGCAATCTATTTTCTGTTTCATCAAAAATTTCGGTACTATGTTCTTCTAAAATATCACTTGTAATTTCTTCTCCTCTATGAGCAGGAAGACAGTGTAATACAAGAGCATTTTCCTTTGTATAAGACATAAGCTCCTTATTTACTTGGAAGTCTTTAAATGCCATTTTACGCTCCTTTTCTTCTGTTTCATGTCCCATACTAATCCATACATCAGTAAAAACAATATCTGCATTTTTTACAGCATCTATAGGAGAGTTTGTAATATTAAATATTTTATTGTTTAGTTTAGCAAGTTCTTTACCACGTTTTATATATTCTTCTTTAGGCATATAGTTGATTGGACATGCGATATTTAAGTTCATACCAACCTTTAGAGCTCCTATTATTATAGAATGTGCCATGTTATTACCATCACCGATAAAAGCAATATTTAGGCCTTCTAATATATTTTTATATTCTCTAATAGTCATTAAATCGGCTAAAACTTGACAAGGATGTTCTAAATCGGTAAGACCATTAATTATAGGAACTGAAGCGTATTTAGCTAATCCTTCAATTTCATCTTGCGAATAAGCTCTTATAACAATTCCTTGAAGAAATCTTGAAAGAGTTCTTGATGTATCTTCTATAGGTTCTCCACGTCCAAGTTGTAAATCTCTACTGCTTAAGAATAGAGCGTTTCCTCCAAGTTGATACATACCAACTTCAAAAGATACTCTAGTTCTAGTAGAACTTTTTTCAAATATCATTCCTAGACTTTTTCCTTTCAAAAGTTCATGAGGAATTCCATGTTTATGTTCGTATTTTAATTGATCTGCAAGGTTTAAAATATCTAAAATTTCTTCTTTTGAAAGATCATCCATTTTTAATAAATCTTTTTTCATTAATAAAGCCCCCTGAAATTGTGATTATTGCAATATTTTTATTAGAATATCAATGCCTTTAAGAATATCTTGTTTATTTATAATTAATGGAGGAAGAAGTCTTATAACATGAGGACCTGCTGTTAAAACAAGCAAACCATTTTTCATAGCTTTTTTTTGAAATTCAGAAGAATTTCCTTTGATTTCAATACCAATCATTAAGCCTAAACCTCTTATATCTATAACTTTATCTAAGTTTGCAGCAGATATTTTTTCTTTTATTAAATTACCATTGTCATAGATTTTTTTATAGCTTTCTTCATTGCATAATTCATCAAGAACTACAATAGCACCTGCACAGGCAACAGGATTTCCACCAAAAGTAGAACCATGATCTCCAGGTTTAAATACTTTAGAAGTTTTTTCATCAGCTAAAACAGCACCAATAGGAAGTCCAGCTCCTATACCTTTTGCAAGTGAAATTATATTTGGTTTAACATCAAAATTCTGAAAGCCGAAAAGTTTACCTGTTCTTGCTATACCGCATTGAACTTCATCAAAAATGAGAAGTATATCTTTTTCTTTACAAATAGTTGCAACTTCTTGAACAAAGTTCTTATTCAAAGGATGAACTCCACCTTCTCCTTGAATAGCTTCCATTATGATAGCACATACATCATCTGTAGCTTTATTTTTAAAATCTTCAATATTATTAGCTTCAACATAATCAATGCCTTCAGGAAAAGGAAAAAAGTAATTATGAAACTTTTTTTGACCATTAAGTTTTAGTGTTGTTATAGTTCTTCCATGGAAAGATTGTGTTAGAGAAAGAATTTTATTTCTTCCAGCACCATATTTTTCAAAACTGTATTTCTTAGCAAGTTTAATTGCACCTTCATTAGCTTCAGCTCCAGAGTTACAAAAGAAAACTTTATTCATTTCAGCTTTCTCACATAATTTATTACTTGCTTCAATTGTAGTTGGATTTACAAATATATTTGAGCAGTGTTGAATGGTATTAACTTGTTTTGTTATAGCTTCTTTCCATTTTGCGTGATTATATCCAAGAGAATTAACTCCAATACCACTTGTAAAATCTAAATATTTATTATTATCTGTATCGAATAAATAAACTCCATCTCCATAGCATATTACAGGTGAAAGAGGAGAGTAGGTATTCATAAGGCAATTTTTCATTTTTAATCATCTCCTAATAAATCATAGTTCCTATTCCATCATCAAAGAATAATTCAAGAAGTAAAGAGTGAGGTACACGTCCATCAATTATGTGAGCTCTTTCAACTCCCATACGAACTGCTTCAACGCAACAGTCAATCTTAGGAATCATTCCACCTTTAATTACACCTTCAAAGCATAATTTTGGTACTTGATGCAATCTTAGAATTGAAATTAAAGAATTTATATCATTAGGATCTTTCATAACGCCAGGAACATCAGTGAGTAAAATTAGCTTTTCAGCTTTTAAAGCAGAAGCTATTTTAGCAGCACATAAATCAGCATTTATATTATAAAGACAGTCATCATCTTCACCTAAAGCAACACTTCCTATAACAGGAATATAATCTGAATTTAATGCCATTTCTAATATATCAGTATTAACAGAAGTTATTTGTCCAACGTATCCTAAATCTGCATCGTCTTGTAGTTTTTTTGCTTTCAATAAAGAGCCATCCATTCCACACAATCCTAAAGCTTTGCCACCAGCTTTCTCGATTAAAGAAACAAGATCCTTATTAACTTTGCCACCAAGAACCATTTGAACAACATCAATAGCTGTTTTATCTGTATATCTTAAACCATTGATAAACTTACTTTTTTCACCTAGTTTTTCAAGAGTTTGTGTAATAGATGGTCCTCCACCGTGGACAACGATAGGCTTAAAACCTACGCATTTCATTAGGACGATATCATTTATTACTGTTTGTCTTAATTCTTCACTTATCATAGCGTTTCCACCATATTTGACAACAATGATTTTACCATTGTAATGTTGAATGTAAGGAAGAGATTGGACAAGTATATTAGCACGATTATTTAAATTTTTATCTATATTTATTAAATCCATATTTAAAGCCCCCTTAAAATTTATTAACTTCGATAATCACCATTAATTTTCACATAATCATAGGTAAGGTCGCAGCCCCAAGTAGTAATTTCGTCATTACCTATATTAAGTTCAACCTTAATTAAGATTTCATCTTGTTTTAATATTTTGAGAGCCTTTTCTTCATCAAAATTTACAGATGAACCATCTTTACATACCATTATAGAACCTTGATTGCTTTCAAAATATACATTTACTTTTTCGGGATTAAAAAAAGCATCAGAATATCCCATAGCGCATAGAATTCTTCCCCAATTAGCATCGCAGCCAAACATTGCTGTTTTAACAAGACTTGAATTAATAACACTTTTTGAAAGTTTTAGTGCATCTTCTTGAGTTTTTGCACCTGTCATAGTACATTGAATTAATTTAGTTGCACCTTCCCCATCTTTTGCAACTTGTTTTGAAAGTTTTACAGTCACATATTTTAATGCTTCTAAGAAGGTATAATAATTTTGATTTTTAGAATTGATAACATCATTTTCGGCTAAACCATTAGCTAATATTAATACTGTGTCATTCGTACTCATATCTCCATCGACACTAACTCTGTTATAACTTACATTAACCGCTTCAGTTAATGCTTCTTTTAAAAGACAGGCATCAATTTTAACATCAGTTGTTATAAAAGAAAGCATTGTACACATATTTGGCTCAATCATTCCAGAACCTTTAGCTATAGAACCAATAGTTACATCTTTTCCTGAAATCTTAAATTTAACAGCCATTTCTTTTTTTACTGTATCAGTAGTCATGATGGCATTTGCAGCATCATTGCTTCCTGTTGAACTTAATGAATTTACAAGAGAAGGTAATCCATTAGCTATTGCATTTATATTAAGAGGAAGTCCGATAATTCCTGTAGAAGCGACTAATACATCTTCTTTGTTTATGTTTAAAGCAGAAGCAGTAAGTTCGGTCATTTTTTTTGCTTTAGCCAATCCATCATCACCATTGCAAGTATTAGCGTTACCACTATTAACAATAATAGCTTGAGCTATATCGTTTATTAGATGTTCTTTGCATACAAGAATAGGAGCTCCTTTAACCTTATTACTTGTATAAACACCAGCAGATGTGCAAGGTATTTTAGAATAAATAAGAGCTAAATCTTTTTTATTGTATCCTTCCTTAACCCCGCAGTGAATTCCCGATGATAAGAATCCTTTAGGAGCAGTTATACCATTATTTATTTCAACTATTTTCATAATATTAAAACCCCCTTTTTATGTATAGTAGAAAGGCTATATAATTTTGCAACCAGCTAAATTAATGCTAGATAAAAATATATAGCCGTTATTTTTTTAAAATGATGGTGAAATAAAGTTTAACCCTTCAGTTTCATCAAAGCCTAAAATAATATTCATATTTTGAATTGCCTGTCCGGCTGCACCTTTAATCATATTATCTATTGTACTTATTACAATAATTTGATCTTTTCTATAATTAAGATGTAAAGATATATTACAGAAATTAGAGAAACGTACATCTCTAGAACAAGCTGTTTGTCCTAGCGGAAGTATATTAACAAAAGGCTCATTTTTGTAAGTTTCTGTGTATAATTTGTGTATTTCTGCTAAATTAATTTTTGATTTAGGTGTACAGTAAATTGTTGAAACAATTCCTCTGTTTATAGGAAGAAGGTGAGGAGTAAATGTTACTGTTACCTTATCATTAGCCATGTATCCTAAAGTTTCTTCAATTTCAGGAGTATGTCTATGAACTCCAACCTTATATGGAGCAAAGTTTTCATTTAAGTCACAGAAGTGGCTAGAATCTGTTAATTTTCTACCAGCACCTGTTGCACCAGACTTAGAATCAGCTATTATACCTTTAGTATTAATTAATGAATTTTTAATTAAAGGCATAAGACCAAGTTCAATAGAAGTAGGGTAGCATCCAGGATTAGCGATAAGCTTAGAATTTTTAATTTTTTCTCTATTTAATTCAGGTAGGCCATAAACGCTTAGTTTATGAATTTCAGGTTTAGTGAAATTTTTGCCATACCATTCTTTATACTCTTTTTCGTCTGATAATCTAAAATCGGCACCAATATCTATGCATATTTTACCAGATTCTATACATTTAGCAGCGATATCTTCACTTAAACCATGTGGAAGAGCAGTAAAAATAACATCAGCTTTTGCAACTACATCGTCTGCAGTTTCGCATATTAAATCTGTTTTGTTAAAAAATGTTTTGTATATTTCATTAATTTGTTGACCTTTAAAAGATACTGAACTTAATGCTGTAACATCCACATTTTTATGATTTAAGAGTATTCTTAGAAGTTCGGCTCCAACATAACCTGTAGCACCTATGATACCTACTTTTTTCATTTTTATATCCCCCTTTTAGTTTCGCTTAAGAATTCTGCTAAGGCGTTAATTTGTATTTCAACTGATTTAGAAGAAGGTCCCCCAAAAACTTTTCTTTCTTCTACACAAGTATATAAATCTATAGCATTATAAACATCCTCTTCAAAAAGAGGTGAGAATTCTTTTAATTTATTTAATGATACATCTTCAATATGTTTATTTTCTTGAATACAGAAAAGAACAATTTCCCCAACTATACCATGAGCATTTCTAAAAGATTCACCTTTTTTGACTAGATAATCAGCAAGGTCAGTAGCATTAGTAAAGCCCCCAGCAGCCCCTTTTCTCATATTATTTTTGTTGACTTTCATAGTGGAAATCATTCCGGAAAAAGTTTTTAATGCAAGATTAACAGTATCAATAGCATCAAATACACTTTCTTTATCTTCTTGCATGTCTTTGTTATAAGCTAAAGGAATACCTTTCATAACTGTAAGAAGAGTCATTAAATCTCCGTAAACACGTCCTGTTTTTCCTCTTATAAGCTCTGCAACATCAGGATTCTTTTTTTGAGGCATTATAGAACTTCCTGTGCTATAGCTATCATCAAGTTCTATAAACTTAAATTCATTTGTACACCAAAGAATAATTTCTTCAGAAAATCTTGAAAGGTGCATCATTATCATAGATATTGCTGATAAAGTTTCTATAACATAATCTCTATCAGAAACAGAATCAAGACTGTTCATTGTTACTTTAGAAAAGCCTAATTGTTTTGCAACAAAATCTCTATCTATTGGATAAGTTGATGTTGCAAGTGCTCCTGAACCAAGTGGCATTTCATCAGTACGTTTATAGCAGTCTTTAAGTCTTCCAATGTCTCTTTTGAACATTTCAGCATAAGCTAAAAGATGATGAGCAAGAGTAATTGGTTGAGCTTTTTGCATATGAGTATAACCAGGCATTATAGTATCAATATTTATTTTTGATTTATCTAAAAGAACTTCTTCGAGTTCTAATATGTTCTTAATAATTTCTATTTGTGCTTTTTTTAAATACATACGAAGATCTAAAGTGACTTGGTCGTTTCTACTTCTTCCAGTATGTAGTTTTTTTCCACAGTCCCCAATATAATATGTTAGTAGTCCTTCTGTAAAACTATGAATATCTTCAGAAGATGGATCAATTTCTATAACTCCATTTTCCATGCGAGTTAAAATTTCTTTTAAACCTGCAATTATTTTTTTACTAGACTCCATAGGAATAATGCCTTGTTTTCCAAGCATTTTTACATGAGCTAAACTACCTTCAATATCTTCTTTGTACATTCTTTGATCAACTCTTATTGAAGAATTGAAGTCATTAACCAAGTTATCTGTACCTTTTTTAAAACGTCCACCCCAAAGTTTCATATATTTAGCCTCACTTCTTACTTGTTATTTTTCATTTTGGCATCCATCTTAGCTTTAACTACAGTTGGAAGTCCAAATAAATTAATAAAACCAGCTGAATCCATTTGATTATAAACAGCATCTTCATCAAATGTTGCAAATTCTTCATCATATAAAGAGTATGGAGAAGTCATACCAGCATTTACAATATTACCTTTATATAGTTTTAATTTAACTTCACCAGTTACAGTCTCTTGAGTTTTTTCTACAAAAGCACTAAGAGCTTCTCTAAGTGGTGAAAACCATAAGCCGTTATAAACTAAATCAGCAAATTTTAAAGATATTTGTTGTTTATAATGAGCAGTTTCTTTATCTAAACATAATTCTTCTAAGTCTTTATGCGCTTTATAAAGAATTGTTCCTCCAGGAGTTTCATAAACACCTCTTGATTTCATACCAACAAGTCTATTTTCAACCATATCAATAATACCAATAGCATTATCTCCACCTAATTTATTCAATTCTTTAAGAAGCTCAACGCTATTCATTTTTTTTCCATTAAGAGCAATAGCTTTACCTTTTTCAAAAGATAGTGTAATGTAAGTGGCTTTATCTGGAGCTTTTTCTATAGTAGTAGATAATTCAAGGATTTTATCATATTTAGGTTCATTAGCTGGATCTTCAAGATCTAAGCCTTCGTGACTTAGGTGCCAGATATTCATATCTTTACTATAGTTTGTTTCACGATTAATCTTTATAGGAATATTATGTTTTTCTGCATATTCGATTTCTTCTTCTCTAGACTTTATGTCCCATATTCTCCAAGGAGCAATAATTGGCATGTCAGGGGCAAAAGCTTTTATTGCAAGTTCGAATCTTACTTGGTCATTACCTTTGCCAGTGCATCCATGACATATAGCATCAGCACCTTCTGCTTTTGCAATTTCAACGATTCTTTTAGCGATAAGCGGTCTTGCAAAAGATGTACCTAATAAGTATTTACCTTCATAAATAGCACCTGCTTGAATTGTTGGAAATATATAATCATCAACAAATTCCTGAGTTAAGTCTTCAATGTATATTTTTGAAGCACCAGTATTTAACGCTCTTTCTTTAAGACCTATTATTTCAGATTCTTGACCAACATTTCCTGATACACAGATAACTTCACATCCGTAGTTATCTTTTAACCATTGAATAATTATGGATGTATCAAGTCCTCCAGAGTATGCCAAAACAACTTTATTATATTTTTTCATTTATATAGCCCCCTTAAAATTTTAAATTCTATAAATTGCTAAGTTTTTATAATTATACATTCAAAATGAATATTATGCAAGTATATTCATAAAAAATGCATAAAAAATCAATATCTTAAGAAAAATTTAAGAAAAAAGTTATGTTAAATTTAACAAAATTGGATATTATTAAAAGTAAATTAGGAAAAGGTAAGGAGAAAATTGTGATGATAGAAATTAATGAAGTTTCAAAAGTTTATAAGATGGGAAAAGAAAAAGTTGTAGCATTAAACAATGTTTCTTTAAAAATTAACAAAGGAGAATTTGTAGCAATAATAGGACCATCTGGATCAGGAAAATCAACTCTTATGCATATTGTTGGAGGATTAGATTCACCAACATTAGGAAGTGTTTCTATTGAAGGACAAGATATAAGTAGATTAAAAGATAAACAATTATCTAAATATAGAAATGAAAAAATAGGATTTGTATTTCAAGCCTTTAATCTTGAAAATTCTCAAACAGCGCTAGAAAATGTTATGATGCCTTTAATTTTTGCAGGAGTTTCTAAGAAGGAAAGAAAAGAAAGAGCATTAAAAGCTTTAGAACTAGTAGGATTAAAAGAATTAGCAAAACATAAACCTAATGAAATGTCAGGGGGACAAAGACAAAGAGTATCCATAGCTAGAGCTTTAGTTAATAATCCAGAAATTGTATTTGCAGATGAACCTACAGGTAATTTAGATTCTAAGTCTGGTGAAAATATAATGGATCTTTTTAAAGAAATAAATGCAAAAGGATTTACAGTAATTATGGTTACTCATAATCCAGAAGAAGCAAATAAAGCAAAACGTGTAATTAAAATTAAGGATGGAGAAATTATTTCAGATATTATAAAAGAAGAGGAAATGGCTTAGGGGGAAAAGTAATGAAAGTAAAAGAATATATTCTTATGTCCTTAAGGGATTTATGGAGAAGAAAGGGAAGAACAATTTTAACTTCTTTAGGTATAACTATAGGAACTCTTTTAATTGTTACAATGATGGGGATTGTAGTAGGACTAAAGGGCTTTATGAATGATGCAGTTAATGATGGAGATAGTGGAAGAAGTATTAAAGTAATTCATTATAAGAACTTTTCTGATGTAGAATATGACGATGAAATTATGAGCAATGATGAAAAATTCGAAAATGAATACTTTAAAAAGATAGATGATGATTTAATAAAAAATATACAAGATACAGGCAAGGTAGAGGCTGTTGTTGCAGAAATATCATATAATGTACATTCAATTATTTTTAATGATAAACAATATACAGGTGAGATTAATGCTAATGGATATAATCTTAATGCTAATGTATATTCTAAATCTGCAATTGATAAAGTAAGACATGACCAAAAAGACGATAGTTTGAATCCATTAAAATTTGGAAAGTTTATAGATGAAGAACAAGGTCAAGTTTTGATTGGTGAAAAGTTGCTTAATAAGTTTGAATTAACAAAGGATGATGTTTTGGATAAGGAAATAGAAATTCTAGTTTCTGGTAATGCGAACGCTAATGGCAAGAAAATTACAAAGAAATTAAAAGTAGTTGGAATTATAGATGAACATTTTGATGGTGGAAATTGTTTGACAATGACTGGGAAAGATGTTGCTCAATTGAAGGGATATGAAACATTACAAAAAGATTATTTTGAAAATAAAGGATACGATTCTTTAGATGTATTGGTTAATAATATTTCTGATGTTCAAAGTGTAAGTGATACGATTAAAGAACTTGATTATTATTCGTTCTCAACTGTAGAACAAGCAAAATCAATAGAAAGTACTCTAGGAGCAATGAATAAGGGATTTTTAATATTAGGAATAATAGTTTTATTTGTTGCATCAATAGGAATTGTTAATACTATGGGGATGGCAGTAGCAGAAAGAACTAAGAGTATTGGTGTAATGAAAGCTGTAGGAGCTAGTTCTGGTGCAGTAAGATTAATGTTTTTAATACAATCTTCATTAATAGGATTGATAGGTGGAGTTTTTGGAATATTGCTAGGAAGTGGAATTAACAGTTTAATACAAATGTATGCTGAATCTAAAATATCACAATCAAAAATGAGTATGTCAATAAGTATTGGACTTCCTTGGCATTTGATTTTGTTAATACTAGTATTTTCGATGGTTATTGCATTAATTTCAGGAATTTATCCAGCAAATAAAGCTGCAAAACTTGATCCTGTTGAAGCTTTAAGAAGATAGTAAGGAGGAGAATATAATGAAAATTGCAGATAAAATATCTATGTCGTTTAGAGATTTAATGAATAGAAAATTAAGATCGATACTTACTATTTTGGCTGTGTCTGTAGGTTCTTTTTTGCTAATTGTTATGATGGGACTAAGTGATGGAATAATTAGTAAATTGAAAGATATGATAAATAGTTTTGGAGATACCAATATTGTACAAGTATATCCGGTTGATTCTGAACAAGCACAAAATGGTGCAGATATACAAATAAATATTAACGATGCAGGAAATGCACCTGAATTATCTGATGAAAATACGAATAAGGCATTAAAAAAGATACTTTCTGAAAATTTGGAAGATATTAAAAATATTGATGGTGTTGAAAAGATATCTGCTTATGTTGAAGGAAGTGCAACAGAAGTTAGGTTAAATGATAATAAGAAGATAAGTAAAAAAATGAAAATAAGAGCTTATGACTTTAATAATGATATTGATATATCAAGTAAATTAAAAGCTGGGTCAATATTAAAAAATGAAGATGAAGATATAATATTAAGTGAGGATATTGTATCTAAGTTTGGTATATCAAACAATGAAGAAATTTTAAATATGAAAGTAAAAATACAAGTAGAATATCCAACAGTAGATGGAATTGTTATTAAAGAACCTATGGCAATTGAAGGAACAGTTGTTGGAGTGGCAGATAAAAATAAATTTTCTGATATGATAATAATGAGTGAAAAAAAGGCAGAACCACTTCTAGCATACTTTACAGAAAAAGCAGAATATTTAAGTGAAAATGGATATAGTTTAGTTGAAGTTTATGCTAAAGAAGGAAAAGATTTATCGATATTATCAGGAAAAATCACTAGTGAATATGGATATCAGACTTTTAGTATGGATATGATAAATAAAAGTCTTGATATTTTAGGAAGTGTAGTAAAAGCTATTTTATCAATAGCAGGAATAATAGTATTAGTGGTTGCATCATTAGGATTAGTTAATACAGTAAGTATGACACTTCAAGAGAAGAGAAAGATGATTGGAGTTATGAGGTCTGTTGGTGGATCAAAATCGAATATAAGAAAAATATTTACTTATCAGTCACTAATTATAGGAATAAGTGGTGGAATATTAGGAGGTATTTTTTCTTGTGTAGGAATACTTATAGCTAATGAATATGTAATGAAATCTAGTGGATTTTCAATTCAATTAACAATAAAAAATGTATTAATATCTTTGGCAATAACAGTGATTATGTCACTTATAGCAGGTGTTGTACCAGCAAGTAAAGCTGCAAGAATTAATGTTGTAGAAGCAGTAGCTGAGGAATAAAATATTTAAATAATCAAATACTAAATATATACGTAAATGTGTAGGAGGTATTTGACGTGAAAGTTAATCAGTTAAGCTGTTGTGCAGACAGCTGCCAAAATCATAAAAATGGATATTGCTTATTGTCATCAATAGAGGTCTCAGGAATGGGAGCGCAAAGTTCAACATCAACATGTTGTGAAAGCTTTCAACCTAAATCAGGAGAGTTTACTAATGCTGGCGTATTAGAAAGCCCATATTCAGATATTAAATGTGATGCAGAAGATTGCGTGTATAATTCAGAAAGATGTTGCTGTGCAGATTATGTTGATATTGCAGGCCATGCAGCTTCTAGTTCACAAGATACAGTATGTTCAACTTTTAGAACAAGTAATATGTAAATATTCATAAAAAATAGAGTTTGTCTAAGTGGCAGACTCTATTTTTTTATTGATAATATAAGAAAACAGTGAAGAGGATAAAAATTCATCTTCACTGTCTTTTATAGGTTATTTTTAAAATATATTTTCTATGGTAGGGCTAAGTAAATGTTTAATATTATTTGCAAGCTCTTTTAATGAATTTACAGCCACTAATGATTCGGTATAATCTTTACATTTGGTATATATGTATAATTCACTGGCTTCTTCAAAGAAACAATCAAAATCAGCATGATTAATATAAATAGCCGTAATTACAGCCTTATCGTTAATTAATTTAATCATTTCTTGTGATTTATTTTGTGCTGATTCAAAATCTTTTTCGTCAAGTAATATTTCAATTTGATTTGAACCTTCGATTAAGCTATCACATAAATTTATCAAAGATTTATTGGAAAAATACACAAAAATAAGTAGCGCTAAAAATAAAGATATAGCTATAATATTATTTCTCATTTTTTACACTCCTTTTTATAATCGTCAAAGAGCTGACATCTAAATTTTCCTTTTGTATCATACATAGCAATTACAACATTTTCTATAGAATCTATATTATGATTTCTTAATACGTTTAAAATCCATTCTTTATTTTTCCCTGTGCTTGTAAGAGAATTTGTATTTATTTTACCATCAGTAACAAGAACCTTAGGCAAAAATGGAGGCGTATCATTTTGTGAATTAGAAGCTGCTTCAGCTGTATCTGTTAAATTTAAATTACTATCTTTATTTTTAGATGGTTTGTTATAGTGAGACGGTAAAATTGATATTTGTCCGTTATTTTCAAGTATAGCATATTGAATTTCATCTAAATCAAAATAACCGCAAAGTCTTATTTCTTCCATTAATTCATCTATATTAATTTGTTGCTTTTTTAATATGTTATAGTTTATTTTGCCTTTGTAGATTAAAATATAAGGTTCACCATCTATAAATTTTCTAACTGCTTGACTTTTTAATTCTAGTTGAGATAATATAGTTTTTAAAAAAAGTAAAGTTATTATAGGAATAACTCCTAATAAAAGAGGATATCTAGTATCCTGCATTGGCAAAGATGCTAAATCAGAAATCATTATTGTTATTACAAATTCATAAGGTTGAAGTTCACCTATTTGGCGTTTTCCCATAATTCTCATAACAATTACTACTAAGGTATATAAAATTGCTGTTCTAATAAAAACTACAAACATTCTAAAAATTCCTCCTTATAATGTGTAGTATTTGATATTGTTAGAACTTTTATTCTATATGGTATAAATTCTTTGTAAAAGGAACCTTGAGGTATATAATGTAATATAAGGAATTATAGATATGGAAGGTGGAGAATGTTATGAAGAAATATGAAATTAAGCTAGATAAAAAAAATATCAACGTACAAGAAGGAACATGTTTTAAAGAAGTTATAGATAAATATTTTGATGATGAAAAT
>SVCK01000017.1 GCA_015058375.1 Clostridium sp.
ACAGTTAATGAATTATCCAGAGTTTAGAGAAAGTACTGAAGCTGAATGGCAGAATTGGAGAGAATGGAGTAATCTTGGGTATATGAATGTTGGAACTTACAAAGTAAGTGAGTTGGTTCCTATGAATTATAATTTAAATAGAATTAGAGTAAGTGTTACAAATATTAATGGCGAAGTTACTAATTATATTTATGAAAATTCTGAAGACATTCATAAGAGTGGCAATCTTGAAGAAGCAAAAGTGGATATTAGAAGTGGTGTTAAAAAAGTAAAAATAGTAGTTGAAAATAAAAAGGTTAATTCTAATTATTGGTTTGACAAAGCAGTAAGAAATAATGAATTTCAATTAACTAAATAATAAAATTATAGTATGATGATTTTTATTTATTATGTGTAAAAGGTGTGATATAGCGCTTTTGTGCATGGTAGAAATATAAAGTATATATAAGAAAAAAATACTTAATTAAGTTCAAATGAAAATTATAAGGAAATTTAGGGGAATTTAAATTTTGAATGAGAGGGAGTTTGTGGTATACTAAATTTTGTTCAGGCTCCTTGGTCAAGCGGTCAAGACGTCACCCTCTCACGGTGAAATCAGGGGTTCGATTCCCCTAGGAGTCATCATTTAGCCTTAAGTTAGGAAAAAACTAGCTTAAGGCTGTTTTTTTGTATAGAAATAGTGGTGATAATATTGAATTGGGGTGAGGAATTAAGAGAAATGACAAAAACTAAATAATTAGATAATTAAATAATATATTCAATACGGTATAATATAATGAATAGCATTAAGGGGGAGAAGAATTTGAAAAAAATTAAAACATTATTAAGCTTTTTTATGAGTTTTGCCTTAATTATTGTATTAATTTCATGTGACAATACTAGTAGTGATAAAAATGAAGTTAATAATCCTGCCAGAATTGATAGTGAAGAGATTGTCAATATGGAGACGCAAATAAAAGCGAAAATGGAAAAGAAAGAAAATTTAAGAACTGTAGCAAAAGAAGGAGGTAATTACAATACCATTATGGATGCTGTAAAAGCTGGAGGAGATACAATCGAAAATCCTATTACCATAATGGTGTCTCCTGGCGTTTACAAAGAAAGTGTCTACATCAAACAATGGAGCCGATTAAATTTAGTAGGTGCAGATAAAAAGAATTGCATCATTAAACAAAGTCATGGGGAATATTTAAATGCTCCTCTTGAAACTGCAGGGGAGAGATATATAGCCAATATTACTTTTATAGCAGATCATTCAGATAATCCAGAACTTCCAATTAATGAGCAAAAAACATATGCTTTCCATGGTGATAAATCGTCAGGTGGAGATGGAATTACTTTGGTTGAAAATTGCAGATTTGAAAGTTATCAAAGTGCCAGCGTTGGTCTAGGAATTTACAACAATCAAATTTTTCATTTCAAAAATTGTGAGTTTTATTCTCACATTTCAGACGATTCACCTAAAAAAGATATTGGGGCATTTTTCGCTCATAATAGTGTTGAAGGTGGAGAAACAAATGCACAGCTTATAATGGAGAATTGTGAATTTTATATGGACAATGATAACTCAACATATGGTTATGCTTGCTATATAAATGATGCAAATTTAACAAATGGTTCTGGAAATGGAAATGCTGTTGATGTTAAGTTTATAAATTGTACTTTAAAAAGAAGAAATGGAAATGATGTTAATGCCCTTAGAGTAGATAATACATCATCAAAATCAAATCTAAGTGGCTCTATAACTTTAAATCAAGAAAGTTGTGGAAATAATATTTCAAAATTAAATGTGAAGTGATTAGAAGAAATAAAGATTTTTGAAATGTTGTTAAAATCTAAGCAGATTGAATTTTAGAATTTGTAAAAAATAAATTGACAGCCATTTGAGTTAACAAAAGATACATTAATAGATATATTAGTATTAGAGAAACTAAAAGTAAAATTATAGTATAATAAAATGGCTAGCATTAAGCAAATGTTAGTTATAAAAATATTAAGGAGGACAAAAATTTGAAAAAAATCAAAAGATTTTTAAGTTTTTTTATGAGTTTTGCCTTAATTATTCTATTGATTTCATGTGGACATACTGTTAGTGGAAAATATGAAACAAATAATTTAGAAAAAACTGATACTAAAGAAACAAAGGTTGATGGACAATTAAAAATACATTTTATAGACGTTGGACAAGCGGATTGTATTTTGTTGCAGCAAGGTAATGAAAATATGCTTATAGATGCTGGAAATAATGATGACGAGCAGACTATAAAAAATTATCTACATAATGTAGGGGTTGATGAATTTAAATATGTTATAGGAACACATCCACATGAAGATCATATTGGGTCTATGGATTATATAATGAATTCATTTAAAGTTGGAAAGATATATTTTCCTAAGGCAAATACTACAACTAAAACTTTTCAAAATCTAGTTAGTGCAGTAGAAAATAAAGGTATGAAGTTTGCTAATCCTACTGTAGGAGAAACATTTAATTTAGGGCAAGCTAAATGCACTATATTAGCTCCAAATAATTCAAGTTACGAAGACTTAAACAATTATTCTATTGTTGTAAAAGTAGAGTTTGGTAACAATTCATTCTTATTTACTGGAGATGCAGAAGATGTTTCAGAAAAAGAAATGCTTGATAAAGGATGTGATTTAAAGGCTGATGTTTTAAAGGTTGGCCATCATGGAAGTGATAGTTCTACAACAGGAGAATTTTTAAATGCAGTTAATCCTAAATATGCAGTCATTTCAGTAGGGAAGGGAAATGATTATGGACATCCTACTAATAAAACTATACAAAAATTACATGATAAAAAAATAGAAATTTATAGAACTGATGAAAGTGGAACTGTAGTTACTACTAGTGATGGAACTAATATCACATTTAATACAAAGCCATCTACAACAACAGTTGGTAATTCAGATAAATCTAAAAATAATGACCAAAGTGGTAATTCAAACAATACTAAAAGTGGTAGTTCTAATAATCAAACAACTCAAGCTAATGGTCAAACAGTATGGGTAGCTAAACGTGATAGTAAAGTTTATCATCTAAATCCAGGATGTAGTTCTATGAAAAATCCAGTGCAGATGACAATAGAAGAAGCAAAAGGTAAGGGATTAAAAGCTTGCAAAAAGTGTGCATAGCAATTAATTGAACTGATCTTAATATAAAGGGTGAGCTATTAAGCTCATCTTTTTTTGGCTTTGGATATTTATGAGTGGAGATTAGCTTTTTTTCATCGCTCAA
Source organism: Clostridium sp. (assembly GCA_015058375.1). Classification (GTDB taxonomy): domain Bacteria; phylum Bacillota; class Clostridia; order Clostridiales; family Clostridiaceae; genus Clostridium. The sequence continues at coordinate 3,257 of SVCK01000017.1, forward strand.
TAATATTGTTCTATTCATTTTTAACCATAGTCTTTGGTACTTTATCTACCCTATGTTTTTCAATAATTTGTAACAAGAATTGCTCTTAAAGTAAAAAAAAATAGGAAAAGACCATTTTAGGTATATATTGAATGATATCAAGAAACTAAATTGATATATATATTAAATGTAGGTTATTATTGATAATACAAAGTAAAATATGAAAGTTTAAAAACACAGTAAATGACTAATATTTACATATTGACATTTTATTAACAAATTGCTATTGTTGTATTGTGGCAAACGTTAAAGGAGTGGTGGGATGATTAAAGAAACGAGTAAGAGGAAGTCTCTTTTTAGTGTTGATATGTTTGAGTATTTTTTGGGAAAAATATCACAATTAAAATTGAATAATCATTGTAGCAAATATTGTAGTAAGGAGGGTAGTATTATGGAACGAAGTAATGAAATAATAAAAAAGATAAGAAATAATGAATCAGTTTTTGAAGTAGCAAATGGAAATAAGCTTTATATAAATAGTTCAAGACTTTCATCAAGCGGTAATGCTACTAGTGAAGAAAACAGCATTTTTTATGGGGTTAATGCTGGAATATTAGCAAAAGAAGGAGCTTTTATAGATATACAAAACAGTACAATTACAACAACAGGTAAAGGAGCAAATGCAATATTTTCTCATGGAGATAAATCACTTATTAATATAGATAATGTTATTCTTAAGACTAAAGGTGATTTTTCTAATGGATTAAATTCTGGAGCAAAGGCAACAGTTAAAGCACATGATATTTCAATTAATACAGAAGGAAATAATAGTGCAGCTATTGCAGTTTATTCTGAAAATGGAATAATTGATGTATCAAATGCTATAGCTACTTGTGAAGGAGAAAATTCACCATGTGTCTATTCAAGAGGAAATATAATGATAAATGATTCTAATCTAAAAGCAGAAAAAGCTGTTGGTGCAGTTATAGATGGAAAATCATTAATGATAAATAATACTATAATAAATAGTAAAGAAAATTGTGGGGTAATGCTTTTTCAAGACAATGATAAAAGTGAAAAAACAAATAAGAGTATTTTTGCATCAAATCTAGGTTCTATAATAGCAGGAAAAGGAGCATTATTTTTTGTTACTAATACTGAAGCTGTAGTTACGCTTTTTAATACTAAGTTAATACCTTCTATAACTTCTAACATTCTTGTGAATGCTTGTAAAGGTAAATGGGGAAAAGAAGGCGAAAATGGTGGTAAATTAATGCTTAAGGGAAGACATCAAACTTTAAAAGGCGATATTTTATGTGATGAGTTAAGCTATGTTAATTTGAATTTAAAGGACTATACTTACTTTACAGGAATTATTAATGAAAGAAATAGGGGACATGTAAGTATAAATCTTGATTCAACTAGTGTTTGGACAGTGACAGGAAATTCTTATATTGACTATATAGAAAGCGAAAATAAGGAACTTAATAATATTATTGATAATGGGTATAGCATTTATTATAATGCAAAAAATGAAAAAAATGCTTGGCTTAACGGCGCTGAATATGGTCTTGCAGGTGGAGGAAAGCTTATTCCGGCATAATGTATGGAGGGGTTAAATGAATAAAGAGATGTTAACTTTATGGTATCTTAATAATTATAGAGATGATATAAAGGAAACATTGGTTTTCAATAAAGAATATGCTTTTGATTTTTTAAAATTAAAGGTTAATATATGTGATAATACAAATAACTATCAACATTATTTAAAATTATCAAATTTTAATAGAGCAGTTTTGTATGGAAGTATGGGATCAGGAAAAACTTATGTTTTAGAGAGTATATTAAAGAATATATTATTTAGAAGTAAAAAGCATTGTATGTATTTTGATTTAAAAGAATATAATGGAGAAGATATATTTGATCTGATAAGTAAACAGTTAAAGTACAAAAATGTCTCAAAGGAAAAAATTCAAGAACTTATGAATGCGAAAAACATGAGCTTTATTTTTGATAATTATCATCTTTTGAGTTCTGATAATAGGAAAAGAATAAAAAGTAAAATATTTAATAATGATGAATTAATAAATTTTAAGTTTATAGTTTCATCTAATGAAATTATAGATGATGTGAATTTTAATGAAGAATATACTATAAAAAGTTTAAGTGTAAAAAAGGCTTTGAAGAAAGTTTTAATGAGTTTTTGCAAAGATCATTATGAATTTAAAAAGGTTAAAAATTATATAAATAAAAATGCACTTCAATGCTTCTTATATAAACCTGTTAATCTTAAGTATTTAATTAAAGTGGCAGAATGGAAAGATGATATTTCCTTCATATATAACTTAAGATGTGAAAGGGATTTGTATAAAAAATATTTGGAAGCATTGGTTGGTAATAAAGAAATATTAAATGCTTATTTCTATATTGCATATTATATGATGAGAGAGACTGATGGAAAAATTAAATCAAGATGCTTGGAAGATTTAATTGCTGAAGCTTTAAGAAACTTTTCAATATCAAAAAATCCTGACGAGGTATTGAAAAATTTAGAAGAAACAATAATGATAAAATGCAGCATAGAAAACGATGTTTATGTTTTTGAAGATGAAAATTTAAAAATGTATCTTATAGATCAATATATAGCTCAAAACAAAATTAAAATTAAAGATATAATTTTAAATAGAAAGTTTGAGCAATATGTAAAGTGGATGTGCAGTATAGATGTTGAATTTACATGTAAAAATCTTGATGATTTAAGTGATGAATTTATAAGGAATATGTTGTTTGAAATTGAAGATAAAAAAGTTGATGAATTTTATGAATATATTATTGAAGATAAAGTGCATGATGATTTTATAGATAAATTAAACATATGATTTTATAACAATAATGTGATAAAGTTAAAAAATGAAATATCGAATCTAAGACTTTAGATTATATTTTAATGTACACCAAACTTGGTGTACATTAAAAATATGTGGACAAACATAAAGAAATGTATTAATATAATTCTATAACTTAAAAGTACCAATCGTATAAAGTTGATAATAGGGTTCAACAGTTTCTACCAGATTACCTTAAATAATCTGACTACGATATGTGAAAGTCTAATAAACATATCTTTAATTTATTATAATGAAATAACAAAAAATTACGTCTTATTATTTTCTTCAAGTTCATGCGATAAGGTGCGGTAGATAGCAGCAGGAGGAGATAAACTAATGAAAAGTTTCATATCAAATTATTTTCGATTTCAAGAAAAAGACACAAATTTAAAAAGAGAGATAATAGGAGGTTTAACAACCTTTCTTACTATGGCATATGCTTTATTTGTTATTCCGAATGTATTAGCAGAAGCAGGAATGCCAAAGGGTAGTGTATTTACAGCAACTGCACTTGCGGCTGCAATTGGTACTATAATAATGGGAGCTATTGCAAAATTCCCTATGGCACTTGCACCAGGAGTTGGGTTAAATGCATTTTTTGCTTATAGTGTTTGTTTAGGAATGGATATTCCATGGCAGACAGCACTTTCAGGTGTTTTAGCTTCAGGTATTATTTTCTTAATTATTTCTATTACAGGAATTAGAGAGTTAATTATAAAATCTATCCCAAAAGATTTAAAATTTGCAGTAAGTGCAGGTATTGGTTTGTTTATTGCTTTTGTAGGTTTTAAAAATGCAGGAATAGTTATTTCAAATCCATCAACATTTGTTGGTATTGGTGACTTTACTAATCCTAATGTGTTACTTGCTATATTTGGAGTATTAGCAATTGCTATATTTATGGTTAGAGAATCTAAAGTGGCAATTTTCTTAGGTATGCTTTTAACAGCAATAGTTGGTATTGTTACAGGAATTATTGATATGCCTAAGGCAGTTGTTTCAATGCCACCATTAATGTCAGAAACTTTTGGTGTAGCAGTAGTTAATTTTAAGAATATATTTAATCCACAAATGGCTTTAGTTATTTTTACTTTTCTATTTATGGATTTCTTTGATACAGCAGG
>SVCK01000002.1 GCA_015058375.1 Clostridium sp.
CCCCTTGAAGACTACAAGGTTGATAGGTTAGAGGTGTAAGCATGGTAACATGTTCAGCTGACTAATACTAATAGGTCGAGGGCTTGACCAAAAGTAAAAGAATATAAACTATGTGCAATTTTCAGAGAATAAAATCTTTGAAAAAAGTTGTTGACAATGTCAAATAGACAGAGTATAATAACTTATGTAAATCTGGTGGTGATGGCGTAGAGGAAACACTCCTTTCCATTCCGAACAGGACAGTTAAGCTCTACAGCGTCGATGGTACTGCATGGGAGACTGTGTGGGAGAGTAGAACGTTGCCAGGTAATATAGAAGGATAGAAGTTCTATCCTTTTTTTTTGTCTAAAATATAAAAACAACTATAGAGGAGATAAAAGAATGAAAGCACACACGTTAAAAAAACCAAAATTATTTTCAATTTTAAAACATAGAGATAAGGAATTAACTAAAGAGCAATTAATTAAGGATATTGTAGCAGGTATAATAGTAGCAATTATAGCATTACCATTATCTGTGGCGTTAGGGATATCATCTGGAGTTACACCAGAAAAAGGTCTTATAACAGCTATTGTTGCAGGATTATTTATTTCATTGTTTGGTGGAAGTAGAGTTCAAATTGGTGGCCCTACAGCAGCATTTGTAGTTATTGTTTACGGAATTATAGAAAAGCATGGTATTGATGGGTTGATAATTGCAACTTTAATGGCTGGAATTATGCTTGTCTTAATGGGAATACTAAATTTAGGAGATGTAATAAAATTTATTCCTAAAACAATCACAGTTGGATTTACAGCAGGAATAGCAGTAACATTATTTTCTACGCAAGTTAAAGATGTATTAGGATTATCATTATCCAATGTTCCATCAGAGTTTATTGCTAAGTGGAAAGTATATATATTAAATTTAACTTCATTAAATATGTGGAGTCTATTATTGGGACTTATATCAATATTCATAATTGTAGGTGTTTCAAAAGTTAGTAAATCAATACCAGGCTCACTAGTAGCGTTAGTTGTTGTTTCATTAGTAGCTGCAATTTTTGCTTTACCTGTAACTACAATAGGAAGTCAATTTGGAGAAATATCTTCAAATATACCACTACCACAAGTACCTGAAGTTGGAGTTAATAGAATAGTATCATTAATAATACCATCAGTATCTATAGCCTTTTTAGCTGCTATAGAATCATTATTATCAGCAGTAGTAGCAGATGAGATGATAAATAAGAAACATGATTCTAATACTGAATTAATAGGACAAGGTTTAGCTAATATTTTTTCAGCATTATTTGGAGGAATTCCAGCAACAGGTGCAATAGCAAGAACAGCAGCAAATGTTAAAAATGGAGGTAGAACTCCAATAGCAGGTGTTGTAAGTGCTTTAATTTTATTATTAATAATGAAAGTGTTAATGCCACTTATAAAATTTGTTCCGTTAACTGTTTTAGGAGCAATATTAATAGTTGTAGCATATAACATGTGTGATGTTAAAGAATTAAAAAAATTAATATTATCAAATAAATTTAATATGATAGAAGTATTGTTGACATTTATATTAACAGTTATGTTTAATTTAGTAATTGCTATATTAGTATCAATGATTGTTCATTTTACATTTGTAATAATAACAAATAGAAAATTGACTATGTCATATTAAAACAACGGTTTTAATTAGAGTAGGATATATATAATATTGAAAGTTTGTTTTCAAATTATATATATCCTATTTTTGTTGCTAATTTTAATTAATAAATATTAAAAATGATGAATAGATTATATATGAGTAATGGATAGGGGATGAAGGCTTAAAAAATTAATAATATATATAATTTAGTGTTAAAGTCTTTAGATTTTATATAAGGGATGGTAATAGAAGGAGGGAATTTGATGAAGGTTTTGTTAGTAGCTTCAGAAGCGTATCCGTTTATAAAGACAGGAGGACTTGGATATACAACTGGTTTTTTACCAAAAGCTTTAAGAAAGAAAGATATTGATGTAAGAGTTGTTATTCCAAAGTATAAAAATTTAAATGCAGATATAAAAAGTAAATTAGAGTTTGTTAAATGGTATACTGTTAAACTTGGGTGGAGAAATCAGTATTGTGGGGTCTTAGAATATAAAAAGGATAATGTTATCTATTATTTGTTAGACAATGAGTATTATTTTAATAGAGATTTGGAATATGGATATGATGATGATGCTGAAAGATTTGCTTTTTTTGATAAGGCGACATTAAACTTAATTGAAGAAATTGGATGGAAACCTGATATTATTCATTGTAATGATTGGCAGACAGGAATGATTCCTGTGATGTTGAAATATGAATATGCAAAGAAAGAAAACTATAAAAATATAAAAACTGTATTTTCATTCTATAATATGATGTTTAAAGGAGTATTTTCTCCAGATATTTTACCTGATTTATTTGAGTATGATATGGAACTTTTTAATAATGGAAGTTTAGAATTTTATGGCGGTGTAAGCTTTATGAAGGGTGGACTTAACTTTGCAGATAAAATTACAACTGTTAGTAATACTTATGCAAATGAAGTCAAAACTCCGCAATTTGGAGAAAGATTAGATGGTCTTTTAAGAGAAAAAGAGTTTAATATACGAGGAGTATTAAATGGATTAGATTATGAAGAATATGATCCTAAAAAGGATCCTAATATATATAAAGTTTTTGATGAGAAGCATTTAATAGAAAGTAAAAATGTAAATAAACTTCAATTACAGAAGGACTTAGCCCTTCCTGTAAATAAAGATATACCAATGCTTGGATTTGTGTCTAAACTTAATAATCAAAAAGGTTTAGAATTGATTATAAATATAGCAGATAGATTACTTCAGCATAATGTTCAGTTAGTGATATTAGGAACAGGGGATAAACAATATGAAGAACATTTCAAAGGATTACAAAATAGATATAAAGATAAGGTGTCGACTAATATAAAATATGATAAATCATTAGCTCATAAAATTTATGCAAGCTGTGATATGTTACTTAAGCCTTCTTTGTCTGAACCATGTGGTTTAGGTCAACTTATAGCTTTAAGATATGGAACAGTTCCTATAGGAAGGGAAACTGGTGGTTTGAAAGATACTATATCGCCATATAATAAGTACAATGGAAAAGGAAATGGATTTAGTTTTAGTAATTTTAATGCTAATGAACTCTTGATGATAATTGAATATGCTTTGGAAGTTTATCAAGATAAAGATAGCTGGAGTTCTATTGTTGAACAAGCAATAAATTCTGACTATAGCTGGGATAAATCAGCAGATGAATATAGCGAATTATATAATGAAATCATCGAAGCTTAAGTCTAGGGGGGGATTAGTATGCTGACTATAGATAAAGAAACTTTTAAGAAGGCCTATGAAAATAAGTATAAGAATTTGCATGGTGAAGAAATAGAGGATGGGAATAATCAACAAAAATATGAAGCGTTAGGTAGCTTAATAAGAGATTATGTAATTAGAATATGGATGAATACAAATAAGAAATATAATAATACTGGTGAAAAGCAAATATATTATTTTTCAATGGAATTTTTATTAGGAAGACTATTAGGTGACGTACTAATGAACTTAGGAATAATGGATGTTTGTAGGGAAGCACTTGCAGAACTAAATATTGATTTAAGGGAATTAGAGGAATTAGAACAAGATCAGGGCCTTGGAAATGGAGGCCTTGGAAGACTTGCTGCTTGTTTTTTGGATTCTATGGCATCTTTAAATATAGCTGGAAATGGGTGTGGAATACGATATAAGTATGGATTTTTTGAGCAAAAGATAATTAATGGAAAGCAAGTAGAAGTGTCTGATAACTGGTTAAAAGAAGGGAACGTATGGGAAAGAAGAAAACCAGATAAAGCTGAAATAGTAAAGTTTGGTGGAGAAATTAAGGTTCAAAAGCTTAATGGAAATTTGACATTTACTCATGTTAATTTTGAACCAGTATTAGCAGTTCCGTATGATACACCTATAGTAGGATATAAAAATGATGTGGCTAATACTTTAAGATTATGGAGTGCTGAAACTGTATCTAATGAATTTGATTATTCATCTTTTAGTAGAGGGGATTTTTTAAAAGCAATTGAATATAAAAATTCTGTTGAAGCTATTTCTCAGGTTTTGTATCCAGATGATTCTTTCTATGAAGGAAAAATGCTTAGATTAAAGCAACAATACTTTTTTGTATCAGCTGGAATGCAGAGCATTTTAAGACACTTTAGAAAACATGGTGGAAATATGTTATTGCTTGATGAAAAGATAGCAGTTCATATAAATGATACTCATCCAACTCTTGCAATACCTGAACTTATGAGGATTTTGATTGATGAAGAAAATATTGGATGGGAAGAAGCTTGGAGAATAACAACTAATTGCATTTCTTATACGAATCATACAATTTTAGCAGAAGCTCTTGAAAAATGGCCTATAGATATGTTTAGGAAGCTTTTACCTAGAATATATATGATTGTTGAAGAAATTAATAGAAGATATTGTGAAGAGCTTTGGAATAAGTATACAGATCAGTTAGATAAAATAAATAGAATGTCTATTATAGGTGATGGACAAATAAGAATGGCAACACTTGCAGTTGTAGGTAGTCACAGTGTTAATGGTGTTGCTAAACTTCATACGGATATTTTAAAGAAAGAAGAAATGAGAGATTTATATTATTTATATCCAAATAAGTTTAATAATAAGACTAATGGCATTACACATAGAAGATGGTTGTTAAAATGCAATCCAGGATTAACTAACTTGCTTGTTGATACAATTGGAGATGGATTTATAAAGCATCCTACTGACTTAATATATTTTGAAAAACATATACATGATAAATCAGTTCAAGAAGAATTGTATAGAGTAAAACAAATAAATAAGAGAAAACTTGCAGATAGAATTTATGAGAAAAATAATATTGTAGTTGATCCTAATTCTATTTTTGATGTTCAAGTAAAGAGAATTCACGCATATAAGAGGCAAACTTTAAATTGTTTAAGAATTATGGATTTATATAATAGATTAAAGGAAAATCCTAATTTAGATATAGAGCCTAGAACATTTATATTTGCAGGTAAAGCAGCACCTGGTTACTATTTGGCAAAGAATATAATTGAACTTATCAATTGTATAGCCAATACAGTAAATGCAGATAAGAGAGTTAATGACAAAATGAAAGTAGTATTTATGGATAATTATAAAGTATCTCTTGCTGAAGATATAATACCAGCAGCTGATGTAAGTGAACAGATTTCAACCACAACTAAGGAAGCTTCAGGTACGTCTAATATGAAGTTTATGATGAATGGTGCTATAACTATAGCAACTCTTGATGGAGCAAATATAGAGATTGCAGATGAAGTTGGAAAAGATAATATAGTTATATTTGGTATGAATGCAAGAGATGTTTTGAACTATATACAAAATGGAGGATATTGTTCTATAGATATATGCAATGAAAATAAGAGGATTCAAAGGGTTGTTAATGACTTAATTAATGGAACATATAATAGTGATAGAGAAAGATTTAAGAATATTTATGAGAACCTTATAACTTATAATGATGAATTCTATGTATTGAAAGACTTTAACTCTTATATAGAGGCACAAGATAAAATAAATGAATTATATAAAAATAAATATAAGTGGCAAGAAATATGTGGAGTTAATATAGCTCATTCAGGAGTATTTTCATCAGATAGAACAATACAGCAGTATGCAACAGGAATATGGGGTTCAGAGTTAATGTATAAGAACTTATAGGTTGGCTTGTAGAATAAAAATAGTTTACATTAAAAAAGTATAAAGAAGGAATGATTTATATAATATATTTAGAAGATGTGTTTAGGTACACGCGTACAGATAGTAAGTATTTTAACAAGTTCGGCAATTATGGTAGTGTTGGAACTTATCGGTGAAATGATTAGAATCTTAGATTTATGTAGTGTAACAGGTGAAAATTCAATAGTTGCAAAATGCCTTGAGCTGGGGCTAGGAGATAAAGATTGGATGTGACTTATGAATTGCCTGATGATTTTATAGAATTATTAAAAAGGTAAAATGAGAAAGAGTTAGATTCGCTTATTAATTATCCTTTAAGAAATAATATTAAAATTATATACGAAAAGGATATTGATTCGAGTCGGTTTGTAAATAGAGTTATTAGCATGATACGATAAGAATATTTTCTAAATTAAATGAATATGAAAAAATAGATATTAAGAAGCTGCACTAGTTTTTAGTGCAGCATTTTTTTATAGTATAAAAATAATAAATATTATGTATATATAAAGAATTTAAATCATAGGTATTATAGAGAGAATATTAGAAAGGAGATAATACTTGTGAGTAAAAAAGAAATAGTTGCTATGATACTAGCTGGAGGACAAGGTTCGAGGCTTGGGGTGTTAACAAAAAGTATAGCTAAACCTGCAGTTCCATTTGGAGGAAAGTATAGAATTATAGATTTTCCTTTAAGCAATTGTTCGAATTCAGGAATATATACAGTTGGAGTATTAACACAATATAAGCCACTAGAATTAAATGCGCATATAGGAATAGGAAATCCATGGGATTTAGATAGAAGAGATGGTGGAGTCAGAATATTACCTCCATATCAAAAAGAAAAAGGAGGTAATTGGTATAAGGGCACTGCTAATGCTATATACCAAAATATAGAATTTATTGATGGATACGATCCAGAGTATGTATTAATTCTTTCAGGAGACCATATTTACAAAATGGATTACTCTAAAATGTTGGATTTTCATAAGAAGAACAAAGCAGATGCTACTATTGCTGTTATTAAAGTACCTAAAGAGGAAGCAGGAAGATTTGGAATAATGAACACAAATGAGGATATGTCAATATATGAGTTTGAAGAGAAACCTAAAAATCCTAAAAGTAATTTAGCTTCTATGGGTATATATATTTTTAATTGGAAAATGTTAAAAAAATATTTAAAAGAAGATGAAAATGATAAACTTTCTAGTAATGATTTTGGTAAAAATATTATTCCTAAGATGATAGATTCTAATATGAGTATGTTTGCATATCCATTTGAAGGATACTGGAAGGATGTTGGGACTATAGACAGTTTGTGGGAAGCAAATATGGACTTGCTATCTAAGAATAATAAATTAAATTTATATGATGAAGAATGGCGTATATATTCAGTAAATCATAGTATACCTGCTCAACATATAGGAGTTAATGCGAATATAAAGAATGCATTAGTGGTTGAAGGATGTCATATAGAAGGTGAAGTAAATAACTCAGTAATATTTCAAGGAGTCAATATTGGGAAAAATTCAGTTGTTATGGATTCTGTTATTATGCCAAATGTTAAGATTGGAGATAATGTGGTAATAAATAAGGCCATAATTGGAATGGGTGCAAATATAGAAAGAAATTCTACAGTTGGTAATGGAGATGAAATTGTAGTGGTTGGTGCTAAGGAAGAGGTGAAATCAGAAAGTGGTGTTGAAGTATGTACTACTATTTAAAATACTAGTGTAGAGGGGGAAGTAGATGTGAATAACTGTTTAGGAATAATTAATTTAGATGAAGATGAAAGAAGAATGGGAGAACTTGTTAATAAAAGAAATTTAGCTGCAGTTCCTATAGGAGCAAGATATAGAATAATAGATTTTTCACTTTCTAATATGAAGAATTCAGGAATTGAGTCTATTGGTATATTTGTAAAAACTAATGCTAGAGCTTTGGTAGATCATTTGAAGAATGGACGACCATGGGATCTTCATAGAAAAAATGGTTTGAAAGTATTTAATTTTAGTGATGAAGATTTAGTATTTGATGATGTTCATAGTTTTGCAGAAAATTTGGAATATATTAAGAATAGTAAGAAAGAATATGTGCTTTTAGCACCATCATATATGATATGTAATATTGATTATAATAAAGTTTTAGATGAACATAAGAAATCAAGTAATGATATAACATTAATATATAAAAGGGTATCTACGGCAAATGAATATTTTATAAATTGTGATGCATTAAAAATTGATGAGGATAGAAAATTAGTTTCAGTAGAAAAGAATACAGGTAGAAGAGCTGAGTGCAGTATAAGTATGGAAATGTATATAATGTCTACTGAGTTATTTATAGATATAGTATTGAAGAGTTTAAGAAGTGGTTTGTATAGAAAGATTAAGTCTTTTATTAATGAAAAATTAGATGAATTAAGAGTTGGGTGTTATGAGTATAAGGGTTATTTAGCTTGTGTGAATTCATTAAAGTCATACTATAGGGTTAATATGGATTTATTAAATGAAAAGATAAATGATGAATTATTTAATGATGATAGACCGATTTTAACCAAAACTAAAGATGAAGCACCAACGTTATATACAGATGATAGTAAAATAAGTAATTCAATAATAGCTAATGGATGTTGTATTGAAGGAGAAGTTAAAAATTCAATAATAGGTAGAAGAGTGCATATACACAAAGGTAGCAAAATTGAAGATTGTGTGATATTGCAGCAATCAAATATAAATAAAAATTGTAGATTAAGTAATGTTATAGTGGATAAAGGGGGAGTAATAGAAGAATGTGAATGTTTTATAGGAAATGAAATCATTCCTGTAGTTGTAGGTAAATAGAAATAAGGCTATCTTAAGCTGATTGATATTAGCTAGATAGCCTTATTTTTCAAGCTAAAACTTTTCCGGGTGTATCAATATGAGAATTATTAAGAAAATAGTAGAATTATTAAGAAAAAAATGATATATTTTTTGTCATAAAGATTAGAAAAAGTGAGGAAAATAGAAAATGTGATAAGATAAAACACGTCGCTGAGGTGGACAAGAAGAAATGTTTAAAAAAACAAAAAAACTTGTTGACATATGTTAAACTCGGTGATATACTTAATAAGTCGTTTGAGAGCGACAAGATAAATTGGTCTTTGAAAATTGAACAGATATATAGATAAGTTAAAAACCAGCAATTCTTTTATGAGTAAGTTTTTAGAGCATTAGATTAAACTTTTTATTGAGAGTTTGATCCTGGCTCAGGACGAACGCTGGCG
>SVCK01000018.1 GCA_015058375.1 Clostridium sp.
ATTTAATATTGATTTTAAAGCTTATGTATTATCAGCACATAGAGTTCCTGAAAAGTTAAGTGAAACTATTAAGGAAGTTGAAAAGGAAGGATGCCAAGTAATTATTGCTGGGGCAGGTTTAGCTGCCCACCTTCCAGGTGTAATAGCTTCTCAAACTGTATTACCTGTAATTGGTGTTCCAGTTAGAGCAGCACTTGATGGTATGGACGCACTTTTATCGATTGTTCAAATGCCAAAATCAATACCAGTTGCAACTGTTGGTATAAATAATAGTTACAATGCAGGAATGTTAGCAGTTCAAATGCTTTCGCTTCAAGATGAAAGTATTAAAAATAAATTAATAGAAAAAAGATTAGCAATGAAGAAAAAATTCATTGATGAAAACGGGGAAGGAGTAGAACTATAATGGAAAAGAAAGAAATGTTATATGAAGGAAAAGCAAAGAAGGTATATGCAACAGATAAAGCTGATGAGGTAATAGTTTATTACAAAGATGATGCAACAGCATTTAATGGAGAAAAGAAAGCTCAAATTAGTAATAAAGGTATTTTAAACAATGCAATTACATCAAGCATATTTGAAATGTTAAAAGCAAATGGTATTAAAACTCACTTTGTTAAAAAGTTAAATGATAGAGAACAACTTTGTAAGAAGGTTGAAATAGTTCCTTTAGAAGTTATAGTTAGAAATGTAGCAGCAGGTTCAATGGCTAAAAGATTAGGACTTGAAGAAGGTACTCCTTTAAAAACTACAGTATTTGAAATATCTTATAAAGATGATGCACTAGGAGATCCATTAGTAAATGATTATCATGCAGTAGCAATTGGAGCAACTACTTTTGAAGAATTAAAAGTAATTTATGACATGACTGACAAGATAAATAATCTATTAAAAGACTTCTTCAAACAAATGAACATTAATTTAATTGACTTTAAGATTGAATTTGGTCGTTACAATGGAGAAATTCTTTTAGCTGATGAAATTTCACCTGATACTTGCAGATTCTGGGATGCAACTACTGGAGAAAAATTAGATAAGGATAGATTCAGAAGAGATCTTGGAAATGTAGAAGGTGCTTATGTAGAAATCTTAAACAGAATTAAAGGGGACAAATAATGATTAATACTGATTTTGATTTAATTTTGGATCCAAGTCTAGGTAAATTTAAAGATGAATGTGGTGTTTTTGGAGTTTACTCCGAAACACCAATTGATGTAGCAGGAATGACTTATTATGGCCTTTATGCACTTCAACACAGAGGACAGGAAAGTGCAGGTATAGCAGTTGCTAATGGTGAAACTATTGAAATGCACAAGGGATTAGGTCTTGTAACTGAAGCTTTTGCAGACTCTGAAGATTTAAAGAAACTTAAGGGAAATATAGCTATAGGACATGTAAGATATTCTACTACAGGTGCTAATACAGTTGAAAATTCTCAACCGCTTTTAGCAAATTCTAAACTTGGTGCTATATCTTTAGCTCATAATGGAAATCTTGTTAATGCTGATGTTATTAAAGAACTTCTTGAAGAAGGTGGGCATATATTCCATACTTCAATAGATTCTGAAGTTATAGCAACTTTAATTGCAAGAGGTGCTAAAAAGGGACTTGAACATGCAGTGCTTGATGCTATGCAGGCTATTAGAGGAAGCTTTGCTATGGTAATAATGTCAAAGAATAAGTTGATTGGTGCAAGAGATCCTAATGGAATAAGACCTTTATGTATTGGTAAAAGTGGAGATGCTTATATTTTAGCTTCTGAAAGTGTTGCATTAGATGCTGTAGGTGCTGAATTTATAAGAGATGTTAAACCAGGTGAAATGGTTACTATAGATGCAGATGGAATAAAATCTTATCAATATTCTGAAAATGCAGGATGTCAAACTTGTGCTTTCGAGTACATATATTTTGCAAGACCTGATTCTAGAATTGATGGTTTAGATGTTTATTCTACAAGAGTAAAATCTGGAGAAGAATTATATTATGAACATAAGATTGAAGCTGATATAGTTGCAGCGGTACCAGATTCAGGAATACCAGCAGCTATTGGATATTCAAAAGCTTCAGGAATTCCTTATGGGATAGCTTTTGTTAAGAACAGATATGTAGGAAGAACATTTATTACACCATCTCAGGAATTAAGGGAAAAAGCAGTTTCTGTAAAACTTAATCCTTTAAAAGTTAATGTAAAAGGAAAGAGAGTTATTATAATAGATGATTCAATAGTTAGAGGTACTACTTCTAAACACTTGGTTGATGCTTTAAGAGATGCTGGAGCTACAGAAGTTCATTTCTTAGTTGCTTCACCTCCAGTTAAATTCCCATGTTATTTTGGAATTGATACTCCATATAGAAGTGAGCTTATTGGTGCTAATTATAGTATTCCAGAAATAGGCGATATGATTGGTGCAGACTCTATTGGATATTTAAGTATGGATGGAATGCTTAAAGCATTTACAGGCAAAAAAGGTTTCTGTGTGGGATGTTTTAATGGAGTTTATCCTGTTGCAACACCTATAGAAACATCTAAAGATCATCTTGAAAGGTAGTGTTTTAAATGATAAGTTACAAAGAATCAGGAGTTAACATAGAAGAAGGATATAGATCTGTAAAACTTATAAAGGAATATGCAGCTAAGACTATGAGTAATTTAGTTCTTAATGGTCTAGGAAGTTTTGCTGGGATGATTGAACTTCCAGAGGGATATAAAAAGCCAGTACTTATATCAGGAACTGATGGTGTTGGAACTAAACTTGCTATAGCTTGCAAAAAGAAGAAGTATGATACAGTTGGCATAGACTGTGTTGCTATGTGTGTTAATGATATATTATGCCATGGAGCAAAGCCATTATTCTTTCTTGATTATATAGCTTGTGGAAAGCTTGAAGCTGAAGTTTCTTCAGAACTTGTTAAAGGTGTTTCAGATGGATGCTTACAATCTGATTGTGCCTTAATTGGTGGTGAAACTGCTGAAATGCCAGGTTTTTATGCAGAAGGGGATTATGATATAGCTGGATTTGCAGTAGGTATTGCTGATAAGGATAAGATAATAGATGGTTCTAAAATTAAAGAAGGGGATAAACTTATAGGTATTGCATCTTCAGGAATCCATTCAAATGGTTATTCTTTAGTTAGAAAAATATTTGAAGATCTTGATATGGAATTTGAAGGTAAAGAGGTTTGGAAAACTTTAATTACTCCAACTAAGATTTATGTTAAACCTGTATTAAAGCTATTAGAAAACTTTGATATTAAAGGTATGGCACATATTACAGGAGGAGGATTTATAGAAAATGTTCCAAGAATGTTTAATGGAAGAGAATTAACTGCTGTAATTAATAAAGATAGTTATCCTGTACCTCCTATTTTTGATAAGATGGTTGAAATGGGAGCTAATAAAGACTTAATGTATAATACTTTTAAC
>SVCK01000019.1 GCA_015058375.1 Clostridium sp.
AATTGCTTGGTCAAGAATATATCCAGAAGGAAGAGGTCAAGTTAACGAAAAAGGTTTACAGTTTTATGATAACGTTATAGATGAATGTAGAAAATATGGAATAGAACCAATGGTTACTATTTATCACTGGGACTTACCACAAGCTTTACAAGATGAATATGGCGGATGGGAAAGTAGAAGAATAGTTGATGATTATGAAAATTATGCTAGAACTTTATTTAAACGTTACGGAAATAAAGTTAAATATTGGATAACAATTAATGAGCAAAATGTTTATACTCAACATGGATGGATAATGGCTACACACCCACCAGGAAAGAAAAATGATATGAAAATGTTCTATCAAGTAAATCACCATGCTTTCCTAGCACATGCTAAAGCTGTTTTAGCTATTAAGGAAATGATTCCTGATGCTAAGGTTGGTGCAAGTTTTGCATATACACCAAGTTATGCAATAGATTGTAATCCAATTAATAATATTGCTAAGGAAGATTATGATGACTTACAAACATACTGGTGGATGGATGTTTATGCTTACGGAAGATATCCAAGAGCAGCTATGAGATATCTTGAAGCTCAAGGTGTTGCTCCAACAATGGAAGAAGGCGATGAGGAACTTTTAAAGAAGGGTGCTCAAGTTGATTTCATGGGAGTAAACTATTATCAATCAGCAGTTGTTGAATACAATCCAATTGATGGTGTTGGTCTTGGTGAAATGAATACTACAGGTAAAAAGGGAACAACTCAAGTTTCAGGAAGACCTGGAGTATTTAAGAATCCTCCAAATCCATTCTTAAAAACTACTGACTGGGATTGGACAATAGATCCAATTGGAATCAGAATGTGTTGTAGAATTATAACAAGCAGATATGATTTACCAATAGTTATTTCTGAAAATGGATTAGGTGCTTTTGATAAGAAGACTGAAGATAATAAGATTCATGATGATTATAGAATAGCATATCTTAAGGCTCATGTTGAAGAACTTAAGGAAGCAGTAAATGAAGGATGTAGAGTATTAGCTTACTGTACATGGTCTATAACTGACCTTCTAAGCTGGTTAAATGGATATCAAAAACGTTATGGATTTATCTACGTTGATCGTGAAGAAGAAGAAGGAGCATCAATGGATAGATATAAGAAGGATAGTTATTATTGGTATCAAAACGTTATTAAGACTAACGGTGAAGAATTATAAAATATATCTGTTATAGATAAAAAAGATGTAAGATTTGTTCTTACATCTTTTTTTGTCGTATTATTATTTAATTATAAGAATATGTAATATTCATGAATAGCTCATCTATAGTATCACAGTGTTTAAAAAAAAGCTAAAAATTTATCAAAATGATATATGGAAAAATAACACAAGTAATTTTGTGGGAAAAATAATTTAGTTATTTAAATTAAAACAAAAAAGGAAAGTGCGTTTTGATAGTAAAATGTAGAAAAAATGACATTACATAATTTGCCTTTTTACAAAATGTTAAATTATTATTTTTTAAAAGTTAAAAATGGAAATATGTTAAATCAACCTTTTTGACTTGAGTCTTAATTTGATTTAAAATTTTAATGATAAAAATTTGATAGGGGGGAACAATTGTGAAAATAGATGCGATAATTGTAAAAAAATTAAGTAAAATGGGAGTAAGTGAAAAATTAAATTATACTTTTAAGAATATTAAAAAGAACAGTATAATTTTAGTTGCAATAATGGCAGCAGGGTTGCTTTTTGCTGTTAATTCATTTTATTCTTTCTATAGTAAACAAGCAAATACTGCAAAATTAATTTCAGATGTAAATTATGATATATTAAAGTTGGAATCTAGCATAAATGAAATTAACAATTTAAGTAAAGATGATGATTTTAACAAGTCTATTGAAAAAGTTCAAAATTATAGCAAAGCATTGGTAGATGCTGGAGAAGAAATTTCTGATGCATATAGTGGAGATAAGAAAGATGCAGAAGAGTTAAAATCAAGTGCTAAGGAAGTTAGCAGTTGTGTAAGTGAAATTGTAAAGAATCTGGAAAATGGAAATTTGGACAAGGCTGTTGAAATATCAAAAGGTACATATTCAGATAAAAGTGATATAACAATTAAAGCTATTTCAAAAATTTATGATTTCAATGTAAAGGATACTGATAAAGTATTCCATTTTAGAATTAACGTAATGGCTGTAATAGAAGGAGTAATAATATTATTAATTATTGTTATGATTAATTTACAAAAAGGTATGGCAAAAGTATTATCAGAAACTATAGTTTCAGGTATTAGTAATATTAAATCAATTTCTGAAAAATTAGAACAAGGATGCTTAACAGTAGAAAACAATTATGAAAACGAAGATGAAATGGGTGAAATGGCAGAAAGTTTAATAAGTTCTATTGACATGCTTGCTGGATGTATAAGAGATATAGAATCTATTTTAGGAAATATGGCTGATGGAAACTTTGATGTTAATGCTGATGATTCAATTGAATATAAGGGAGAATTTATTCATTTAAAAGATGCTGTAAATAAGATAATATTATCAATGAATAAATTATTTGTAACATTAAGTGATTCTGTTGAATTAGTTTCAAGCAGTTCAGAAGAAGTGTCAGCTTCTACACAGGTTTTAAATGAAGGAGCAGTAGAACAAGCTGGCTCATTAGAAGAATTAAGTGAAAACTGTAATAGAATGTTAGAAAAATCAAAAAGAAATGCAGAGATTGCAGATAAGACAAAACAGTTTACTTTAGGTGTAAGAAAAACTGTTGATGAAAGTAACGATAAAATGAATCAATTAATAGATTCAATGAAAGAAATAGAAGATTCTTCTAGAGCTATTGAAGACATTACTAATACTATTGAAGATATTGCAGAACAAACAAATCTTCTTGCTTTAAATGCAGCTATAGAAGCAGCAAGAGCAGGGGAAGCTGGTAAAGGATTTGCAGTAGTTGCTGAAGAAGTTAGAAAATTGGCTGATGAAGTAAGCAATGCTGTTAAAGATACAGGAGTATTAGTAGGAAATTCAATAAATTCTGTAAGTCATGTTAATAGTGTTGTAAAAGATACAGCAAAATCTTTACAAAGAGTTGTTAATGAAATTGATGAAACTGTTGAATTAGTTGATAATATATCTGTTGAATCTAATAATCAAGCTAATCAAATTAATGAGATGACAAGTGGTGTTAATTCAATTTCAGAAGTAATTCAAACTAATTTATCTTCTATTGAACAAACATCAGCAGCAATGCAAGAATTAGCAGGTCAAGCTCAAATATTAAATGAAGAAATGAGTAATTATAATTTTAAAATGTAAAGACATATAATTAAGAAGAAGTTCTCTAGAGAATTATAATAATTTTCTAGGGACTTTTTTTAATATTCAAAAAAGTGTATAATTATAAGCAAAAATAATTGGGGGCGTTTTATTATGAACTTAGATGTAATTGAAAATGCAATAAGTATTCATGAATTTATTGAACTTAGAAAGTCTGTGGGGCTAAGTGAACTTTCAGAGCAACAGGTTAATAAAATGTTAAATAATAGTATATATTCTTTGCTTATAAAAGATGGGAAAAGGGCAGTAGGAATGGGAAGGCTTGTTGGAGATGGGGCTTATGTTTATTATCTTCAAAATATTAATGTTAGACCAGAATATCAAAAGCTTGGAATTGGTGCGTTAATTATAAATAACCTTTTAGATTTTGTTAAAAAGGATAAGATTCAAGGAACAAGTGTAATGGTCTTACTGATGTCTTCAAAAAATTCTGAAGGATTTTATAAAAAATTTGGATTTAGAGCTAGACCTAATGAAAATGAGGGCTGTGGAATGATTATTAATATGTAAAGATTAAGTATAAATAAAGGTGCTTTAATTAAAGCACCCTTATTTATTTAGATTAAAAAGTTTTTTCTTTGAAGGTTCAGTAGTGTAATCTTTAATAATTTTTTCTGCACATATTTTAGAACTTTTAAGGCATAAAGAAATTCCATTGCCAGGATGAGTATCAGCACCAGTAAAATATAGATTTTTAACTTTTGGATTATTACATTGTGGCCTTAAAATTAAATTTTCTTTTAATAAAGGACTGATACCAAATGCAGCTCCATGATAAAGATTAAGTTTATCTCTTAAATCCATAGGAGTTAGAAAATTATCATAAAGTATATGCTCTTTTATATCTTCCATAGTTTTTATGGACGATAAGATATCTAAAATTTTCTTTTTTATTTTTAAGCATAGTTCAAAGTTCCAATTGATTTTTTCATATGAAAGATTAGGTACTCTAATCATTATATTAATTGTTGAACATCCTTCAGGACATAAGGAATCATCAATAGAACTTGGACAGTAGATATATAGTGATGGATTATTAGGAAGTACACCTTTAAAAGCTGCGTTAATATTCTTTTTAAAATCTTTGTTTATATAAATGTTATGCACTTTTAAAATTGGATATTTTTTATCAAGTGCTAAGTATAACATAAAGACAGAACATGAATATTCATGCTTCTTTTTTGATTTAAATAAACTCTTTATATTTTTATCTTTAATCAATTTTGTCATTGTATTAGTATAATCACAGCTACATACAACAGCATCACATTTTATTACTTTATCGTGACACATAACACCATAAACATTATTTTTATTAAATAGAATATCACTTATTTCATTACAAGTTTTAATAGTACCTCCAAGTTCTATTACAAGTTTTTTTAGTGCAAGTATGTAATTGTACATGCCACCTTTTATATAATATAATCCCTCCATTTGAGTGGAAGCTGGAATTGTATTAAATATACTGGAAGAGTTGAATGGTGACATTCCTATATACATAGATTGAAACATTAAAAATTCAAAGAGCTTTTGGTTTTTTATATCTTTTTTACATTCTGATGTACAGCTTGAAAGTACATTTAAATCATCAATATTTTTAAGAACTGATGATCTAAAAAGATTATATGGTTTTATAAAGCTTCTTCCTAAAATATTATTATTAATTTGAAGATATTTATGATAATTTGCTGTTAGAAAATTGTAATAGCCATAAATATCATCAAAATCATGTCGTGTTATTGATTTTAAGGTTCTATTTAATAATGAAAAATCTGAATGGAAATCATAAAAACTATTATCATAATAGAAACACCTATACAAGGGAGTTAGAGGAGTTAAACTGAAATAATTTTTATAATTTTTTCCGCAATATTTAAATGTATTTATTAAATCTTCTGGCATCATAGCAATACTAGCTGTCAAGTCGAATTTAAAATTACCACTTTTTATAATGCTGGTTTTGCCACCGATTCTTGAATTTTTTTCATAAATTACTACATCAAATCCTTTGTATAGAAGTCGAGCAGCTAAAGATAAACCACTTACACCAGCACCTATAATAATTATTTTTTTCTTCATTACCATCTCTCCCTATTAAATATAATTTTCATTTTAGCGAGAGGGTAGAGGGTAAACTTTTTTATTAAAAAGCTTACTTATCACTCGCTTCTATATTATTGACAGAATATTTATAAATAATACCAATAGAGAGCTTATATTCCTAGTAAATTTTATCAAAGTATGATATCATAATTTGTAATATGAAGGAGTCAGGTGATAAAGTGAACACTAAGAAATTAACAGAATCAGCGGTGCTTAGTGCATTATTTGTAATGACAGGAATTGTATTTATAAGTACATTTGTAGGCTACCAGTTTTATTTAGATATATTGGTGCCTATACTTATTACTTTAATTTATTTGAGATGTGATTTTAAATATACATTATTGTCATGCTTAACTTCTGTAGCATTATTGACTTTTATATTTGGGAATCCAGCTTATACGTTATGGATAATTCAAAATATGACAATAGGATTTATATGTGGTTTTCTTATCAAAAGAGATACAAATCTCATGGATGATTTATTTTTTTGTTCGCTTTTTGCTACACTAATTTTAGTATTTGCTGATATATTTTTATCAAGTATTATAGGCTATAGCTTTATGGCAGAAGCTCAGGAAATGTTAGTGAATTTTGAAGGATATCCTATATTAAAAGATGTTGCGTTTTATATAGTTTTAGCAGCACTTCCTTTAGGAACTGTTATAATGACATATATTGCTGGTATTGTTTTAGGTAAGAAACTATCATTATTAAATGCAAATGCATTAAAAAAGTTTGTTTTTATTAAAAAGTATAAAAAGTATGGAAGTATGCAGTACTGTTCACAGAAAACTGTATTTGTAAGTCTTATATTTTTATTATTTATGAATATACTTGGAGATGATAATATTCTATTTAATATTATTTATTTTAAGACTGTTTTAATCATTATGAAGTATATTACTTTATATTTTATAATTAAAGATTCATATAGTATATTATGTAGCTATATTTTTAGATTTACATCTCAAAAGATAATAGTTATATTTTTGCAATTAGTAATGCTATATTCTCTGTTTACATATTTTAAAATAGTATCATGTGTTTTGATTATAGGGGGAATAGCTATAGATTTAAGGCATAAGTTTAGAAAAAATACAGAAAGATTATTAAGAAATGTGAATGTAAAGTATGAATTATAGTAAAATTTATATTTAAGGAGGGAAAAATCCCTCCTTTATTAAATAATTTTGAAAATACATGATCCAAGTGGTGCTAAAGTAACTTTGGCTGAATAAGGCATATTGTTCCAAGGAATATTTTCAATTTCAATGTTGTAATCATTTGTAATATTACAGCCAGAGTAAATATCTTTTTCACTATTTAATATTTCTTCTAGAAAACCTGTAGAATCAACACCAATTCTAAAATCTCTATAAGTATTATTAGACATATTTAAAACAACAACAATCTTTTGAGTATTATCATATCTAATATACGAAAATACACAATCTCTATTATTATCAGCATCTATCCACTTAAAACCATTTTCGCTATAGTCATCTTTATACAAGGCAGAATTATTCTTATAAACTTTTCCTAAATCTTTAAAGTATCGTTTGAATGAATCATGCATAGGATATTTTAATAAAAACCAGTCAAGTTCTTTATTTTCATCCCATTCTCTAAAATGTGCAAATTCGTTACCCATAAAATTAAGTTTTTTACCTGGATGTGTAAACATATAAGCATATAATGTTCTAGCTTGTGAAAATTTTTCTTCATAAGTTCCCCATAGTTTATCTATAATGGTTTTCTTACCATGTACGACTTCATCATGCGATAATGTTAAGAAGAAGTTTTCATAGTAAAAATAACTCATAGAAAAAGTAAGAAGATTATGATTATAGCTTCTTTGATAAGGTGGAGTTTTAAAATAATTAATAGTATCATGCATCCAACCAAGATCCCATTTATAATCAAATCCTAAACCATCATATTCAACAGGGGCAGTAACTTTAATATAAGAAGAGGAATCTTCAGCAATAAGCATTACATCAGGAAATGCTTTATTAAGATTGTAGTTAAGTCTTTTTAAGAAGTTGATACCTCCAATATTAACACCTCTATTAGAGTCACCTTGCCAGTAGATTACATTAGATATTGCATCCATTCTTAATCCATCTATATGATATTCTTTTAAATAAAAATAAGCTGCACTCATTAAATATGATATAACTGCATTGTTATAATAATTAAAATTATAAGAACCCCATTGATTTTCTGCTATATCTTTATGCTCATATTCATAAAGACAGCAGCCATCGAATTTAGCTAAAGAATAATTATCACGAACAAAGTGAACTGGCACATAATCTAAAATAACACCAATATTGTGATTGTGAAGAATATTTATTAGGTATTTTAAATCTTGAACTGTACCATATCTTGATGTCATACTAAATAGACCTGAAGACTGATATCCCCAAGAAGCATCTAGAGGATGTTCATTAAGTGGCATTAGTTCAATATGCGTAAAGTTATGAGTAGTTAAATATTCTATTAAGTCTTTTGCAATTTCTTTATACGTATAAAATTCTTTATCTTGAGGTTTTTTCCATGAGCCTAGATGAAGTTCATAGATATTTACTGGATTATTAAAGTTTTTATTTCTTTTATTCATCCATTGTTCATCAGTGAATTCAAAATCAGTCATGTTTGTAATTATAGAAGCTGTATTAGGTCTAAGCTCGCTATAAAAGGCATAAGGGTCACTTTTATCACAGGTAGTCCCGTTTTTTTGAAAAATACGATATTTGTACATTTGATTTTCTTTAGCTTCAGGAATGAAAAGAGAAAAGCTTCCTTTGCTATCTGCCTTTACCATTTCATGCATTTCTCCATTCCATGAGTTAAATTCTCCAATGACTTGTACTTTTTCGGCGTTTGGAGCATAAACTGAGAAGGTTGTCCCACAATTCTTTAAGTGAGCACCATATATTTCATAAGCAGTGCAACAACTGCCTTCATAAAAACTTCTTAGCTGTTCTTGATTCAAGATATCATCCTCCCTTTAAAAAAACTATATACATATATTTACAAAAGTTATACATAAAATATACTATATAATTTTAAAAAAGGGAATATTTTATTCTTCAAAAGGTCTTATTCTTAACTTAATTCCTAGTTCATCACAGACTTTTTGAGATTGTTTAATTTTTTCTTCTCCAATACAGTCTACAACGGTGAATACAACGTTAGGAACATATTTAGTACATTCAAGAGCAAATGATTTCATTGCTTCATATGATTTTATACCAAATATATTTTGAGTTATTTCTAAAAATTCTTCAGCATTTGGAGCATTAAGGCTTATGGAAACAGTATCAATAAGGCCTTTTAAAAGTGGTGCTGTAGGTTTTTTATTTACTAAATCTGAAAGACCATTAGTGTTTATTCTTGTTGGCATTTGAGGACATCTATTCTTTATATATTTTGCAATTTCAATAATATCATCAATTCTTTCAGAAGGTTCCCCAAAACCACAGAAAATTACTTCATCAAACTTTGGTAAATCTATAGAATCAAATTCTTTAATTACTTCTGAAACAGTAGGTTCTCTTTTTAACCAAAGGCTATTAGATTCAGTCATTTCTTTAGTTTTTCTTAGACAGAAAGTACATTTGCAAGGACACTTATTAGTTAAATTTACATAAACATTTTTTTTAATATTTTTCTTTTCCATTTCTTCAAGTGTAATATTTTTAAGACTAATAAATTTGCCGTGATCAGCAGTATATAAAATTACCATGATAAACACATCCTTTAGTTGAAATTTAATATGTATTAGATTATGAATTTATTTTAGTTGTGTTAAGAATTCTTCAAAACATACGCCATGAGATTGTTCTAAGCCAATATTTTCAGTAAAGGCTAATGATTTAGATATAAAATCAGTTGCCTTTTTAACACAATGTGTAAAATCTTCTCCTTTTACAAGAGATGCTGAGACTATAGAAGAAAAAATATCACCAGTTCCAGGGCGGTCTTTTCCAGCTCTTTTCACTTTAATAGATTTAAATTCTTTATGTTTTTCAAAAACAAAGTTTTCAATATAATCATCACGTTTTAGTCCTGTAATAACTATTTTTGAAGGACCTTGTTTAGATAGTTTTATACAAAGATTATTAAGTTCTTCTAGAGATGGAGTTTCTTTTGGATAAGCAATATCTAAAAGTCTGCACAGTTCTGTAAAATTAGGCGTTATACAGTCAGCATACTTTATAAGTTGTTGCATTTTTTCGCACATTTCATCTGTATATGTAGAATAAATTTTACCGTTATCACCCATAACAGGATCGACTATAATTATGTTGTTTTCAGTTTTAAACTTTTTTATAAAATCTATAACAATATCAATTTGTTCTTTGGAACCTAAAAATCCTGTACAGATTCCATCAAACTTAACGTTGATTTTTTCCCAAGCATTGATGTACTGTTCCATATTTGAAGTGTAGTCATCAAAAAAGAAAGTATTAAATCCAGTATGATTTGAAAGTATAGCTGTAGGTAAAAAACTGCATTGAACTTTTAAAGCAGAAATTATAGGAAGGGCTACAGCTAAAGAACATCTTCCAAAACCAGTCACATCATTAATTAATGCTATTTTTTTTTGAGTAAATCCTTTCATTAATTTCACATCCTTTATTGTATTAAGTATAGAAGAAATAAATACAAAGTACAAATGCACCGGTACAATTAGAAACAAAGAAAAAATGTTACTGGAAATTGAAATTCCTAGTAACATTTTTTGTTAGATTATATTTTAATTTGAAGTTAAATTCTTTCTGCTATATCATAAAGTAATCTTTCGGTAGCATCCCATCCAAGACAAGGGTCTGTAATTGATTTACCATAGATATGTTCATCAATTTTTTGAGCTCCTTCTTCGATGTAGCTTTCAACCATTACACCTTTTACAAGCTTTTTGATTTCAGAATTGCAATCCATGCTGTGAATAATTTCTTTAACTATACGAGGTTGCTCTGCAAACTTTTTGCCTGAATTTGAATGGTTTGCATCAATAATTATAGCTGGATTTGGGAAATTATGCTTTTTGTATAATTCAACTGTCTTTAAGATATCTTCATAATGATAGTTTGCAATATTATTACCATACATATCAACTGAACCTCTTAAAATTGCATGTGTAAATGGGTTACCGTTAGTTGAAACTTCATGATTATTGTAAATAAAATCATGATTGTGGTGAGCTGCATGTATAGCATTAAACATTACTGATAAATCTCCAGCCATTGGATTTTTCATACCAACAGGAACATCAACACCACTAGCTGTTAATCTGTGTTGCTGGTTTTCTACAGATCTTGCCCCAACAGCTACATAGCTTAATAAGTCATCACAGAAAATGTGATTACAAGGATATAACATTTCATCAGCTGGTGTAAGATGTGTTTCTTTGATAGCTCTTAAGAATAGTTTTCTTATTGAAAGTATACCTTCAAGAATATTAGGTGATTTTTCAGGGTCTGGTTGATGAAGCATCCCCTTATAACCATCACCAGTTGTTCTTGGTTTATTTGTATATATTCTAGGTATTATTAATAATTTATCTTTAGTCTTTTCATTAACTTTTGCTAATCTGTTTATATAGTCACATACAGAATCTTCATTATCTGCTGAGCATGGCCCAATAATAACTAAAAATTTGTCGCTTTCCCCAGTAAATACTTTCTTTATTTCTGCATCTCTTTTAGCTTTAACTGCTTTTAAGTTGTCGGATAAAGGTACCATATCCTTTATTTCTTCAGGTGTTGGTATTTTCCTTATATTTGTAAAACTCATAAAAATAGCCCCCCCTAATTAAATTTATAATTATATGAATAAAATTATAACAGATTTTTAACTTGCATGGAATAAAGAATTAAAAAACAAGATAATATGTTGACAAATACATATGAAAAAACAGTTTTTTTTTAATATTTTTGCAATTGGAGATTGGACGCTTAAGTATGCTTACATTTTTAAAACTACTATGTTTTTTATTGTCTAGTTTTATCATTTTTACTTATAATATAGATTGTATATTACAAGTTTTTAATAATAATTATAAGAAAATAAAATTTAAAACAAAAGACGTACGAATATTAAAAAAGTTTTTTTAATATATGTATTTTTGTCGTTTTGTGATATAATCGAGTCAAAAGAAAATTTATATTTAGGAGCGTGAGGAGTTTGGGGCATAAGTTTAAGAAAGTACTTGTAGCAAACAGAGGAGAAATCGCTATAAGAATTATAAGAGCATGTCATGAATTAGGGATTAGAACTGTTGCAATTTATTCAGAAGAAGACAAAAGATCTCTATTTAGAACAAAGGCTCATGAAGCATATTTAATAGGCAAAAATAAAGGTCCAGTTGAAGCTTATTTAAATATTGATGAAATTATTGAATTAGCACTTAAAAAACATGTAGATGCAATTCATCCAGGATATGGTTTTTTATCTGAAAATCCAGAGTTTGCAAGAAGATGTCAGGAAGCTGGAATTGAATTCATAGGGCCAACAGCTGAAATGATGGAACAACTAGGAGATAAAATAAAATCTAAAATAGTTGCTGAAAGAGCCGGGGTTAAAGTAATTCCAGGTGTTGAAGAAGCTATCCAGTCTGAGGAAGATGCTTTAAAGATAGCTAGAGAATGTGGATATCCTGTAATGATTAAAGCCGCAGCAGGCGGTGGTGGTAGAGGTATGAGAATCGTAAGAAACGATGAAGAACTTTTGCCTTCATATAGAAATGCAAAGAGTGAAGCTAAGAAAGCTTTTGGTAATGATGATATGTTTATTGAAAAATATATTGAAGGACCAAAGCATATTGAAGTACAAATCTTAGGTGACAAATATGGAAATATTGTTCATCTTTATGAGAGAGACTGCTCAATTCAAAGAAGACATCAAAAGGTAATTGAAATAGCTCCATCACTAGTTTTAACCGATGAAAAGAGAAAAGAAATTTGCGAAGATGCTATTAAGATTGCTAAGGAAGTTGGATATAGAGGAGCTGGTACATTAGAATTCTTAGTAGATAAAAACTTTAATCATTACTTTATAGAAATGAATCCTAGAGTACAGGTTGAACATACAATAACAGAAATGATTACAGGCATTGATATTGTTCAAAGCCAAATCTTGATTGCAGAAGGATATGCATTAGATTCAAAAGAAGTAGATTTAAAGCAAGAAGAAATAAATCCAAGAGGATATGCTATTCAATGTAGAATAACTACTGAAGATCCAGCTAATAATTTCTCACCTGATACAGGTAAAATAGATGTTTATAGAACTTCTTCAGGTTTTGGTATAAGACTTGATGGTGGTAATGGATTCTCAGGTTCAATTATAAGCCCTTATTATGATAGCCTTCTAGTTAAGACAACAGCATATTCGAGAACTTTTAATGATGCAGTTAGAAAAGCGATAAGAGCTATAAAAGAAAGTAATATTACAGGTGTTAAAACTAATGTTGACTTCTTAATAAATGTATTAAATAATGAAGAGTTTAAGAAGGGTACATGTGATACAAACTTCATTTCGGATAATCCTCAGCTTTTTGATATAAAACCAAAGAGTGATGAAGAACAAAGAATCTTAAGATTTTTAGGTGAAAAGATAGTAAATGAAACTAAGGGAGTAAAGAAAGAATTTGATATTCCAAAGATTCCTAAGGTTTCAGGAGTAGAAAATTTAAGAGGAACTAAACAAATTTTAGATGAACAAGGTCCAGAAGGAATTGTTAAGTACATAAAGAATCAAAATAGATTGCTTTTAACTGATACAACAATGAGAGATGCTCAGCAAAGTCTTATGGCAACAAGAGTTAGAAGCCGTGATATGATAAGTATTGCAGAAGCTACAGCTTTTTATGGAAAGGATCTTTTCTCGCTTGAAATGTGGGGAGGAGCTACTTTTGATACTTCATACAGATTTTTAAAGGAATCTCCATGGCATAGATTACAACAACTTAGAAAGAAAATTCCAAACGTAATGTTCCAAATGCTTATAAGAGGAGCAAATGGTGTTGGATATAAAAATTATCCAGACAATGTTATAAGAAGATTTGTAAAAGAAGCTGCTGATAGTGGAATAGATGTATTTAGAATCTTTGATTCTTTAAACTGGCTTAAGGGAATAGAAGTATCTTTAGATGAAGTATTAAAGAATAATAAGGTAGCAGAAGTTGCTCTTTGTTATACAGGTGATATTTTAGATGAAAGCAGAGATAAATATTCGCTTGAATATTATGTAAAGAAAGCTAAGGAAATTGAAAAAATGGGAGCACATATTTTAGGAATTAAAGATATGTCAGCTTTATTGAAACCTTATGCAGCTAAGAAACTTATAACTGCATTAAAGAATGAAATTTCAATTCCAATACACCTTCATACTCATGATACAACAGGAAATGGTGTTGCTACTGCTTTAATGGCAGCAGATGCAGGTGTTGATATAATAGATACAACATTTAATAGCATGTCAGGACTTACAAGTCA